>CALESG010000068.1 GCA_937907215.1 uncultured Ruminococcus sp.
ATCGATTTTGAAAACCGAAATCGTGTAGCAGGTTCAACTAAATGGTCATTCTGGGGGCTTTTGCTATATGCAATTGATGGTATGATTGCATTTTCTACTGCACCACTTGCATTATCATCTATTATGGGAATTGTTTTTTGTATCATTGCACTTATAATGGTTTTAGTATTCTTTGTACGTGCTATGATATGGGGTGATCCTGTATCAGGCTGGCCATCGCTTGCATGTATTATTTGTTTTATTGCAGGAATCCAGCTGTTTTGCAATGGAATTACCGGATTATATCTGTCCAAAACATATTCTGAAGTTAAAGGCAGACCTCAATACATTGTAAAAACTAAGCATAAATGCTCAAAAGATTCAAAAGAAAATAACGACTAAATAATTATCAAGTGATTTTCTAAAATAAAAAAGGCTGTTGCAGAGATTTGATTTGCAACAGCCTTTTTAATTTAAATCTAAAATTTAATTTTCCTCTGTTTGAACAAACTGACTTTCATGACGTGTAAAGAAATCTGTGCGTGGAGGCAAGAATTTTAGATTATGATCTTTTTCAGTGAAATAGGTGAGTGGTTCAAAGATAGTATCCCATGACCAAATTCTTTCATCAACCTGCAAATACTCACGCAATTTCTCCGTACCGATAGGTGCCATTGGGTGTAAAAGTATAGCAGTCGTACGAATCATATGGAAGAGATTAGCAAGAATCTGTGAAAGCTCATCTTTAGAAAGCATATCAGGTTTAAGTGTTTTTGCCATATATTTACTGGAATTACGTATATAGCTGTCAAGAACATACGTGCATTGATGAAATGCGAACTTAGACATATGACGTTCATATTCAAGAACGGCTTTTTTAGCATCAGCAATAATGTTTTCTTCCGGATTAATATCAGGCATAACACCGTCAAGTTCCTTTTGTGTTGTATAAAAAGCAGTACGAATTATTCTGTTATAAACATTAGATAAGAGTAATCCGTCCTTTACCACTGGATCAGCATCTTCTGGTTTAGCATCGGGATTATATGGTTTTGGCATAAAGCTTACTGAACGCTGACCCAATCCCAGACCAAGCCAATGCATTCTAAGCTGCTCAGGTGTATAATAATTAAGCAGATCATCAGCCATAGGAGGTTTTACAGCACCTGAACTTGATGCTTTTTTATCAAGAAATAAGATATGGTGATTTGCCACAATTACAGGCAGCTGGAGTTCTCCATCAGCAGGATCACAAGTTTTTTCATCGCCAGATTGCTGTGCCATCCACATTGCCGGTTCAGCGATACCATAAAAATAAATATTATCCTGTCCGATAAACTGATAAACAGTAGATTCTTTGCTGCACCAATAATCTTTCCACTTGTCAGGGTTATGACCTTCTTTTTCAAGATAAGTTTTTGTAAATGAAATAGGTGCCCAAAGTGATTCCGGCCATACCCAAACAGTAAGGCCTTCGGAATCCTCTAAGTTTGGTGCTGGCACACCCCATTCAATATTGCCTGTAAGGCGGAATGGAACAAGTGTTTTACCAGTACGATAACGAATTTGATTTTCAGTTAAGATTTTGCAAGCCTCATCACAATCAGAAAGCGTTTTGAATTCAATTGTGAAAGAAGGTTTTTTCTTTTCTTCCAAATATTCATGTTTAGGCATATTTTCACGAAGTTCAAAATATTTCTCTTCAAACTCACGCTTTACATAAATAACCGGGGGTTTAAGAAATTCTGAAATAGTTTTGTGTACAACAGGTCTTACATCTTTGCGCTTCTGCATTTCAACTACCCAGTCTTTAAGCAAGTTTTCATAATTACGAAGCTTAAAATACCAATTAGTAACTGGTTTCATCGTAGGTGTTTCACCGGTAAGAGTGCTTACAGGATTCAAAAGGTTTTCCGGCATATACTGATGTCCAAGGTCGCATTCATCAGCATATCCTTTTTCAGATGTACAACCTTCAACCGGACATTTACCTATAACTTGTCTGCCGTTAAGAAAAACTCCTGCCTTTTCATCGAAAAACTGCATTGTTGTTATGCGTTCAAGCTGGCCCTTATCATACAATGACTGTAAAAACTCAAGAGTATATTTTGCATGAACATCTTTTGCAGGGTTCAGCCCGGATGCTCCAAAAAAGTTTGGAGCAATAGCATAGGAATCCAGAGTTTCCTTTTGTTTTTTATGATTTCTTTCTACAAAGTCAACCAATGAACCTTCAAACTCACCTTTAGCACATTTCTGCCTCCAACTTTCTGCAATAGGGGAGCCATAGCAATCTGTACCACTTACAAAAATCACATTTTCTTTACCAATACGATCACGGAGAAAACGTGCATAAGTATCGGCAAATACAAGCATTCCACCAACATGACCAAAATGAAGTTCTTTATTGCCATATGGCATACCGCCAGTAACAACAGCCCTTTTTGGGAATTTTGGTCTTGGTATCTCGAAATTTTTCTTATTTTTATCCTGCATATTTTTCAGTCCTTTCGGATATTGGATTCATTAACTAAGTAATTATATCATAATTTCCCATAAAATGCAATACCTTTTTCCCTGCATTTTAAACTTTGAAAAAGTATGTGAACTATATAAAATACTAAAAAAACAATTAAATTATATCATTCAACTTGACATATAACATTTAAGTGATTATAATTATATGTGACTGTATTTTTTGGGGAAATTGCTGTCGATTTTCCGATTCAAGCTTTACATTTAGTTAGCTTGCTAACAGTTAAATGAGAATTTCTCAAAAGCGATACTTATATGAAAGGGGTCTATATCTATGACAGCAGCATCTATAGTAGCAATAATAATATTTATTGCTATGTTCGTCTTGATTATCACAGAAAAAATCGAGAAGCAAATCACAACCCTATGTTGTGGTGCACTTACACTTATCTTTGTATTTGGTGTTTGTCTGCGTGATCTCGGTGCTATCTGGGATACTATCAATCTTTCAGCAATTGTACATCCGGAGTTCTGGCATTCAACCGGTGCAGAGGCAGAATCCGGCGGCATTGACTGGTCAACTATCTTATTCCTTGCAGGCATGATGATAATGGTTGAAGGAATGGCAAGAGTTGGATTTTTCCGTTGGCTCTGTATGCTTATTGCCAAACTTGTACATTACAAGACAATTCCAATATTTATTGCCTTTATGTGTATGTCGTTTGTTTTGGCAATGTTCATTGACAGTATAACTGTTATTTTGTTCCTTGCATCAATAACAATTGAACTTGCACGACTTCTTAAGTTTCCGCCAGTTCCAATGATTCTTGCAGAAATATTCTGTGCAAACCTTGGCGGTTCTGCAACAATGTGCGGTGATCCACCTAATATTATCATTGGTACTCAGCTTGGATACACATTTACAGATTTTATCACACATACTGGTCTTATTGCAATTATTTCATTTGCATTTATTTTGGTATATTTCTATCTGGTTATGCACAAAGAATTATCTGTTAATTCAGCATCAACTGAAGATTTTTCAAATCTTCCATCACCATCAAGTGCAATTACTGATAAAACAGGATTTATTATAAATACAATAATTTTCCTTGCAGCAGTTGTTCTTCTTGTTACTCATGCTACCACACACCTTACAGTAGCATTTATAGGTGTATCTGTTGCAGCAGTTACTTTGATCACTTCAGGAAAGCATATACCAGAAATTTTGAAAAAAGTTGACTACAAAACACTCTTGTTCTTTACTGGATTATTTGTAGTTGTAGCTGGACTAGAGAAAACAGGCGTTCTTGAAATTATAGCTAAATTTATTCAGAATATAAGCGGCGGCAATGTATATCTCATGGTTGCCATTATAATCTGGATATCTGCGATTGCGAGTGCATTTATTGATAATATTCCTTTTGCAGCTACTATGGTTCCGGTTATCAAAGCTCTTTCTGCAACAACAGGTGTACACATTGATGTACTTGCGTGGTCACTTGCAATGGGTACTGACGTAGGCGGAAGTGCAACACCTATCGGAGCATCTGCAAATGTTGTAGGTACATCAGCTGCGGCTAAAGCTGGTCATCCAATTGGATGGGGTGAATACTGTAAGAAAATGGCACCTGCAACTATAATTGTTCTTGTGATTAGTACAATATTTATATGTGCTTTCTATCTATAATAGTGTAAAGGAGGATAATACATGAGCAAACAATTGATTATTTCTATCAGCCGTGAATATGGCAGCGGCGGTCATGAAATTGCAAAACGACTTTCAGAACGTCTTGGAATTTCATTTTATGATAGAAATATGCTTGATGAAATTGCCAATGAAATGAATGTTGATGTAGCTAATTTCCATAAATATGATGAAAAAAGAAAAAAGCCAATTATTTCCAGAACAGTACGTGGTCATTCCAATTCACCAGAGGAAATTATTGCTGATATTCAATTTGATTATTTAAAGAAAAAAGCTGATTCCGGAGAATCATTTGTAATTGTAGGACGTTGTTCTGAGTATGTTTTGCGTGAATATTCTGGAATGATCCCTATATTCATTATTGGCGATGAAGCGGAAAAAATAAATCGTGTTAAGGCTGTAAGAAACGTGTCAGAATCAGAAGCTATTAGTATTATGAAACGTCATGATAAAACACGTAAAGCTTATCACAATTACCATTGTCCCAATAAATGGGGTGATTCAAGAGGTTATGAAATCTCAATAAATTCAAGCAAGCTTGGCATTGATCATACTGTTGATCTGCTTGTAGATTTTATCAATATTCGCATGGGAAATGCTGATAAAACATAAGTATAAACTTTTAAATCTGCTGTAATTTTAATATCTAAAGTTACAGCAGATTTTTATAAAAAACAACTATAAAAATTGGAGATGTATAAATGAAAAATAAATCAAAACTTATTGCACTTATGATAACAAGTGCATTGCTTTCAAGCTTTGCCAGCGGCTGTTCTGATAATAACAGCAGTAATAAAACTAAAAAAGACTTATTTGACGATGATTCTCAAACCAGTGATATATCGTCATCTGATAATGAATATAGCGACATAATTGACAATGTTGATAGCAGCAGTGAAAGTGGACAAGTATATTCTCAAACTATTATGATCTATATGGTCGGCTCTGATCTTGAATCAATGCATGGTGCAGCTACTCTAGATCTTACTGAGATGGAAGAGGCTATGCCGTCAACAGGAGATAATAATATCGTTGTTTGTACAGGCGGAGCCTCAAAATGGCAAAATACTTTAATATCTGAAGATGAACAGACGATCCTGCATCTTGAAGATGGTGCTTTTACTGTTGTTGATACTGTTGAGTCGGCAAATATGGGAGAAGCTGAAAATCTTGGCAATTTTATAAGTCAGTGCATGGAACAGTATAATACAGACCTCTATAGCCTCATACTATGGGATCATGGTGCAGGTCCAATTCTTGGATATGGTCTTGATGAAAACTTTAACGATATTATGACACTTCCAGAAATGCAATCAGCACTTGAAAGTTCAGTAGGTCAATCAGGCAAAAAGCTAGAATGGATAGGCTTTGACGCCTGTCTTATGAGTTCCATGGAAATTTGCAATGCATTTGCACCATATGCTAACTATATGATTGCTTCTCAGGAAACTGAACCTGGTTGGGGCTGGAATTATGAATTTTTGTCTTCCCTTTCACAGCCCGATATGGACGGTGCACATCTTGGAAAGGAAATAATTGATTCCTACATGGCGTACGGAGAGGAAATCTTTGAAATGAATCCAAGAAGCTATGCGGATCTTACATTGTCATGTCTTGACCTTAATAAATATCAGCAGGCAGAAGACGCTTTTAACAGTTTCTTTTCAGAAACTCATAAAACATTATCTACAGAAACATTTCCTCTTGCTGTACAAAAAAGAGGTCGTGTAAAGGAATTTGGTGGATTTTCTTCAAGTTTCAACTATTGTCTTGTAGATACAGTAGACTTGATTGACAAGCTTGCTGATGATGAATCAGCAATTGAAGATGATAATGTTATTAACGCTATAGAAAATATGATCGTATATATGCGTACTAATGTTGAAAATGCTAATGGTATATCTATATGCTATCCTAATAATTCAGATAATGAATATTCTGAAATATGTTTGAAACTTGATGAATCAATAGATTTTGCTGAGGACTATGTAAAATATCTAAATGACTTTTATGCCATCCGCAATGGTGAAACTATTGCTAGCGATTGGAATGTATCCGGTGATGAAGGCTATGTCTATGACATTGATGTTCCAGATGATGATGACGACGACTACAGTGATGATAATGATAATGACGATGACGATAAAGATGATAAAGACA
The DNA here is from genome assembly GCA_937907215.1 of uncultured Ruminococcus sp. Classification (GTDB taxonomy): domain Bacteria; phylum Bacillota; class Clostridia; order Oscillospirales; family Ruminococcaceae; genus Ruminococcus_C. The sequence continues at coordinate 6,323 of CALESG010000068.1, forward strand.
CGGATATAGACGAAGATAATATTTATGCTTCTGTCCAGTCGGGTAAGGATATATGTTTGCAGCTTACTCCACAACAGAAGGCCAATTTTGGAAGTGCTACATACTACATTCTTTGCAAGGCAAAAGAAGGCGGATTTACAGATAATATGGACGATGAGCGAATTGACGATATGTATGTATTTGTACATGGCGGCAAAAATGTAAAAATGGATAATGACGGCGTTCTTCATGCTTATTACAGCAATAATGCGGTTTATATGAAAGATGCATCCGGCAAGCTTTCTGATATACCAATGGTACTTATTGACAACGATTCTTCATCTAAAGAAAAGCGTTATATGAGTTCTGTTGTACTAACATATGCTGCTGATGATATATCTGATTGGGATGTAAATTCCGCAAATCTTCAAATAATTGTAGACGATGCTCATCCAAATGGTGAAATAAGAAGTGCTGTTCCTATAATTTCAGATGATGAGATCCAAAGAGCAAGCAAACAGCTCCTATCTCTTGATGATTATACTTATATGTCTGTTACAGGTACTTGTAATTATTTGACAAAAGATGAAAATGGAAATCTTCTCCCATTCTTTGAATGGGAAAAATCCGGCTGGCTTATGGGATTTGAACAGAGTCTTACAGAAGAATATTCTCTTGAAGTAACATCTATCAAAAACCCTGAAAATTATGTGTGTATGTTTGTAGTAACTGATTCACAAGGCAATATATCTGTATCCGATCTCATTCCATTAAAATAAAAATATATAAAGAAATAAGTAAAAAAGCAGGCAGTTGTTCAATTCAGCTGCCTGCTTTGTTTAAATATAAAAATTTATTTAATCAGTATCTCCATTTGCAATTTTCTCAGAAAGTTCACTTAAATATACCCATCTATCCATCTTTTCTGAAAGCTGGATTTCAAGCTGATCTTTTTTATCAGACAATTCTTGAAGTTTAACATAATCGGATGCACACTCTGAAATTTCTTTTTCAATATTTTTTATTTTTTGTTCAATATCAGCTATATCATCATCAATGGTTTCAAACTCTCTTTGTTCCTTAAAAGAAAATTTCAATTTTTTCTTTCCTACAAAAGTACGTTTTTTCTTTTCAGTATGATTTTTTGATTGTTCAAAATCGGCAATATTTTGTTTGATATTTTCCATATAATCGCTATAATTCCCATTGTACCTATTGATTATCCCGCTGCCGCTTAACTCCCAGATCTCCGTTGCCATTTTATCAAGAAAATACCTGTCATGTGAAATTGCAATTACTGCACCGTTGAATTTGTCAAGGTAATCTTCCAAAATTGTTAAAGTTTCTATATCAAGGTCATTTGTAGGCTCATCAAGAATAAGAATATTAGGTGAAGTCATGAGAACCTTTAAAAGATAAAGTCTTTTTCTTTCACCACCAGACAGCTTTTCAATTTTATTCCATTGAAGTTCAGGCGTAAATAAAAATCTTTCCAGCATTTTTGCTGCTGTTATAATACCATCATTTGTCTGAATATTTTCTGCTGTATCTTTTATATAATCAATAACTCTTTGAGATGTATCCATGCTTTCGCATTCCTGTGAAAAATATCCTATATTTACTGTATCGCCAATTGTGATCGAGCCTTTGTCAGGCGTATATTCACCGATGATTGTTTTTATAAGTGTGCTTTTTCCAGTGCCATTATGACCAACGATTCCTATTCTTGCATCTCTTGAAAGTATAAATGAAAAATCATCTATAAGAGTTTTTCCGTCAATAGATTTTGAAACGTTTTTTAGTTCTATAGTTTTCTTGCCAAGTCTTGATGAAACAGACTGCAATTGTAATTTTTCTGTTTCACAAGGTTTTTCTCTATTTTCAAGCTCATGAAATCTTTCGATTCTGTCCTTTGATTTTGTACCTCTTGCACGAACCCCACGTCTCATCCATTCCAGTTCCTGTCTGTAAATTGTACGGTTTTTACGTTCTTTTGCTTCCATATCAGCTTCACGCTGAGCCTTTAATTCAAGATATTTACTATAGTTGCCATCGTATTCAAAAATATTACCTTTATCGACCTCTACTATTTTATTAGTAATGCTGTTTAAAAAATATCTGTCATGTGTGACCATAACAATTGCACCACAATATTTTTTTAGTTGTTCTTCAAGTAATTGTATAGTTTCATTATCAATATGGTTAGTAGGCTCGTCAAGCAAAAGTACATCACTTGGCTGAATAAGTGCAGCAGCTATTCCAGCACGTCTTTTTTCTCCACCGGAAAGTGTGCCTATGTCCTTTGTAAAGTCTGTTATTCCAAATTTACCAAGAATCGACTTTGCTTCAAATTCTTTTGATTCTTTCAAATCTTCCGGAAGATGTTTGATTACTTGTTCAATTATACTTCCATGTTCTTCAAATTCAGGTATTTGAGGAAGATACGATATTCTAATTCCACCTTTATGTATTATTTTGCCATTATCAGGTTCTTCTGCTCCAGCAAGAATTCTAAGCAGGGTAGATTTACCTGTTCCATTTATTCCAATAATACCTATTTTATCACCTTCATTTAGAAAAAATGAAACGTTATTCAGAACCTTTCGTTCCATATATGTTTTTGAAATATTTTGTGCTGACAATAATATCATAATTTAATTTATACTCCTTTCACGAAAACAAGCTCTAAAATTACATTTTAATTATATCATAAAGCTAAGTTAATTAAAATGATTTTTTATGCTATCTTTATGATTTTTTTGTCATGACATCTCATGTAAAATGAAATTAAAAATGTCATTGACTTAAGAATGCGTATATGATATAATAATTAAGATAAATAATTTTCCAGAAGGAGCCAATGCAATGATATATAATAATATATTAGAAGGAATAGGTCATACACCGCTTATTCGGCTTAACAGAATGACTGATCCTGATAGTGCTGAAGTACTTGTAAAATTTGAAGGATTAAATGTAGGCGGCTCAATAAAAACAAGAACAGCTTATAATATGATTGCTCAAGCTGAGCAGCAGGGACTCATCAATGAGAATTCTATTATAGTAGAACCTACAAGCGGCAACCAGGGTATAGGTCTTGCACTTATTGGTGCAGTAAAAGGATATAGAACTATAATAATAATGCCGGATTCTGTAAGTGAAGAAAGACGAAAACTTGTACGCCATTATGGAGCAGAAGTCATACTCATTCACGATGCTGGAAATATAGGCGACTGTATTGAAGAATGCCTTAAAACAGCACTCAGACTAAAAGAAGAAAATCCTAATGTTTATGTTCCTCAGCAATTTGAAAATATGGCTAATCCACAAGTTCATAAGCATCATACCGGAATGGAAATAATGGAACAAGCGGGAAGAGAAATTCACGGTTTTTGTTCAGGAATAGGAACAGGCGGTACTATAACTGGAATAGGTGAAGTATTAAAAGCGCAAAATCCTGATATAGAAATATGGGCAGTAGAACCTGAAAATGCAGCTATACTTGCTGGCGGAACTATAGGAACTCATTTACAAATGGGAATTGGTGACGGAGTGATTCCTGCAATTCTGAATCAGAATATATATGATTATATTTATGTTGTAACTGATGAAGAGGCAATAAAAACTGCTCAAGATCTTTCAAGACTTGAAGGAATAATGTGCGGAATCTCAAGTGGTACTAATGTTGCAGCTGCATTAAAACTTGCTAAAAAGCTTGGAAAAGGGAAGACAGTTGTTACGGTTTTACCTGATACGGCAGAACGCTATTTCTCCACACCGCTTTTTGATGAATAAATAAAAATATTTCTTATAAATTAGAGCCGACGTTATTCGCCGGTTCTTTTTCTTGTTGTGATTCGTTTTAATTTTATATTAAATACCCAAAAACATTAGCGAAAAGAGGAAAATAATAATATGAATATCAAGAAAAAAATCAAAAGCTGCTTATATGCTGCAATGAGTATTATAATCGCAACAGGAGCTTTTGCTGGTGCGGCTGCAACTTCTCAGAATATTGTTGCCGATGCTGAAAATTCAGAAAAAACATATAAAATAATGTGTATGGGCGATTCCATAACAGATGGTTATATAAACGGAGATAATGGTTATAGAAAATATCTATGTTATTACTTACAGCAGGATGATATATCATATGATATGGTAGGCGCTAAAAATAATTGGACTAATGAATCAACTTATAATTGGAACGGCACTGAAATCACTTACGATCCGGCTCATTGTGGATATAGTGGATATGCAATCAAACAGTATAATGGAAGAAGTGGTTTGTATGAAACTCTCTTTGGCGGAGGAAATATGATACAAACTTATGATCCAGATATTATGCTTTTGCAGATCGGTACAAATGATTTGCTAGATGCTCGTCTTAACGCTATTGATAATATGGGCGATATAACAAGTCAAACTTCTGCACTTCAAAGGCTTGAAAGTCTTGTAGATGAAATTATAATCAATATGGACAATACTGATATGCTCTTCTTAGCAAGTATTCCGGATATTGATGCAGAAGTTCGTGCTGACTGGTTAGGTGCATATGGGTATCTTATAAATGTTGATGTAAACAACACTGCTGAATTACAAGCAAAAGTTGATGAATATGTAGACACATACAATGCTGGTGTAAAGGCTTTGGTAGATAAGAAGAAAGCAGAAGGTGTAAATATTGGATTTGCAGATATTAACAGTGTAGTTGATATGAAAGCTGGCTTGTACGATGGTGTTCATCCAAATGAAACAGGATATGCTGCTATGGGAAAACTGTGGGGTGATACGCTTAAAAATTATATCGATAACGCTGGAGATATAACACAAACAACAACTACTACCACAAATACCACCACAACAACGACTACCACCACTGAATTAACAACATCAATAACAACGACAACAACAACTGCTACTGAGTCAACAACTGAGTTAACAACAACTTCAGAAGTTACAACTACAACTCCTGAGCTAACAACATCTGAATCTGAAACGACCACAACATCAACAACACCCGAAACGACAGAAAGCACCACTTCAACAACAGAGGCTACTACTACAACTACTGTAACCACAACAAATTCAACAACAACTACAACAACTGAACCAGACTCAAACCTCGGAGATGCAAATTGGGACAGTAATATAAATATGTCAGATTATGTAGCCCTTAGAAAATATCTGGTAAAAGCAATAAGCATTTATGATATAAATGCTAAAAATTGTGATATGGATGGAAATGGCAAATTAAATATATTTGATGCTGCTATTCTTATTCAAATGATTATTGATAAAAGTTAAATTTACAAAAATATAAGCTCTATTAACAGACTACTTTTAAGTGAGTATAAAAGTAGTCTGTTTTTTAATACTTATATATATAGCATGGAAGATTTAGCCAATATAAATTGTGCATTTATACAAAAATAAATTTTTTATGCAACAAATCAAGCTAAAAGCAGCACATATTATATAAATAACATATTGTGAGGTGATTTTTATGACAGAGGATGTAAAACTTGCACAGAATGGTGATACAGAAGCTTTTGCAAGGTTATATGCAACAGTATATAAAGATATGTATCACATGGCTTATTACGCTTTACGAAACAATGAGCATGATGCATCAGATGTCGTAAGTGATGCAATAGTAGATGCTTTTTCAACTATTGGAAAATTGAAGGAATCATGTGCATTTAAAAGTTGGATATTTAGTATACTCAGCAAAAAAATCAAGAAAAAACAGCAGAACTATTATAATTATCCTGAAGATATTGATGAAGCAAAACTTTCAAGTAATTTTGAATACAATTCATCTGAGCTTAAGGATGTATTAAATACACTTCCTAAAGATGACAGATTGATTCTTTATTTATCCGCATTATGTGGTTATACTGGAAAAGAAATAGGGAAGATATGCGGGATAAAGCCATCAACAATTCGTTCACGTTTATCACGTATAAAAGCTGCTCTTAGATTGCAGCTGAAAGATTGAAAGGAGCTTAACTATGAATAATAATGATGAGATCAAAAAAATTCTCGATGAGCCGCCAGTGCCTGAATATTTATCTCCTGAATCAATAAAAAACAGACTTGATATTATTAAGTCAGAGGAAAAAAGAAGAAAAAGTATACATTTGAATACAGCACTCAAATGGTGTTCTGGAATTGCAGCTTGTGCAGTACTTTTGAGTACAGGAGGTTTTATTGCCAAAAAAATTCAAGATAATTCTGATTCCTTAGCTGTTACAAACGGAAATTATATTACAGCTGCAAAAGATTACAAACAAGTATATAAGTATATGAAAGAATATATGAAATCAATCGATAATGACAAGTGTTATGATGATTATGTTGAGGATGCGGTTTATGATGAGGCTGAAGCAGATGTAGCAGTCAATGAGGACGCTGGTAAAACTTCTGAAATATCAGAATTGTATAATCAAGAAGCTGGTGTGCTTGAAGGCGACATTGTACAAACAGACGGCAAAAAAATCTATTCTGTAAAAGATGATGATAATATACCGTACATCAACATTGCAGAAACAGATGGAAACGTTTTCACATCAAATAATACTATATGTTTGCTTGATTATCTTCCGGAAACTGTAGAATACGGATATATTTGTTCTATGTATCTTGAAAATGACAAACTTATTATTGCTTTAGATACAGATGAATCAAAAAATGACAAAAGTTTTAGTCGAACTCATGTCCTTGTATTTGAGGCTAGTGAAGAATTAGAATTGTTAGGCGACTATTCTCAAGATGGAGATTATAGTGATATTCGTCTTATGGAAGATGGTGTACTTTATATTATCTCAGATTATAATTGGACACGCTTTTATGATTACCGAAATCGTAATAAATGTATACCTGCTTACTATGCAAATGAAGAAAAATGCACTGTTTTACCTGATGATATTTTACTTCCTGAAGAAAATCCTTCCAATGATGACAACGATTTTGTTTTTAGCTCTTCTTTTAAAAATATAGGAAGCATAAATGTATTTTCTGATTCTCCAAGTACAGTAATAGATTTTAAAAGTCTTGCAGGATTCAAAGGTGAGTTTTATTGTTCTCTTAATAATATTTATATTGCAAGCTGCTATTGGGAAAAAGGTGAGTATAATACTGATTTTACAAGAATAAATATAAATGATGGTAATATAGTGCCGGAAGCAAATGTAAATGTAAGAGGTAAAGTAAAAGACCAATTTTCTATGAGTGAATATAATGGATTTTTTAGAGCGGCAGTTTCACGTGGATTTAATGCATCAAGCGACAACGCTGTATATATTTTCGATATGAAACTCAACAAAATAGGGGAAATAGGAGGTTTTGGAGAAGATGAGACTATACAATCCGCAAGCTTCCAGGGCGATTTAGCATATATTGTGACATTTAAGCAAACAGACCCACTATATGCTATTGATTTATCTGACCCATATTCACCGGTCATTCTTGATGAGCATAAAATAACAGGCTACAGCAGTTATATGCAGCAATGGAATGATAATCTTTTGCTTGGCTTTGGAATAGATGGAGATGAAGATGGAAATAAGATTGGCTTAAAACTTGTAATGTTTGATAACAGTGATCCAAATAATCTTATAGAGCAAAGCGTGGCAACCATTCATGCAGCTGATGTTGATGAGCAGTATTTTGATGATGAAGAAATCGACTGGATCTATTCAGAAGCTGAATATAATAGAAAAGCATTGCTTATATCACCAGAAAAAAATCTAATAGCAATTCCTTTCGGATCTATTAACAGTGATGGATTTGTATTTTATTCATATGATGATGACGCTCTTAAAGAGAAAAAAGTTATTTATTCAAAGAGTCCTGTTAAAAGAGCATTATATATAAATGATACAATATTTATAATTGGTAATTATGATATGATTGCTGTTGATATGGAAACTATGTCGGAAAATGACCATTTATACTTTTAATTTAATTTCTAAATAAGAATAATTAAAAATAGAGCATATTTAATTTCTAAATAAGAATAATTAAAAATAGAGCATATTTTTAGAGAAGTCTGTTAAAACAGATAACACACTAAAATATGCTCTATAATTATTATACAGGATCATTATCATTTTTATCTTTTAATGATACAAAATTTGCAAGCGGCGAACTTTCTGTAGCTTGTCTTATATTTTCATTAGTTAAATGCGTATAAATTTCAGTTGTAGAAGTACTGGCGTGTCCAAGTACTTCTTTTAATGTAAGAGCATCAACATTTCCATATTGATACATAAGCGTTGCAGCTGTATGACGTAATTTATGAGTAGAATATCCTTGACCACTAAGTCCGGCAGCCGCCAAAGCATTTTCTACAATTTGTTGAACACGTCTTTTGCTTATTCTTGTATGACGTTTACTCAAAAATAATGCACATCCAGAATCATCGTTACGCATTTGCTCACGGATATTCATATATTGTAAAATTGCTTGCATACAGGCAGAATTCAGAAAAACCATACGTTCTTTATTACCTTTTCCAAGCACACGCATCTGACATTCATCAAGCATTAGATCAGTTGTATTAAGTCCCACAAGTTCACTAAGTCGTATTCCGCAATTTAAAAATAATGTTATTATACAAAAATCTCTTTCAAAAAAAGCCGTATCTATAGATTCAAGCAGTTTTCTGCTTTGTTCAAGAGTTAAATATTTTGGAATACTTTTTTTAGTTGACGGCAATTCCAAACGTTCTGTTGGATCATGATCAATAATGCCTTGATTGTTGTATAGAAACCCAAAAAAGCTTTTTAAAGCTGAAGTTTTTCTTCCACGTGCCAATTCTTGATTTTCACGTTCTTCACGAATATAATATAAAAATTCATAAATAGTTTGTAATTGCACTTGGTTTACTATATCAATAGACATATCTCTAATTGAAATATCTATTATATTATCAACATCAGCACAGCTTGGATCTTTCATCATGCGGAGATATTTCAAAAACAATCTTATATCTAAATAATATTCCTGTACAGTACGTGTAGATAAACCTTTAGTTACAGTTATATGGAAAATATAATTCAATAGAAACTCCGGACATTCTGTACGATCTATTTCCAAAATAAACCACTTCCTTTCAAAAGCCACTTCTTATTGCACCAAATTTGTATTTGGTGCAATAACTTTTATTTGTTCCCTTCTTTATTTTAGTGTGGAAATAAGAGCCTCTGCACATTTGATTCCATCAACAGCTGCTGACGTGATTCCGCCAGCATAACCAGCACCTTCGCCACATGGATATAATCCAGATACACTTATTGATTGATAGCAATCATTACGCAATATTCGTACCGGTGATGAACTGCGGCTTTCAATACCAGTGAGTATGGCTTCAGAGTCGTTAAATAATTTTAGTTTGCGTCCCATTTCCGGAATTCCAAGCCTAAGCGTTTCTGTCATAAATTCAGGCAGATATTCATCAGGCAATGCAAATTTAGTATTTGGTATATACGTAGGCTTAACCTTACCAAATGATGTAGAAACTTTATGTTCCAAAAAATCTCCTACAAGATTTACAGGTGCTTTAAAATCGCCGCCACCAGCTATAAATGCTAAATGTTCCAATTTTTCTTGCAAAACCATTCCAGCAAGCGGATCTTTATCTGGAAACATATCAGGTGATATTCCTACAAGTAATGCACTATTTGCGTTTTTACCATCTCTTTTATGGCAGCTCATTCCATTTACTACAAGACGATTTTCTTCTGATGATGCAGCCACAACTTCTCCACCGGGACACATGCAAAATGTGTACAAACTATGTCCGTTGGGAAGGTGTACAGCAAGTTTATAATCTGCCGGCGGCAATGATTTGTTGCTTGAATTTTTTCCATACATACATTTATCTAAATCAGCCTGTAAATGTTCTATACGTACTCCCATAGCAAAATTTTTGGCAGCAAGTGATACGTTTCTATCTTTTAAAATACGAAAAACATCTCTTGAACTGTGACCTGTGGCAAGTATACAATGATCAGTTGCAATAGAATACTCTGTATTACCATACATATAAAAAACGCTTTTCAGATTATTATTACAATCTGATTCATATCCTGTAAATGTAGATTCAAATTTTACTTCTCCGCCTAAATTTTCTATTTCTTTACGAATACTCTGAACTACATTTATAAGATAATCAGTGCCTATATGAGGTTTAGCTGTATATAAAATATCTTCTGATGCACCATGTTTTACAAATGTTTCCAGCACATATCTAATTCTAAAATCATTTATACCTGTATTAAGCTTTCCGTCTGAAAATGTACCAGCACCGCCTTCACCAAACTGTATATTACATTTTGTATCAAGTTTACCAGTTTTTCTAAATACATCAACTGTCTGCTTACGCTTAATTGCTGAATAGCCTCTTTCAAGAATAATAGGTCTTAAACCTGCTTTTGCAAGCAGCAATCCTGCAAACATTCCGGCAGGTCCAAAACCAACTATTACAGGTCTTGGTGACTTTGTAATAACTAATGAAGGTTCGACATAATTATAAGGTTTATATTCAGTTATATTATTGTTATTAGAAAATCGCTCTAGTATTTTATTTTCGTTTTTTACACTAACTGCAATTGTTATAACATATTTAATATTTTCTTTTTTTCGTGCATCAATTGACTTCTTTATATATTTTACTTCATTTATATCACTTAAATCAACTTTAAGTTTTCTTGCAGCTAATTTTTTTAAAGAAATATCAGAATTGTTTAGCGGAATATTTATATTAGATATTTTTATCAAAATAGTCACTACCCTTTCTTTAATGAATCCACGGCACTGCGAGCTGCACAGACTCCGCTGCACCATGCCCACGCAAGATTATATCCGCCACATTCTCCAGCAATATCCAATATTTCACCTGAAAAGTACATACCTGGACAGTTTTTTGATTCAAGATTTTCATCTATCTCATTACGTGCAAGACCGCCGGCAGTTGTCTGAGCTTGAGTCCAATCACCAAAATATAAAACAGGAAATCTCCATGCTTTGATTGTTTTAGTTAATTTCTCAATGTCATAAGGATTTAATGTATATACAGGCGAATTTAAATCTGTAGATATTTTGCTGCTTTTAAATAATGAAGGACACATTTTCTTTTGAAAAATCCCTGAAAGCATATCAGCAATGCTCCATGCAGAACGTTGGGCGTATATTTCCCATAAAAGCTCAGATACTTCTGATTCTTTAAGATGTGGAAGTAAATCGAATTGAATATACATATTTTTTTCTTTAGCAAATGCAGCTAAATTAAAAACGCATATGCCTGATAATGTTTTGTCTGTAAACTGTACTTCTCCGGTATCAGAACACATCAATTTATTTTCACTATTATATAAAGACACCTTTCCTGTCGCACGGATTCCTCTTAATCCCTTGATCGTCAATGGATCAGTATATGCAGGACAAAGAGCAGGTCTTATAGGGGTAAAATAGTTGTTTATTGACTTCAATACTTTATAAAGATTACCATCAGTACCAAACATAGGAGCTGCTTTGCCTCCACATGAGATAATAACTTTTTTTGTATTGATTTTTTTCAAATCCGAATCAGAATTAGTACTAATTTCCCATAGGCCTAATTTATATTTTAAGTTAACCACTTCTGTATCGGTAAAAACATCAACGTTAAGGTCATTCAGCTGAAATCGAAGTGCATCTAAAACAGAAGCGGCATGATTACTGTAAGGATACAGTCTGCCGCTGTCTGATTTGCATATTACACCGAGGGACTTAAAAAAATTTTCTGAACCTTCAAATTTATTAAAAAGCGGTTCAATAAGATCAACGCATGAACCGGAATAATGGCTTGACTTATTTTCCTCAATATTACCAAGGTTACATCTGCCGTTTCCAGTAGCAAGAATCTTTTTTCCAAGTCTGGAATTTTTCTCTATAACAGCAATATGACAGTTTGCACCGCCATATTGCTTAGCTTCAATCGCTGCAGCAAGACCTGATGCACCGCCGCCGATAACAGCAATGTCATAAAAGAATGACTGCATATTTCACCTCTTAGTTTTTTATACTATGCATAGGAGCTGGTATACGTCCGCCACGTTCAATAAAGCGTGCAGAAGATTTACGACTTACAGGCATAACAGGCGCACTGCCAAAAAGTCCGCCGAATTCAAGCATATCCCCTTCTTTCATTCCAATAGCAGGGATAACACGTACAGCTGTAGTTTTATTATTAATCATACCAATTGCCATTTCATCAGCAATAATTGCAGATATAGTAGTTGGATCAACGTCACCCGGAATAGCAATCATATCAAGACCAACAGAACATACTGCTGTCATTGCTTCAAGTTTGCTAAGTGTAAGAGTACCGTCAACAGCAGCATCTATCATACCTGCATCCTCAGAAACCGGTATAAATGCACCAGATAATCCGCCAACATTTGAAGACGCCATAACTCCGCCTTTCTTTACTGCATCATTGAGCATTGCCAACGCAGCTGTTGTACCATGAGTGCCGCAAACTTCCAGTCCCATTGCTTCTAAAATATGTGCTACGCTATCGCCTACTGCTGGTGTAGGTGCAAGTGAAAGATCAACTATACCAAACTCAACTCCGAGCATTTTAGATGCCTTAGCACCAACCAATTGACCCATTCTTGTAATTTTAAACGCAGTCTTTTTAATAATATCAGCGAGCTGGTCAAGTGGCAGATCTGGATATTTAGTAATTGTAGAACGAACTACACCAGGTCCAGATACACCAACATTTATTACACAATCAGATTCGCCGACACCATGGAAAGCACCTGCCATAAAAGGATTATCTTCTGGTGCATTACAAAATACTACGAGTTTAGATGGACCTACACACTGTCTATCGGCAGTGATCTTTGCAGATTCAAGTACAACTTCACCAAGCATCTTAACAGCATCCATATTTATTCCGCTTCTTGTTGAACCAACATTTACAGATGAACAAAGTCTTGTTGTAATATCAAGAGCTTCAGGAATAGAACGTATAAGTTCAACATCACCTGCACTAAAGCCCTTGTGAACAAGTGCAGAATAACCACCTACAAAATTTACGCCGCAAGTTTCAGCAGCTTTCTGAAGAGCCTTTGCAAATTTTACAGGATTTTTCTCTTGACAAGCAGCTGAGATCATTGCAATAGGTGTTACTGAAATTCTCTTGTTGATAATCGGTATTCCATATTCTTTTTCAATTTTCTCACCTGTTTCAACAAGCTTTTCTGCCTTGCGAGTGATTTTATCATAAACCTTTTCGCAAGCCTTGTCAATATCAGGATCAATGCAGTCAAGCAGTGAAATGCCCATTGTTATAGTACGAATATCCAAACATTCGTCCTGAATCATACGAATGGTTTCAAGAATATCCGTTGCATTAAACATAGAATTATTCATTTAAATGTACTCCTGTTTATATTATTATTTATATATTTTAACTGTTTTATATACGGTGCATAGCATTAAAAATGTCTTCATGCATGCTGTGAATTGAAAGACCGAGTTCGCTTCCAAGTTTTATAAGCTCATCATTAAGTGCTATGAAATCATCATTCATTTTTGAAATGTCTACTAACATGATCATTGCAAACATATCTTGAAGTACGCTTTGTGTAACTTCCAAAACATTTGCCTGATATTTAGCACATACGCCGCTTACCTTATTCAAAATTCCAACATTATCGTGTCCAATTACTGTAATTACCGCTCTCATGAGGGTACCTCCTTAATATATATTCCTTTATTTTAGCATATTACGCATATAAAGCACAACACTTTTATTATTATAGCCACAGGATAGACCTGTACAACTTATTATATTATACAAAATATCGGTTAAAAAATCAAGGCATATTAAAAAATTTTTCTTCAAAAAATAATTTTAGCAAGAATCACATAATTATCTTGTAAATTACACATTGCTATGATATAATATATAAAACAAAAACTATATAATCCAAAGTTATTTTTATGTTGAGGTGATTTTAATGAACGATAAAGAATTTTATTTAGACGCTATTCGTGATATGGTTCCTGAAAAAGATGAAAATCAATTGCTTACAATTTTCTATTCTTTTCTTGAACTCGAACATTTATACGATTCTGCAATTGAACTTGTAAAAGTTCAGTTAAATATTTTTGACAATGAATTTAGTATGCGTTTTCAACGTAATCCAATTCATAATATTGAGAGCAGAATCAAATCTCCTCAGAGTATTGTAGGAAAACTTCAAAGAAAGGGATTTGCTATTTCACCAGAAGCTGCAAGAAAAAATCTGCTTGATATTGCCGGTGTACGTGTTATTTGTTGTTATATTGATGATATATATGCAATTGCAGAACTTCTTGCTAAAGGCAGTGGCTTTAATGTTATAAAAGTAAAAGATTACATAAAGAACCCTAAATCAAATGGATATAGAAGCTTTCATATGATAGTAAATGTACCTGTACATATGTCTACCGGTTTACAAATGGCACCTGTTGAAATTCAAATAAGAACTATTGCTATGGATTTCTGGGCAAGCCTTGAGCATCAATTGCATTATAAATCTATTGGCAATAAAGATATTTCATCTACTTTAACTGATAAGCTTAAAGTTTGTGCAGATTCTATCTATGAAATAGACGGTCAAATGCAAGATATGTTTAAACAGATAAATGAACTTTAATATATAATATAAATATAATATATCTTTTAAATTCAAGGAGCTAATTATGAAACTAGCGATTTGTCAATCTGAAATAAAATATCTTGACTTTGAGTATAATCTTCAACACGCACAAAAAGCAATTCATGAGGCAGCCTGCAATAAAGCTGATTGTATTGTGTTTCCTGAAATGAGCTTTACTGGATTTTCTATGAATACAAAAATTACATCAAGATATAGTAATGCTTCTTTAGAATCAATGAAGTCATTTGCGGCTGCTGACAATATCACAATTGGATTTGGCTGGACAGAAATGCAAAGCGACAACGTATCATATAATCATTATTCATTTATCTCTTCAAATGGCGATATTATTTTGGACTATATAAAAATTCATCCATTTTCATACGCAGGTGAAGATCTTTATTTCAAAGGCGGTACTTCCCTGCCACATTCATCAATGTTCAATGTTGACTTTCAATGTGCAATATGCTATGACTTGCGTTTCCCAGAGATTTTTCGCATAAATCCAGATAAGATTCAAGCTGTAATTATTCCAGCCAATTGGCCTGAAAAACGTTTGCAGCATTGGAAAGTACTTCTTCAGGCACGTGCGATTGAAAATCAAGTATACATTATTGGCGTTAACTGTACCGGTGTTCAGGATGGTCTTTTATATTCTGGAGGAAGTATGGCAATATCGCCGGACGGTTCTATAATATGCAATTGTGGTGATAAGCCTGGATTATATTATACAGATATAGATCCGCTAAATGTTAAGAATATTCGAAAGAATTTTCCAGTATTGAATGACATACGCAAAGAATTATATAATAATTTGTCTGTATAAAAAATATAAGAGAACAAAGAAAATCGAGCTGTCATCAGCTCGATTTTTATAATATATGGATTATGCAAACATATCCTAAGCGTTATCGTGTATGGTCTACACGTTCAACTTTCATCAGATTTGTAGTATGAGAACAACCAACCGGTACACCGGCAGTAATTACAACTATATCATCTTTATCAACCATTTCGTTTTCGAGTGCAGCTTCAACAGCTGCTGAAAACAGCTCATCTGTATTATTCTTTTCGCCAATTATAAGCGGCATTACTCCCCAGCTCAGATTTGTCTGACGCCATACCATTTCACTTACTGTACAACTAATAATAGGGCAGCTTGGACGATATTTAGATATTTCTCTTGCAGTTATACCACTCATTGTAACAGTAAGTATCGCTCTTGCATCAAGATCATGTGCTGTTGTAACGGTAGCGTGTGCAATTGCATTGGCTATATCTTGACTTCCCGGTTTGCAAGTAGCATGAAGTTCTTTATAATCTATATTATCCTCTGTTGTTTTTGCAATTCTATCCATAGTTCTTACAACTTCAGCAGGATATGCACCGGCAGCAGTTTCTCCAGAAAGCATGATAGCACTTGTGCCATCATAAATAGCATTGGCAACGTCAGTTATTTCAGCTCTTGTAGGACGTGGATTTGTTATCATAGATTCAAGCATTTGTGTTGCAGTAATAACTTGTTTGCCGGCTTGATAACCTTTTCTTATAAGCTCTTTCTGTACAGCTGGAATCTGTTCAAATGGTATCTCTACACCAAGATCGCCTCTTGCAACCATAATACCATCAGCAGACTTTAAAATCTCATCAATATTACGAACGCCTTCAAGATTTTCAATCTTTGCGATTATACGCACATTAAACCAACCAAGACTATGTGTATATTTTCGCAAATAGTCAATATCAGCAGCTGTGCTTACAAAGCTCGCTGCAATAAAATCAAATCCCATTTTAGCACCAAATTCAAGGTCATTCATATCACTTGTGCTAAGATAAGGCATTGACAATTTGACACCAGGAACATTTATACCTTTATTATTTGACAGAACACCGCCATGTATTATACGACATACTATATCTGTACGTGAAACTCGTTCTACAACCATTTCAATAACACCATCATTGATAAGAATATGTGTACCAGGCTTTACATCATGAGATAAATTTTTAAATGAAATGCTTCCTACTTTATCATCGCAAGCAACGTCACGTGTAGTAAGGGTGTAAGTATCTCCTGAATGAATAGTAACAGGTTTATCATCTACGAATTTGCCAAGTCGAATTTCCGGACCCTTTGTATCCATTAGTGTCGCAATAGGCAGGCCGAGTTCTTCACGCAGACGTGAAACTTGTTCAAAACGTTTTTTATGCATTTCATAGTCACCGTGTGAAAAATTAAAACGTGCTACATTCATTCCAGCAGACATTACATCTCTCATCACGTTATCATCATCAGTTGCAGGGCCTATTGTACATACAATTTTGGTTTTTCTCATAATTTTACTCCTTAAACTCATTTATTACCTTTTGTAACATAACAGTACCGGTATAATATTTATATTATACCATATTTTACACAAAAATAAAATAAAATTTAATGTTAACATTAAAAAAATAAATATATAGACTGCAATTAAATCTTTAATTAACCCTTTCTTATCCATTCTATAAAGTTTTCTGAAAGTATCTTTTTATTTTCAGTATCTGTAAGATCAAGTTTAAAGAATCTGTCAAGCTCTTCCTTATGATCCCACATTGGAAAATCTACTCCAAAGAAACAATTTTCAACGCCATATTTGCGTATAAAATCAACAGCTTTTTCAGGCGGCATAAAACTAAGACTACTGCTTGTGTCAAATTTTAATCTTTCAGATGGTTTTAATACCTCAATCGCCTCATTCCAACGCTGATACCCGCCCAAATGAGCTGCAATTACTTTAAGTCTTGGAAAATCATCAAGCACTTTAACCAAACGTCTTGGCAGCGAATGTGTTTTATTTGGGTCACCCATATGCATTAGTATAGGTAATCCCGAGTCTTCTATCATTTCATATAGAGAATATACTTTTTTATCATCAATATCAAATTGCTGAAAATCAGGGTGAAGTTTTATACCCTTAAATGGCAATTTAAGAATCTTTTCCATTTCGGACAGCATTGATTCTGAATATGGATGGATCGTTGCAAATCCTATGCATTGTGGATATTGCTTACAAACCAGTTCTATGTAGTGGTTTATCGCCTTAGTTTGGGATGGATGAGTTGCTGCTGAACATACAAGATATCCATCTATGCCAACTTTATCACCGCTTGCAAAAAGTTCGTGTACATTTCCTTGATGACTCATAGGTATATCATAAAACTCTGAAATACCATCTGTTGCCTTTCTTGCGATTTTATCTGGAAAAATATGTGCATGAGCATCGATTACTGTATAACCATTATACATTTTTATTTATCCTCCTTTTTATTTATTGATTTTATTTATTTTAGCGAAATTCGCCATAAGCTTCTTTGTTCCTACTTTATCAAACGCAACTTCCAACATAGAATCATTTGCCATTTTGGTTACATTAAGTACAATTCCATTTCCAAATATATTATGACTTACACAATCACCTACTGCAAATGTTTTTTGAGTAGAGCTTGATTTTGACTTTGAATTTTTAGCAAGCTGTTCCTGCAATGATATTGATTTGTATGAACCAATATCTTCTGATTCTGTTTCTGATATGATTCCGTTGTTTAAACCTTCACTTACCTTTTTATCAATAAGCTCAAAATTTATTTCATTAAGAAACCTTGAACGGCTATTATACTGTGTTAAACCAAATAACTTTCTTTTATAAGCACTTATAAGAGAGAGATGTTTCTTTGCTCTTGTTATGGCAACATATGCAAGACGACGTTCTTCTTCCATATCAGTCATATCTATTGAGTTTATAGAACGTATTCCCGGAAAAATGCCTTCTTCAAAGCCAACAAGAAAAACATTATCAAATTCCAATCCTTTTGCAGAGTGTATTGTCATCATAAGAACTTTATCTTGATCCGGTTCATATCTGTCTACATCAGTAAAAAGTGCAATTTCTTCAAGGAATCCGCTAAGTGATACCTCTTCAGCTTCTTCTGTATAAGCCGTAATAGAAGATTTGAGTTCTTCTATATTTTCAATACGTGACTCACCTTCTATGCCTTGCGACTTAAGATAATCAGCATAACCTGTTTTATCCATCAGAACATCAAGCAATTCATCCAAAGGAAGTTCATTTACTTTAGCAGACAGTTCATCTATAATATTGGCAAATTGCTTTAAAGATTTTGACCGTTTCTTTAAAACAGGAAAGCTGTCCGCTTCACGCATAACTTCAATTGGTGAAATATGCAGATCATTTGAAATATTATCTATAAGTGCTACCGTAGCGTCACCAATTCCTCTTTTAGGCTCATTTATTATACGATGAAAACGTACTATATCATTTTCATTATTTATAACACTTAAATAAGCTATAATATCTTTTATTTCTTTACGGTCATAAAACCTTGTGCCGCCATAGATACGATAAGGTATATTATTTCTTATAAACATCCGCTCAAGTGCATTAGATTGAGCATTCATACGATACAAAACAGCAAAATTATTATAGCTGTTTCCATTTGCTATACTATCGACTATAGACTTTGCAACAAAAGCTGCTTCATCGTTTTCATCATATGCACAATACCATTTTATAAGCTCACCTTCACCGGACTCTGTCCAAAGATGTTTTTCTTTTCTGCTTTGGTTATTAGCAATTACTTCATTTGCAGCATTGAGTATTCTTTGTGTAGAACGATAATTCTGCTCAAGCCTTATAACTTTACTTCCTTTAAACGTCATCATCGCCAACTACACATAAATTATTATATCTTGCAGAAAGAAGTTCTATCATTCTGAATTGTGAATGATTTGTGTCCTGATATTCATCTACAAGAATATAGCGAAAACGATTTTGATAATACTCAAGTTCTTCTGGATAATTTTCAAATAAACGAACTGTCATATAAATCAAATCATCAAAATCAAGTGCATTTGCAGCTTGCAAACGGTTTTGATATTCTTTATAAATATTAGATATAATAGATTTTCTATAATCCCCTTCTGAATCCATTTTCATATCTTCAGGTGAAATCATTCTATCCTTTGCAAAACTTATTTCATTCAAAACGCTTTTATAAGAAATTGACTTATCAGATATATCAAGGTCTTTCATGCATTTTTTTATAAGCTGTTTGCTGTCATCAGAATCATATATTGTAAAATCACGGTCATATCCAAGCAAATGTATACTTCTTCTGAGTATTCTAACACATATAGAATGAAACGTAGACACATTTACATCCAAAGATTCTTCCTCACTTAACATATTTGTAAGACGGGATCTCATTTCACCGGCTGCTTTATTAGTAAATGTAATCGCAAGAATATTCCACGGACGTATTGGATATACTGCTAAAATATCACGAAGACGTGATATATTTTCTTCAGCGTTTCCATTGATATATTCTTTTAAGTATTCATAATCATCAGGAAAAATATTTCCATCTGCCCTATTCCAAGCATCTCCGAAATAAATCATTCCTACAATTCTATTCATTATTGCCGTTGTCTTACCGCTTCCTGCTCCTGCCAATACAAGCACAGGACCTTTTATACTAAATACTGTTTCCTGCTGAGGTTTGTTTAACGCTCTGAAATAATATTCTAAAGATCTCCGTTTAAGTTCAATTACTTCGTTTTCTGTCATTTACCCTTACCTCCTGTTCTGCTAGTTTAAATCATCATCATAATTATCCATAAAGCAGTGCTTTTCGTCACCTAAATGATATGAGATTAAATGCTTTAAATCAACATTCCATACACTTCTAAAAATATGATGTTCTATATCAGGATTTTTTAACTTAAGTTTTTTTATAAGTTCTTTTACCTCTTGACGTTTGGAAATGTTTTGACTATAATCATTCTGATTTGAAGTGACTTTACAGGCACACCTAATAAATTTAAGATCATTTTCTTCAGTCCACTTTATAATTTCGTCTTCATGTACATAATACATGGGTCTTATTAACTGCATATTTTCATAATTATCACTATGCAGTTTAGGCATCATTGTCTGTACTTGTCCACCATAGATCATTCCCATAAGTATAGTTTCTATTACATCGTTAAAATGATGACCAAGGGCAATTTTATTACAGCCACGTTCCATTGCTGCTTTATATAAAGCACCTCTTCGTAATCTTGAGCAGAGAAAGCAAGGATTGTTCTTTTCTCTTTCAATTGAATCAAATATTTTTGTATTAAATATATCAAGAGAGAGTCCAAGACGATTTGCATTATTAAGGATAATTTCAAGATTTTCAGAATTATAACCCGGATTCATACAAATGTACTTTACCGAAAATGGAACACCGCTTATTTTTTGATATTTTTCTATGCATTTTGCAAGAATCATTGAATCTTTTCCACCCGAAACACATACCGCTATCTTATCGCCCGTACTTATCATATTAAATTCTCTTACACCTTTGGTAAAATTATTCCATATAGTCTTACGATAATTTTTCATTATGCTATCTATCACAAGATCATTTTCCAAAATCTGCACACCTCACATTCAGGTATTATTATATCTTATAGCCGCTGATTTGTCAATTATAAAATAAAAAGGACAGCCTTTTCGACATGTATACTTCAAGGTTTATAAAAAGATATTTAACCTTTAGTACGCATATCATTTTCTGTCCAATTTTAATATTTTTTACTATTACTATTTATTATTCTAATAATTTCTTGTCCAGCTGAACTTTATCTCTAAGCATATCCATTTTTGAGTCAAGCTCTTCACTTAATTTAGCACATAAAAAAAGTTCTTTTGCCATATCGTCAGTAAATTCTACATTTTTCTTATATCTTAGCTGATGTTCAAGTGTTGCCCAGAAATCCATTGCAATAGTTCTTAGCTGTATCTCTACCTTCATTATTCGCTTTTCATGAGCTAAAAAGATTGGTACTGTTACAATAAGATGTAAACTGCGATAACCATTTGGCTTGGGATTTTTTATGTAGTCTTTTCTGGCAATTACAGTTATATCATCTTGCTTTGTAAATGCATTTGCAAGCATATAAACATCATCTGTAAATGAACATACAACACGTATACCAGCTACGTCATTAAGATGCTCTTCAATAGAATCAAGCGTAAAAGGATAACCATTCTTTGTCAGCTTTTCCTTAATGCTATTGATTTTCTTTAGACGACTTTTTATACTGCTTATGGGATTTCTTTCATATTGAAGTGAAAATTCTTCATTAAGAACATTAAACTTTGTGGCAATTTCCATCATTGCACAACGATAATATGCCATAAGCTTTTGATAATTATAAAAACTGGAATATTGATCTTGATTTGATTCATTTACAAAAAAATCATCTATATCTGAAATACTTATCTGTTCTTTTTTACTTTTTTCTTGGTTTATCACCATACTCAACTCCTTACTTACATTATACAACATTTTATAAAAAAATGCAACATATATCAGACAAAATATATGAGAGAAATATGTAAATATATATAACAACAATGCCGCCCAATAAAAAATTACTGGCGGCATTGCTGTTATATGGGATTATATTTATTAAGTAGAGGATTGCAAAAATAAATTGTAAACTGCTTTAATTTTCTGTTCTGTTTACAATAATTATTATACTACTCCAAAAACAAAATTTCAATGATAAAAACAATCATGTTTATTGCATATTTAATCATAATTTTATTTTTATAAATAAATATAACAAATTTTTTGTTAAGCAATAATATCATACTTTCAGCACATAATACTTCTAATCAGTAAAAAAGAGGTGCGTTATGAAAAGAGAAAAGAAAACTATGGATGGTAATCAAGCAGCTGCTCATGTCGCATATGCATATACAGAAACGGCTGCTATATACCCTATTACTCCAGCTTCTGGCATGGCAGAATATATGGACGAATGGTCAGCAACAGGACGAAAAAATATATTTAATCAAACTGTAAAAGTAATTGAAATGCAATCCGAAGCGGGTGCTGCCGGCACTGTTCACGGTTCTTTAGCAGCTGGTGCATTAACATCAACATTTACAGCATCTCAAGGGTTGCTTCTTATGCTTCCAAATATATACAAAATATCAGGCGAACTGCTTCCCGGAGTTTTTTATGTTGCAGCAAGAACTATTGCATCTCACGCACTTTCCATATTCGGTGATCATTCTGATGTATATGCCTGTCGTCAAGCAGGTGCAGCAATGCTTTGTTCGTGCAGTGTTCAGGAAGTTATGGATCTTGCACCGGTTGCACATATAGCTTCTTTAAAGGGTAAATTGCCATGTATTTATTTTTTTGATGGATTTCGTACTTCACATGAAATTCAAAAGATTGACGTGTGGAGCAATGAAAGTCTTTATAAGCTAATGGATTTTAATGCAATTGAAGAATTTAGAAACAATTCTCTAAATCCATATCATCAAAAAATCATGGGGTCGTCACAGAATCCGGATATTTATTTTCAAAATAGAGAAGCTGCAAACTTATGTTATGAGAATTTTCCTAATATCATCAAAAGTATTATGAATAAAATAAACAATACTATTGGAACAGATTATGATTTATTTAATTATTATGGTGATGATAATGCTGAACATATAATCATAGCAATGGGTTCGGTATGCGAAACAGCTTTGGAAACCATAAAATATTTAAACATTAAGGGTGGAAAATTTGGCATTATAAAAGTACGTCTTTATAGACCGTTTTGTATAAAAAATTTTCTTGAAAAAATTCCAGATAATGTAAAACAAATAACTGTTCTTGACAGAACAAAAGAACCAGGCTCTGTAGGCGAACCTCTTTATCTTGATGTTGTCGCAGCACTTCGTAACAGTAAATTTGAAAAAATAACTGTATTTTCAGGAAGATATGGTTTAAGCTCTAAGGATACAACTCCGGCTCAAATTGCAGCTGTTCTATATAATAATCAAAAAACCAGATTTACAATAGGTATTATAGATGATGTTACAAAACTTTCTTTAACAAATATAGAAAATATAGATCCGCTTAATTATAATATATTTCAGTGTAAATTTTGGGGACTCGGCGGTGATGGAACCATTAGTGCCAACAAATCATCAATAAAAATTATTGGCGATAATACAAATATGCAAGTACAAGCATATTTTGAATATGATTCCAAGAAATCACGTGGACTTACAATTTCGCATCTTCGTTTTGGAAATCACTCGATTCATGCACCTTATCTCATAAAAAAAGCCGATTTTGCAGCTTGTCATAATCCTGTATATATGCATAAATTTAATATAGTAGAAGAAGTAAAAGACGGTGGGATATTTCTACTTAATTGTGGATTTAAAGAAGATAAACTAAGCGAGTATTTGCCGGGACAAGTAAAAAAATATATTGCTGAGCATAATATACAATTTTTTATAATAGATGCCTTTGCAATAGGAAAGAAAATTGGGCTTAACAGCAAAATAAGTACTATTTTGCAGGCAGCTTTTTTTAAGACAACAGGCATTATGCAAGAAGATAAGGCAAAACAGCTTATGAAAAATGCTGCTAAAATGGCATATGAAAAAAAAGGCAGTAAAATTATTGAGATGAATTACCAAGCCATTTGTATGGGATTAGATGAAGTGCATAAAGTTGATGTACCAACAGAATGGAAATATTCAAAACCTACTCCACTCTCTGAAGAGATTATTCCTGATAGAAAAGAAATTATAGATTATGTAAAAAATATTCAAAAACCTATTGCAACGCAGTATGGTGACAAGCTTCCTGTATCAGCTTTTTTAAAGTATAAAGATGGAAGCTTTCCAATGGGTACAACTGCTCATGAAAGACGAAATGTAGCTGTAGATATTCCAGTTTGGATTCCGGAAAATTGCATTCAATGCTGTCTTTGTTCATATGTATGTCCTCATGCAGTAATAAGACCTATTGTTATGACGAAAAAAGAACTTGAATCTGCTCCTGATGGAATGAAGAATATTTCTCTTATAGGCTTAAAAAGTGATGAACAATACAGTTTATCAATAATTATATCTGAAACTGATTGCACAGGATGTGGTTCATGTGTAGGTGTATGTCCGGGAAAAAAGGGCAATAAAGCTCTTGAAATGAAACCTGCTTTCCAAAAATCAGAGCATCAAGAATATTTTGATTATGGAAAGCCTCTTCAAGATAAAAACGAAATAAGGCAAAGATTTAAAATAAGCACTATAAAAGGCAGCCAGTTCAGACAGCCGCTGCTTGAATTTCATGGAGCTTGTGCCGGATGCGGTGAAACGCCCTATGCCAAGCTTGCTACTCAACTCTTCGGAGAAAGAATGTATATTGCAAATGCTACCGGATGTTCATCTATATGGGCTAATTCTTCTCCTTCTGTTGCATATTGTATATCGCACAATGGAAAATCTCCTGCATGGTCAAATTCATTATTTGAAGACGGTGCTGAATTTGGACTTGGCATGGCTATGGCTCATTGTGCAGTTAGAACACGTATGAAATCTCTTGCAGAATCACTTATGTCATATGAAAATATTACTTTTGAAGTAAAATCTGCTATAAGTAAATGGATCGAAACTTATGAAAATGGTGAGGAAAATTCATTTGCAAGTGATGAGCTTATTCAAATATTAAACAAAGTACCATTTGAAAATAGAACTTATGAAGTAAATGAGCTTATAAATCATAAAGAATATATTTCAAAAAAATCTTTCTGGGTATTCGGCGGTGATGGATTTGCATATGATATAGGATTTGGAGGAATTGACCATATAATAGCAAGTGGATATGATATAAACATCCTGATTTTTGATACCGAGGTTTATTCCAATACAGGAGGACAGTCATCAAAAGCTACACCAATAGGTGCAGATGCAAAATTTGCCTCTGGCGGAAAGAAAACTGTTAAAAAAAGTCTTGCGGCAATGATGATGACTTATAAAAATGTATATGTAGCACAAGTTGCAATGGGTGCAGATTATAATCAAACATTAAAAGCAATGATCGAAGCTGAACGTTATAATGGTCCATCATTGATAATTGCTTATTCACCTTGCATAAGTCATGGTATAAAAGCCGGACTTGGAAGTTCTCAAAATGAACAAGCTAAAGCAGTTAAATCCGGTTATTGGCAGCTTTTTAGATTTAATCCAGAATTTT
Organism: uncultured Ruminococcus sp.; assembly: GCA_937907215.1. Classification (GTDB taxonomy): domain Bacteria; phylum Bacillota; class Clostridia; order Oscillospirales; family Ruminococcaceae; genus Ruminococcus_C. The sequence goes on from CALESG010000068.1 coordinate 32,110, forward strand.
ATTCTCAAGGAAAAAGTCCATTGATTCTTGACAGCGATGAACCTACTCTTGATTTTAATGAATTTCTTTCAGGAGAACTGCGTTTTCAATCGACTAAAAAAATCGATCCTGAAAATGCAGAAAGTCTTGATGCTAAATCAAAAGAATATGCTGATGAAAGATATAAATGGCTTAAAACATTGCAGGAAATTTACAGACTTGACATCTAAAATTGGAATTTATAGTTGACGTTTAAATTATTTTTAAAGGCAGAACAGCATATTATATAAATATTATATTATAAAAATTCTAAATGCAGTTCTGCCTTTTATTTTATAATCCCCATGTTCTAATCGTATCGGCAGCAAATATAATAAGTTCAGTATTGCTCGGCTTTGCTACAGGATAATTAAACTTTTCACTTACCTTCTTGGGACATTTTTCATATGCCAGTTCAATTGAATTTCTTATTGCACGTTCAACGCTGCTGCTCTGCACATTGTACTTCTTAGCTATAACATCATATATTTCATATGTTGAATGTTCCATTATTTCCGGTTTTAATGAAGCACAGACTATTCCAGTTCGAAGATATTTATAGCCTTTTAAATTTGTTTGTATCCCCATTTCACGGATAAAACTAGATGCTAACCGTTCGGCTTTAACTTTGTTGCCGCCGCAATTAGTATAAAATTTTATAAGGCTGCATATACTGTTCACACCTATATTTTTTGATACATATAACATATTGTCATTGTATAAAATCATATTTATGATATTCTTATCATTGCTTATTACGATTACCTGAACGCAACTTTGAATATACTTTTCAGGATTATCGGTTACAATAATTCTATATTTTTCAAAAAACATTTCTTTATCAAAAGCTTTTATCTCTTTGTCGCTGACAACGGCATATACACCTAACTTTTGGAGTTCGGATGCTAATTTGACTCCAAAGCTCTTATCAGTCATTTCAATTAAAATTTTAACACTTAAACTAATCATATTTCAACTTCCTATATAGTATTCTTTAGGCAACACCGCACAAAGATTGTGCATCAGATGCACAGTCAGATTCTTCGTCAAATTGCATAAAAATTTCGCAGGCAGGCTGTCGCCTGTCAAGGAATTTTTGTGTGATATGATGAAAAATATGCAAGCAGATGATGTGCAAAGCCGCTAGGCGTGCTTTGTGCGGTGTTGCCTTTAATAATCCGCTTCTCTTGCGTTGAGTTTTGTCGAATTATGTAATATATTATACTTACTGCGAAAATTTATGTAAATACCTAATTTTGTCGAATGGCAACATGATTTATATAATTCTTTGATTATCATATGATATTTATGTATTCTGATTTATTATGTGAAAAAAGTGTGAAACTTTCAATTTTGTATTTTCATATTATTTAAAATATGATATAATGTAAAAAGTATTCTTATTTATGGCAAATGTAAACAGTTGTTTTTTATATGGAAATTATGGGGATTTTTATCTGTATAGAAAGGAAACATTATCATGAATTTCAGAGATAAAATGAACAACTTCTTTCGTGGACGCTATGGCTATGATGAGCTTAATAAATTTTTACTTGTAATGTACATAATATTTATCATGATAAATTTATTCACAAGATTTTATTTACTTAATATTCTCTCTTTTGTTATAGCCATTATACTGTTGTTTAGGATATTTTCTAAAAATATAGAAAAAAGATATGCTGAAAACAGGAAATTTATGGATATTACAGCTCCGATTCGTGTGTGGTTTGATAATATACGAAATTCATCTAAATCGTCAAGCAAAGTTTTCGTTTGTTCAAAGTGTTACCAAAAAGTACGTGTTCCAAAAGGAAAAGGTAAAATCGAAATAACTTGCCCTAAATGCAATTATAAATTTATAAAGCGGAGTTGAATTATGTATGGATATATTCAGATTTGCAAACCAGAACTTAAATTCCGAGAATTTGATTCGTATCGAACTTATTACTGTGGACTCTGCCACTCTCTTCATGAAAAATTCGGCTCTATAGGACAATTCCTTTTAAGCTATGATATTACATTTTTAACACTTTTGCTTGATAGTCTTTATGAACCTAAAGAAGTTTGCACAAGCAAAAGATGCATAGCACATCCAATAAAAAAACAGCTTTATATACAAAGTGAAGTTACAGAATATGCTGCTGATATGAGCTTGCTTTTGTCAGCATATAAACTTGAAGATGATTGGTACGATGATAACAGCTATTTTAAAAAAATAATTTATAAGCTAATATCTAAAAAAAATAATAAACTCAAAGAAATATACATTAAAAAAGTTAGTATAATCGAAAAAGAACTAAAGAAATTGCATGAATTAGAGAAAAACAACTCTTCTGATCCAATGCTTCCGGCAATATGCTTTGGTAATATTTTATCTGAAATACTTGCTTTTAGAGAAGATGTGTGGGAAGAAAAACTTCGTATTATAGGTTTTCATCTTGGATGTTATATATATATATTAGACGCTTTTGATGACTTGCCTAAGGATAAGAAGAAAAATAGTTATAATCCATTTTTATCAAAAGATGTGAATGATGCTAAATTTATTGATGAAACTGAAGAACTTTTGCGTATAATAATTGCACCAGCAGCAGAAGCTTTTGAGTATTTGCCTGTTATAAAAAATGTTGAGATTCTCCGTAATATATTATATGCAGGAATATGGACATCATTTAAAAAACGTAAAAGTGAATATCTTAATAATAATATAAATGAAAAAGACGAAAAACAACAAGGAGGAAATATATGAAAGATCCATATCAGATTCTTGGCGTATCACATAATGCTTCTGAGGATGAGATAAAAAAGGCTTATAGAAAGCTTTGCCGTAAATATCATCCTGACCTTAATATGGACAAGCCTAATGCTGATGAATATGAAGCTCGCTTTAGAGAAATACAATCTGCATATCAAGAAATCATGGATCAAAGGCAGGGAAAAAGCGGCGATAATGATTTCTTCGGCAGAAATAATTATCATACTTCAAATGATGATGAAGATTCAATGCATAAAAAAGCAGCTATAAATTTTGTACAAAATCGAAGATTTGCTGAAGCTGTTAATGTTCTTAATTCAATAAAAAACCGTGATGCCGAATGGTATTATATAAGTGCTGTGGCTCAATCAGGAATGAGAAACGATGTTATGGCATTACAATATGCTCGTACAGCAGCAAATATGGAACCGGGTAATGTTCAATATCAGATGCTTTTAAGACAGCTTGAAAATCCTTCCTTCCGCTATCAGGAAATGCAATCTCCATATTCTCAAAATGATGGAACATCTGAATGTTTAAGATGTTGTGCATATAATCTTATATGCAATGCACTGCTTTCATGCTGTTGTAGATTTTAATAAACTGTCTGCTAAAAAATATATAATGAAAGGAAACAATAATGAATTACAATTCATCGCTTTCTGATGCAAATAATCTTTTAGATTTTGAAAATAATGTAAACAACATTTTTGGAAACGAAGATGAAATGGGTCCTATGTCTTCTGCAATTACATCTTATCGTCTTCGTGTTTCTGTTTCTACACACATTGGTAAGGTTCGTGGCAATCACGAGGATAATTTCTATTTAAAGGGAATTTATCTGCACGAACACTTTCGCAATGATTTTTCAGCGACATATACTATAGACAATCCAGACGGTATGTGCTTTGCTGTTTTTGATGGTATGGGTGGTGCTGCATATGGAGAGATCGCATCAGAAATTGCAATGCAAATACTTAGAAAATATGAAAATGATTTGGAAAATGCTGAAAACACCAGAATCGTTGATCAAATTGTTTCGGAATATACAAAAGAGGCTAATAATGCTGTAGTGGAAATGCTTCGTGAAAAGCAGTCTTTAAGCGGTGGCACAACATTTGCTATGCTTTATTTTATGGGCGGTCAGGCTAGACTGTATTATCTTGGCGATAGCCGTATTTATCTGGAACAAGAATCCGGCATTGTATGTTTGACTCGTGATCATACGCTTGCCAATCAAAAGCTTGATGCTGGAATTTACACTGAAAGCGAAGCTGCAAACAGTCCTGATAATCACCGTTTAACACTTTATATTGGTTCAGATAAAAGTGAAGTAGGTCTTAATGCTGACAGTCGTATGCCAATTCCAATTCGTCCGAAAAACAAATTTGTAATTTGTTCAGATGGTTTGAGCAATATGTGTTCTGATAAGGTAATTCATGAGCTTCTGTCACAAAATTATTTCAATGAAGCTGCTATACTTGTACAAGAGGCACTTAATCGTGGTGGTGCAGATAATGTAACTTGTATTGTTCTGGAAGTTATTTCCGATGATGAGGAATAAGAGTTATTTTTATATTTATTATACTTTTGCAGATAATTATAAAGAAAACAAGCAGTTGATGTCAAACATCTGCTTGTTTTGTAATATGCAATAAAAAATATATATAATGAGGTGCAATATTATTATGAAAAAACAAGTTTTTAATCCTTTTCTTCCACTATATGAATATATTCCTGATGGAGAACCGCATGTTTTTGGAGATCGTGTTTATCTGTTCGGCTCTCATGATAAAGAAGGCGGAGAAACCTTCTGTATGCTTGATTATACAGTTTATTCTGCACCAATCAACGATCTTACAGAGTGGAAATGCGAAGGTGTTATATATAGTGCAAGTCAAGATCCTGATTATAAAAATCGACCATATATGTACGCACCTGATGTTGTACGTGGAAATGATGGAAGATATTATTTATACTACTGTATGTCCGGAGCATATGGCAAAGGCGGATACTTTGGTCCTATAAGTGTTGCTGTATGCGATACACCAGCCGGAAAATATGAATTTTTAGGTCATATACATTATCCAGACGGCCGACCTATGAAAAAGTTTGTATGTTTTGATCCGGGTGTTATAAATGATAATGGCACTATTCGTATTTATTATGGTACACAATTTGATTATGAACAAAGTGACAATTGTAAAAATGATGAAGATATAATAGAAAAAGAAATGGCTATGTTTGGTAAATCAAAAGAAGAAATTCTTACGACTGATGACAGCGTTATGGGTGCTTGTATGGTTGTTGTGGAAGACGATATGCTGACAGTAAAAGAAGAACCAAAGCATATTATTCCGTATAATACAAAAGGTACAAGCTTTGAAGCTCACCCATTTTTTGAAGCAAGTTCCATTCGAAAAGTCAAAGACACCTATTATTTTATATATTCATCTAAGCAGAATCATGAACTTTGTTATGCTACAAGTAAATATCCAGACCGTGACTTTGTATTTGGTGGAACGATCGTATCGAACGGAGATATTGGGCTAAATGGACGAAGTGAAAGTGAACGCCTTAATATGACAGGTACTACCCATGGAAGCATTGAGTGTATAAATGGTCAATGGTATGTATTCTATCATAGACTTACACACAAATCAGACTATAGTAGACAAGCATGTGCAGAAAAAATCAATATAGAAGAAGATGGCTCAATAAAGCAAGTTGAAATAACATCATGTGGACTTAATAACGGGTTTCTTATTGCTAAAGGCGAATATCCTGCTGTAATAGCCTGCAATATTACAAATGGTGCTATGCCGCATGGAAGCAATTCTATTTATAAAGATGTATTTCCAAATGTAAATAATATTGGCAATGACAGATTCATTGATGAAATTACTAACGGAACACTTATAGGATATAAATATTTTAATTTTTGTGACGCAAAAGAACTTTCCATACTGTTTAAATCAACCGGCTGCGGAACACTCTCTGCTTATATTGACATGGGAAATAACAAAATTGCTCAGTTCGATATATCTTCGTCATCTGAATGGACAAAACTTACAAGTACAATTTTTGTAAAAAGCGGCGTATATCCTCTTTATTTTATTTATAAAGGCACTGGATTTATGAAACTTAAATCCATTTCATTCTCTTGATTTTTTTAATAAATAACAATATTACAACTATGCAGATTTAAACATTGATAAATATATATCAAAGTTCATTGACGTATACCTGATTCCGCAAAACTGAAAATACACCCTCTTCACAAAATGCCGAAAATATGG
>CALESG010000069.1 GCA_937907215.1 uncultured Ruminococcus sp.
TATATTATACAACTGCCGCTGATCTTTGACAACCTTTATAGGTTAGTGCGTATGGGGTACACCCCAGTACTGAGCATCGACTGTCCTATATGCGAGAGAGAAATTTTCTGCCACGATTTCTCCTGCTTTTTCCCACTTTGCAGGTTTAGGGACAGAAATATTTGTGTCCTTGACCTTACAGAGTTCTTCAAGGACACATCGGAAGTCTTCTCCGCCGTTGGAGGAGAAAGCACCTGCGACATTTTCCCATACTGCGAATCTCGGATATCTGCCATTTGTAGCACACCTCATTTCCTTTATAATTCTTACTGCCTGAAAGAAAAGTCCTGATCGCTCTGCATCCAGCCCAGCTCTTTTGCCCGCAACTGACAGGTCTGTACACGGACTGCCGAATGTTATGATATCAACGGGTTCAATTTCAGCACCATTGATTTTGTTAATGTCACCCAGGTGCTTTACAAAGGGCAGTCGTTTAGTAGTCACCGCTATAGGAAACGGCTCAATTTCAGAAGACCATACAGGCACAATGCCTGAGAGCATACCCATCATTGGGAACGTTCCCGAACCGTCAAAAAGGCTGCCGAGTGTAAGTGGTTTATTCATTCGGCTTTTCCACCTCTTTTACAAGCTCAGAGTATGCTATCTGCATACCATTACGTATAACATATACACCGTCAGCATCACCTGTGTCCTCAACATAACGTCTGAGAATAACAGAAGCATACTTTTCATCAAGTTCCATTGTATAGCAGATTCTGTTCATCTGCTCACAAGCCATAAGAGTTGAACCGCTGCCGCCGAATGTATCAATTACCACGCCATTTGCCTGTGTGGAGTTCCCGATAGGATAACTCAGAAGGTCTAACGGTTTGGAAGTAGGGTGATTGACATTGCGTTTTGGCTTATCGAAATTCCAGATAGTAGTCTGTTTTCTGTCAGAGTACCAGTTGTGCTTTCCGTTCTGCATAAAGCCATAAAGCACCGGTTCATGCTGCCACTGATAATCAGAACGTCCGAGGACAAGGCTGTCCTTTACCCAGATACAGCAACTTGCAAGATGAAATCCTGAATCTACAAAGGCTCTGCGGAAGTTCAGTCCCTCCGTATCGGCATGAAAAACATATGCCGCACCGCCTTTTTCAAGGTGGTCAGCCATACACTTGAAAGCAGAAAGCAGAAATGTATAGAATTCCTCATTCTTCATGCTGTCGTTCTGAATGGTAAGTCCGCTTGCACTCTTGAACGAAACTCCATAAGGTGGGTCTGTCAGAATGAGATTTGCTTTTGTATCTCCCATAAGGGCAGAAACATCTTCGGCAGATGTTGCGTCACCGCACATCAGTTTGTGCCTGCCGACAGTCCAGATGTCACCACGCTGTACAAATGCAGCCTTTTCAAGTGCAGATGTCAGGTCGAAATCATCGTCCTTAACATCATCGCTGCTGTTTGTATCAAAAAGGTCTGATATTTCTTTTTCATCAAATCCGGTAAAACCGAGGTCAAAGCCGAGGTTCTGGAGTTCTTCCATTTCAACGGCAAGGAGTTCATCGTCCCAGCCAGCGTCCAACGCCATACGGTTGTCGGCAAGAATGTACGCTTTCTTCTGAGACTCGGTGAAATGGTCTGCATATACACAGGGAACCTCTGTAATACCTTCTTCCTTTGCCGCCATAATACGTCCATGACCTGCAAGTACATTGTAATTCTTATCAATGATGACAGGATTTACAAATCCGAACTCACGCAGAGAGGAGCGAAGTTTCAGAATCTGTTCCTTGTTATGGGTTCGGGCATTGTTGGCGTATGGTACTAACTTGTTAATGTCAACAAGCTGAAATTCTGTAGTTGTTGTCACTGATACAGCCTCCTTTGCTTTATTCTGAGCATACCTTTTCGTGCGGCATCAATGTTGCCTTTGACAGCTTGTCCCTTGATAGTGCGATACTGCTGTTTTGTAAGGAAAGGTTTATTATTTTTAAGTTCTCTCCAGAAATTATTATCTGCTTTCATAAAAATCTCACTTTCTGCTTCTCAGCAATTTTTCCATCATATCTTCATTCGGATTGCCCTGAAATTCTACAGAGCAGTTTTCACGGACTATCTGATCTGATTCCAGATTTGGTTTGCCTGTTTCATATAATTCTGCGACATCGCAACATATGGAGATGCAATCGCAGCTCCCGTTGTCGGATGCTTGGAAATATATCCGTACTTGGTGACGATTTGCTTGCAGTGTATCCAACGTGAAATGCTCATTGCATACTGTTCCACAAGCTGACGGCTGACAATCTTTTCACAGGAGCGTTCTTTCAGCCACTGATAAGTTTCTGTATACACCTCATCAGCGAGAAGTTTAGTGCCGTCACGCTGTAGTTCCTGCATGAATTCACGCACAGGTGGTGTTTCAGCTGATTCAATATCAGCCGGTTGCATCATGACTTCCGCAGTTTTTCCCTCGGCAATCTTCTCTGTCAGAGCCTTTCTCGGTCTGCCTGCACCCGGTCTTGCACCGCCACGGTTGGTACCGTCTTTCGCCATGATGTCACCGCCTTTCTGAAATCAAAGAAATTCAAACAAAATCGTAAAATGAGCATAATAAACATCCCCCGGCAAAGCCGGGGGTATTTCCGTAACAATGTCATTAACTTAAAGCAGCCCTTGAATGGCAGATAGAATGTCTGGAAGAAT
>CALESG010000070.1 GCA_937907215.1 uncultured Ruminococcus sp.
CCTTTGAAATATTATGACAACAATCTTTGCGGAACGAAAGTGCTTTTGGAAGCTATGGTGCTTCATAGCATTGATAAAATAGTCTTTTCATCCACAGCTGCGACATATGGCGAACCGGAGAATATTCCAATTCTGGAAGGCGATAGAACTTGTCCGACAAATCCCTATGGAGAAACAAAGCTTGCTATGGAGAATATGATTAAATGGACGGCAAATGCTCACAGATTGCGATATGTTTCTTTGCGGTATTTTAATGCCTGTGGTGCAGATGAAAGCGGTACAATTGGAGAAGCACATAATCCGGAAAGCCACCTTATTCCATTAATATTACAAGTACCGAATGGAAAGCGAGAGGCAATCTCTGTTTACGGTACTGATTATGATACCCCTGACGGAACTTGTATTCGTGACTATATTCACGTGACAGACTTGGCACAAGCTCATATTCTGGCTGTTCAGTATTTGATGAACGGCGGCGAAAGCGATATTTTCAACTTGGGAAATGGCATTGGTTATTCTGTCAAAGAAGTAATTGAAACAGCAAGAACTGTCACTAAACATCCCATTCCGGCAATAGAAACGCCGCGTCGAGCTGGCGATCCAGCAAGACTGGTGGCGTCCAGCGAAAAGGCAAGAAAAATCCTTGGATGGAATCCGGTGCATGACAGCCTGGAAGAGATTATTGCAAGTGCCTGGAATTGGCATAAAAATCATCCTAATGGATATTCAGAATAGGAAGTGAAACATATGATATATGATGATATTCAGCGATTGATAAGCTACGCTTTAAAAAAAGAACTGATAACTTCAGAGGACATCTACGTTATACGCAATCAGTTTATGGAAGTTTTTCAGCTGACTGACTGGCAAAAAACCGATGCTGATTGCAAGAACGAAGATATTGAGACGATTCTTTGTCCGCTTATTGAGTATGCCTGTGCAGAAAATATTATTCCAAATACGACTGCTTATCGTGACTTGTTTGACACAAAGCTTATGGGAATTATTACGCCAATGCCGAGAGAGGTAACAACTACATTTCGTCATTACTATGCGAAATCACCAGAATCTGCAACCAACTGGTATTTTGATTTTAGTAAAAAGGTGAACTATGTACGTCAGGGCAGAATTGCAAAAGATTTAAAGTGGACTTACGAATCTGATTATGGTACGTTGGATATCACCATAAATCGTTCCAAACCGGAAAAAGATCCGAAGGATATTGCTGCTGCAAAATCGACACATTGCACATCTTATCCAAAATGCCAGCTGTGTCCGGAAAATGCAGGTTTTGCAGGAAATCTGCATCATCCAGCAAGACAGAATCTTCGACCGATTTCAATAAATGTTTTAAGAGAAAACTGGCAATTACAATATTCTCCCTATGGTTACTACAATGAGCATTGTATTGTATTCAATGAAAAACATACGTCAATGAAAATTGATTATACAGTTTTTGAAAAGCTGTTCGATATACTGGATTATCTTCCTCATTATTTTGTCGGCTCAAATGCAGACTTGCCGATTGTTGGCGGTTCAATCCTCAGTCATGAACATTTCCAAGGTGGAAGATATATATTTGCAATGGAAAAAGCAAAAATTGAAAAATATTTCTGTATACCGCAGTTCCCAGATATACAAGTTGGAATTGTAAAATGGCCAATGTCTGTGATCCGGCTGAAATCTGAGAGCAGAAACAGAATTTCAGAAGCATGCAGTTATATTCTGAAAATATGGCGTGATTACAGTGATGAAAGCGTTGACATACTTTCTGAAACAGACGGTGTTCCGCATAACACAATTACGCCGATTGCTCGAATGAATGGCAGTTGTTATGAATGTGATTTAGTTTTGCGTAATAATCGTACAACTGAAGAACGTCCGCTCGGATTGTTTCATCCAAATTCGTATTTACATCACATTAAAAAGGAAAATATCGGTCTTATCGAGGTCATGGGGCTTGCGGTATTGCCTTCACGTCTTGCAGAAGAACTGGATGCGGTAAAAAACGCCCTGCTGTCGGGTAAGAATCTCTATGATGATTTGCTGACTGCTTCTCATGCAGAATGGGCGAAGAAAATATTGCAGGATCATTCGGACTTTTCATATGAAAATGCTTCCGATATTATTCATGAAGAGGTTGGAAAGGTCTTTGAACAGGTTTTGCTTGATTCCGGAGTATTTAAAAAAGACGAAGCGGGTAAACAAGCATTTAACAGATTTGTATGTACATTAACATATGAAGGAAATTATGAAAAAATTGATTTTTTAACATAGAGCGAGATGCTTATTGATTTTACCGAAAACGGCATAAGCCAACAGGGTAATCCTATGTTAGAAGCCAATCCCGGCGATGTACTGTGCAATGTGCTTTTTATTTGTCACTATGAACACAAGTTCTAAGATTTGCTTCTGTACACACAGGTAGTCTTTATAATACAAGAAGCTCCTGCGGTAAGATAAATACCGCAGGAGCTTTTTTATAATCATTCTATTATAATTATAATGAATTCATAATAATGTCTTTAGCAATACTCAAATCAAATATATTGATTCGGTTGTCGCCGTTTAAATCAGCGTTTCCTATGATCTCATTGGATATGTTTACTAGATACTTTTGTATAATAACAACATCTATCATATCCATTTTGCCATCTAAGTTTACATCACCTATTATTTCTACAGATATATCAGAAGTTTCTGTAGTGTCAGTTGTTACATCATTAGTTGCAGTTGTAGTGACTGTAGTAGCTGTAGTAGTGGTTGTTGTAGTTGTTGTAGTTGTGGTAACTTCATAAGTTTCAAGATTCCACTTTTGACATGCATTTCCGTTTATTGACCACTGACCTATGTTAGCACCACTTGACATTGAAGCATTTGCAACTTCAACAACCTTTGAATCTCTTCCGGTTCTCGGCTGGATGTAATAGGAGCCATCAGGATTTTTTACAAACTTAAAGAGCATTGAACTTGTTTTATTATTATATGTAACAAGTTCGATATTTGCACCGTCATCTGCACCTGTGGAATTAAGAACATATGTCTTTCCATCAGCAAGTTTGGAATAGATATAGTAAAGATCACTGTCAGTCTGGAACTGCCTGAGTGTCCATGTGTTATGCAAAGCAGGTGCATCTCCTATACCCCATTGCTGAACATTAGCATTGTCCTGCGCACTTGCATTGGCAACTTCCATATAAAGTCCGCTGTTCATATTTTTGAATGTATATTCTTTTGAAGTATCCATTTTACATCCGACTTGGTCAACTTGATTAAGTACCCACATTTGAGATGTATCCGAAGTATTCATAGTCCATTCAATTATGTTTGCTCCGGAACTTTTTGACGCTGACGAAACTGCTACGCATGACTTATCACCGCTTACCTTTGTTACAATAAAGTATTTACCGTCTGCATTCTTCATAAACTTAAACTTTTGTGCATCGTTGAAGCTTGACTTATAAATTTCTATATTTGTACCATCATCAGGCTTTTTCGCTGTAACGTCAAGAGCATATGAAGCTTTATCGCCAATTTGCGGATAGAGATAATAGTAACCCTCTCCAGCAGATAATACTCTCCATGTATTATGACCTGACGGAGAATCTCCCATACCCCATTGCTGTACATTTGTGCCGTTAGCGTCTTTAGCACCTTCAACTTCCATATACAGACCGCTGTTTACATTTTGTATAGTATAAACGGCACCTTCTGTAAGAGTTACCTCAGTCAGTGGATTTATAGGCTCTATCGGAGTAATCTGACCAGGTTTCATTACCTGAACGTTTTCTCTCTTAGGAACACCCTTTTCAGTGCCAAGATAATAGCTTAGATGTGGAGGCTGGTTATATGCGGTATTCTGTCCGGCTACTTGTGTTCTGTACTGAATATCATGCATAAGAGTTGTGATTCTATAATCTGTATAAGGCGTGCAGTAAATTCTAACAGATTTAGAATTGGCAGCTCTTACAATAAGTTCTTCACGCCAGTCACCGAATATATCAGCAGAAAGACAAGGTGTACCCTTTGTTGTATTACATGTATAATATCCGTCTGTAGAAAGCAGTGTAGTTAATGTTCCGTTTTCTTTCATTTTGGAGATAGTTGCAGGAGAATCTGTATATCCGTCAAGTATTTCACGTTCCAAATCACCATCCCAATAGCTAAGGAAATTTATTGCAGGTCGTCTGCATGAAAGCGTATTTCCACTGCCGTCAAAAACATCATTATTAAGACCCCAGAATTCTGCACCGTTATTTCCACTCCAAACATTATCTGCACAGCAGCGTCCAGTATCACCTGAACCGTCTTTGTGGAATATGATCTTACCGTTTGATGCATCAACCAGAGATACACCATAGGGCTTATCCTCATGACAGATCCACAATTCAAGACCAGCTCTATCAGGGAGCAGATCACCTAAGTGCATTGCGTCGCCATGTCCCTGATTTGTACACCAAAGAAGTTTTCCGTTATCATCAATACAGGTTGAACCATTGATGATCTCTTGTTTTCCATCGCCGTCAACGTCTGCCGCCATACTATTATGATTACCGTCGCCATATCCAGCGGCACTTGAACTTGTACCGGTATCAAACGCCCAAAGCTTAACAAGTTTTTTGTTTTCAACTTTATAAGCGGTAGCTGTCATTCTTCCGTAGTATCCACGTCCGGTTACAACACTTGGGTGAACGCCGTCAAGATAAGCAACAGCTCCCCAGAATCGGTCTACACGATTGGTTTTATCGGTGCTTTTACCCCATTTTGTAGTGTCGCCTCTGCCTGGTTCGTAGTTGATCGTATCAAGTGCCTTGCCGGTTGCACCGTCAAAGAGTGTATAATATTCCGGACCTGTAATAATGAATCCGCTGCTATTACGATAATTCTTAGATTTATCGCCGATAGCATTGCCTTGTCCGTCAATTGTTCCGTCTGCTGTTTTGCAGGTCATTTCAGCCTTGCCGTCAAGATCGAAATCGGCAACGTAGAATTGAGTATAATGTGCACCAGCACGTATATTTACACCTAAATCTATACGCCACAGCTTTTGACCTGTAAGCTTATAGCAGTCGATAAAAACATTGCCGGTAGTACCCTTTTGAGAATTGTCTTTTGAATTTGAAGGATCCCATTTTACGAAAAGCTCATAAACTCCGTCACCATCTACATCACCTACAGAACAGTCATTAGGGCTGTATGTACATCCAGATGCTGTTGGAAGATCAAGAGGGATATCAAAATAACTGTTTCCTGAAATCATAGAACAATTGGATGTGGATACAACTTTTCCATCTACAACGGATTCTACCTGATATTTTGAATTTGCAGAACCGCTTGTGTCGAGATAGCAAGTAGCTTTACCAGAGCCGCTTGTATATATCAGCTTTCCGTCACGGTAAAGATTGAATACTGAACTTTCGCTGTCACTTGCAAGAAAACGCCAGCTTACAAGCATTCCTGAACCTGTATTTATAGCAGAAATACCTCTATCAAGGTATTCCGCCATACAATTTCCGCTTTTTGCGGATACGGGAGATATATTGCTTAATCCCGTTCCTATTGATGTTGCGGCTATACACAAAGACAAAGCTGAAGCCGCGATTTTTGAAAATAATTTCATACTTTTCCTCCTTTATTTAACTATATAATAACTATAAATATTATATTGCATTTTCAAAATAATGTCAACAAGCTTTAGATAACATTGATGTAAAATGCAATATTTAAGATTATATTTGCAATATTATGAAGTGATTGCGATGACAATCATTATTATATTTTATAGCAATTCCATTGGTGACAGTGAGAAAAGAGAACGTCTTACACGTGCAGCTGTGCAAAGGAATGATGTATTATCATAGGATAACCGTACTTATATGAACTAAGAAGTCTTATCAGTACACTGTCAGTAGGCAATATAATTGCTTTGTAAATTATAATAACAGAAGTAAAGCATTCATTATTTTATAAATAAAGCTTTCTGTACTCGCTTGGAGAATATCCTACCAGTGATTTAAATTGATGGTTAAAATTTGAAAGAGAGCCAAAGCCACATTCTTCTGAAATTTTAAGAATGCTTCTATCAGTCGTTGAAAGCAATATTTTTGCTTCTATAATACGCTTTTTTATGAGAAAGTCGATCAGAGAATTTCCCGTCAATGTTTTGAATGCACTGCAAAGATAGGGTTTGCTAATATCAAAATGTTCTGAAATAAATTTAAGATTTATATTTTCAGAATAGTGATCATCAATATATGTAATTATTTGTCTTATTTTTTCAGATGTCTTTTGGCTTATCGTATTCTTGCTGGAGTACTGATCATTTGCAAAGCAATGACGTATTATCAGAGCTAAAAATTTCAAAATCATTGCCTTTATCATAAGAGTATATCCTTTTTGCATTGCAACATATTCAGTTTCAATATCTAAAAGTATTTCAGAAAGCTGAGCAGTTATATAATCGTTAGCATTTAATTTATTGCAGAAACACTCTGACGATTCAACAAATGGACGTATGCAGTCATAGTCGAAAGGTGTGGCTATACCGTTTTGCAGAAAATTAGGGTCAAACATAGTGACCTGCATTACAAGATCTTTATCATCATAACATAGATGTATTTCATCATTACTTATGAGAAAAATATCACCCTGTGAAAAGTTATATTCTATACCATTTATGAGATATTTTCCAGTTCCGTGTTTTATATAGCAAATTTCCATTTCCTGATGCCAGTGCAAAACTTTATACTCCTCTTCAACGCCATAGCTTGTACTGCATTCAAATGGAAAAAAACGTTCTTCTACAAGAGCCGGTTTATTATTTTGTTTCATTAGTTTTCTCCTTATAATTTTATATTTTTATTTTAGCAGATTATCTATTTCAAGTCAATGCGTACAGTTGATTTTTCATAATATACTGCAAGTGTTAGATAATATATTTGTAGAAAAGTATGTAAAAAAAGTGTATAATTGAGGTAAAGATTTAAATCTTATAAAGCAACATCGGAAACACCGCACAAATTCCCCTACTTGATTTGCACGAGATCTTAGTGTATATTTCGTGCAATCTATGTGCGGCACAGCATTAAATTCTTACATTTTTATTCATTGCATAATTTTAAGGAGGAGTTATAATGACTTTTTTAAAGAAAATCATTGCTGGTGTAATAGCGTGTACAACTACAGCTTCATTTGCCTGCATATATAATACAACAGCATCAGCAATTTTAGATACCGGGATTGAATATAATCTTACAGAAGAAACAACAACTTTCTATGATAGATGGAAGAGTAAGTATGTTATTAAAAATAATTATGTAAAAAACGAAGATCAGTATTATGTTCTTTACAGTGAAGGATCATCTGAGGTCACTGTTTCAGAGGCGCATGGATACGGTATGCTTATTGCAGCGAGCATGGCAGAACATGACAAGGACGCAAAAGAAATCTTTGATGGTATGTATAATTTCTACAAGGCGCATCCCAGCAGCATAGGTCCTAATCTTATGGCGTGGCAGCAGAGTGATACGGGTTCTGCTATCGTAGATACATCAGCCGATTCCGATTCAGCAACAGACGGCGATATGGATATTGCTTATGCATTGCTGATGGCAGGCAGCGTATGGGGTAGTGATGGAGAAATAAATTATAAAAAAGCTGCCATTGATGTCATAAATGATATAATGACGTATGAAGTAAATAAAACTGACTGGATACTCCAGCTTGGTGACTGGGCATATTGGTCTAAGCCTGGAGATCAATATTATTCCGCAACAAGAGCATCTGACTTTATTATGCAGTATCTGCCGATATTTGCTGAGGTTACAAATGATGACCGATGGATGAATGTATATAATAGCACATATGATATAATAAACAGCATAGCAGAGCAGTACAATACCGGTATTCTTCCCGATTTTATTGTAAAGGACGAATCAACCGGCGAATTTATTCCTGCACCTTCAAATTATCTTGAAAGCGACTATGATGGATACTATTATTATAACAGCTGCCGTACACCGTGGAGAATATGTATGGATTATCTTATCACCGGCAATACTGATGCACTTAATTTAGCTAATAAGCTGAATTCCTTTATAAAAAAGGCGGCAAATTCAGATCCATGGGAGATAATGGCTGGATATAAGCTTGACGGCACTCCAATAGAGGATTACAATGATCTTTGCTTTACTGCACCGTTTTTGATTTCAGCTGCTTGCGAAGATGATAAAGAATGGCATGATGAGATTCGTGATGTTGTTGTAAATTATGGTGACGATGTATATTTTGGCGATACAATAAAAATGCTTTGCCTTATAGTTGATGACGGATGCTGGATCGTTCCGAATTCATCAGAAGAAACAGTATACGGTGATGTGAATGAAGACGGAATGTTTAGCATTGCCGATTTGATTATGATTCAGAAGTGGTTGGTAAAAGCCGCTGAACTTAATAACTGGCAAGCCGGAGATGTTAATAAAGATTCCAAGGTAAACATTTTCGATTTATGCTTGATGAAACAGACACTTATGAAACAAACTGAACAATAAGAGCTTGTGTTCATAGGTTCAGCCATATGTTTCTTGTATATGTCTATAGCTTCTTGCCATAACAATACCTCCTATGGTTTCTATTATACCATAGGAGGCTATTTTTGTTAGTATACATTTTTAGATGTGCAGTTATATTTTGAAACAGCACTTTAACTGCCACAATTATATGATTTTGTAAAATCAAATCCCAGAACTGAAAAAGGACATGGAAGAATCGAAACAAGACAATATTTCATTTCAACAGAAATTAATGATTTTATTCCCATGTTTTACTTTTTTCTTCTGTTTTTAACCCCTACCGCAGCAGCTGAACCGGCAACAAGAGCAATTGATAATGTAAACGGAATTACTGAGAA
>CALESG010000071.1 GCA_937907215.1 uncultured Ruminococcus sp.
CTTCTGCAGCTGTATTTGCTGTACCAGCTAACGCTGCTGGTGAAGTTCCTGGTACACTTACAATCGGTACAGTAGAACTTACACTTGATGAACTCAAGGCTGCTGATTATACTGTTACTGTTCCTGTAACTCTTACAGGAAGCAGCGGTTTCTTAGGACTGGGCTTTGGTGTTGGTTACGATGTTAATGAAGTAACTTGCAGCAAGACAGCTGTAGGCACGGAAGTTATGATGGCTGCAATAGGCGAAGGCTGCCAGATAGTAGCTCCTCCTGGTATCAACAATTCAATGGGTATCGCTTGGGTTGGTATGGCTACAATCGGTGTTGGTGATATGCGTTATTACTGCCCAGGTGGTAATGTTCTTAACTACACATTCAAGGTAAATGAAAATGCACAGCCAGGCGATGTTTATACTCTGACAAATATTGCTGATACTGGTAAAGAAGTTCACAGCATTTACTTGGATCCAAGCATGGCTGAGTATCAGTGCTCACTGGTAAGCGGTGCTATCATCATCAAGGGTGACACAACAACAACAACTACTACAACTACAACAACTACAACAACTACAACAACAACTACTACATCTACAACAACAACTACTACATCTACAACAACTACAGAAAAGCCAACAACAACATCAACAACTGCAACAACAACTACTACAGAAAAGCCAACAACAACATCAACAACATCAACAACTACAACAACAACTACAGAAAAGGCAACAACAACTGCTAAGCAGACAGGTGGCACAACATCTTCACCTAAGACAAGTGATGTTCTGCCTGTAGCTGGTGCAGCAGCAGCTCTGGTTGTAATCGGTGGCGTAGCTCTGGTTGCTAAGAAGAGAAAGTAATTTCTCCTAAGAGAAACTAAGACTAATATTTAACGTCTAAAATTAAGGCACTCTCCTTTTGGAGAGTGCTTTTTTTATGTTCTGCCGCATAAATTTTCTGGAGGTGATTTTATGTATGCAATTTATGCAAGGCAGTCTGTTGAAAAAAAGGATTCAATATCCATAGAAATGCAAATCGAACTTTGTAAAAGCTATATTTCAGGTTCTGAGAAAATAAAAATTTATGAGGACAGAGGATATAGCGGAACAAATACAAAACGTCCTGCTTTTCAGGAAATGATTTCAGATGCAATGTCAGGTGAGATTCAATGTATAATAGTATATAAGCTTGACAGAATTTCAAGATCACTTGCCGATTTTGCTGCCCTATGGGAGGAGTTTGAAAGAAAAAATATAGAGCTTTTTTCATATAGTGAAGGCATAGATACTAAAACGCCTATGGGTCAGATGTTGATCAAGCTGCTTATTATGTTCGCTGAAATGGAGCAAAAGACAATATCGGGAAGAATACGTGATAATTACCATGCAAGAGCAGAGAAAATGATGCCTCTTGGTGGAGTGCCGCCATTTGGTTATAGGCGTGACTGGACTGAAAACAGGGATGAAAGTATAATAGTGAAAGAGTGTTATAATCAAGTTATCATGGGAAAAAGTTTTGATAATATTGGCAGGCAAATGAATTTTAGCGGTACAAAAGCGGCAAGAATTATTAAAAATACAGCATATGTTATGTGTAATGATAGAGTAATTGAGTATCTTGTATCAAACGGCTGTAAGCTTATTGGAAAACGAGAAAATTTCCGTGAGAATTATGGTATTATTTCTATAAGGTCAGAAGGTGAGCATTTTATTGCAGCTGGCAGTCATATTGGAATTATAAGACCTGAGATTTGGCTGTCTGCTCAAGAACTTATAAATGGCCGCAAGCCGTCATCAAATGGCGGAAGCGGCAGTAAATCGTGGCTTCAAGGTTTAATGATTTGTGGAAAATGCGGCTGTGGCTGTTACATAAGAGATAATGGCAAAGGTAAAACTTATAGATATATTACTTGTCAAGGCAGGAGAAAGGGAATTTGCACTGGACTAAGCGGTGTTCATTTAGCTGATGTTGAAAGTTTTGCTGAAGAGCGAATTGTACATGAACTTGAAAAAGTGTTGTGCGATATGCCTGAATTAATTATAAATAATGAAAACAAAAATAATATAAATAATGTGGAATATGAGATATTAAAAGATCTTGAAAATTCAGACACAATATCGCATAAGAAAATATTTAAATTGGAGAGGCAAAGAGAACTTTTAATGCGAAAGACTACTAAAAGTATAGTTATTCAACAAAGCAAGAAAAGTTTGTGGAAAGAACTGCCGTTTGATTCAAAAAAAGCAGCTGCAAGGCTTTTTATTAAAAATATAATAGTAACGGAAATGAAAATTGTTATAATTTTACAAGCTTAATGTGTTAACCCACAACATATACTCCTGGAAAAGTTGCACCCAAAACAGCAGGAATACTCCTTGCCGACGCTGTGATACGAATATTAGAGGAGCGAGTGACATGAAAAAGCTTTTGGGCAAAAGAATTGGCTTTGCGGTGACCGGTTCTTTTTGTACC
>CALESG010000072.1 GCA_937907215.1 uncultured Ruminococcus sp.
AATCGGCAAAATTATGCTCGAAAATCCGCACACTGATCTTATGAAGACAGGTTCTTATTCAAACTAAGCTTCTTTTTATATTTATAAAACATTTAAAAAGGGCTGCTTAAATGTTTATTCAATATCTTAATAGCAATCCCAATTGTAAACAACTTCACTGAAATCACATTTTTTCAACTTTTCACTATTTATAAAGAAATTGCATATTCCACAATCACCCCATAATATTTCATGCTCATCGTCTATTTTGTCACTGTCGATTTGTAAAAGCAGTGTATCAAAAGAATCTGGATTATCAATGCATCCTTCTCTTGGGTCAGTTTGTGTGAATGCAGGGAATCCACAAATTTTATGTCCCCATCCGCTTTCTTCAATATGTTTTTTGCAAATAGGTTCTTCTATATCCCATGGATCAATATCAAGATCACACATACTTTCAATTGTTTCATCTGGAGAAAGCTTATTGAACTTTTCAATGAAGAGTAGGTCAAATCTATAATCACCAAATGATAATGAATTTGTTGTTTCAACCAGTTTTAAAGCAACTTCCTTTTCTATCGGGAAAAATGATTCGTCTTCAAACGGTAATGTTTTGGCTAATACTTCTTCTTCTGTAACAGTTTTATCTACGGTTTCATGATAAATGATCCGGAAACCGTTTTGATTTGTCGGCTCATCAAAGTCAGCACCTGTAAGATCGTCGTCATATGCCCAGAATTGTAATAAGCCTTTTGATGGGAAATTTTCTATCTTAACTTTTTCGCACTCTATCTGCGCAAGCAATCTTAACTGACGATTTTTTGAATCAACAGGTATTTTTTCATCATGCGGAACATATCCTGTTCCGGCAAATTTACTTTCAAAAATAGATGGCGAATGTGATAAATCAAGACTTAAAGATACACATTTCTGTTTAGTTTCATCTATAATTTCTTTCATTACCTGAATGGATAATTCTGTTTGTTTTTCTTCTGATAAGTTCATTTCAAATCACCTTTTTATTTTTTATAATTATATTATAATATTTGTATCTAAGTTTCATGGAGTATATT
This sequence comes from uncultured Ruminococcus sp., assembly GCA_937907215.1. Taxonomy (GTDB): domain Bacteria; phylum Bacillota; class Clostridia; order Oscillospirales; family Ruminococcaceae; genus Ruminococcus_C. The sequence continues at coordinate 1,053 of CALESG010000072.1, forward strand.
TTATTGTTCCATCAACATAGACTTCATAAGACATAAATCAAAAACATTGATAACATTGTCTTTAGACAAATCTCCAGCTTGTATATTTGTCAGGTTTCCTTCACATATTAAATATTTCTGCATCATTACAGCATCAGCAACACTAAACGATCCGTCTGCATTGACATCACCGTCAATTTTAGTATCGATTTCTTCAGCAGAGTAAATTTTATCATATACTGTTTTTGCCCACAGTTCACGCATTGCCGCATATCCGTTTTCAGCCGGATGAACTCCGTCTGAACTTAGCAAATCAGGATTTTCCAAGAAAAATGTGTAAAAATCCGGACCTTTTATAACTTCTGGATAATTCTCATAAATCTTGTCTATCATCGCATTATATGCCGGAACATTATCTCCTACAGCCGGCTCAGTTGAATATGGTATTTTCGGAACGATTGGCTTTTTTCCTGCTTCAATTATTTTTTCAACCATATATGCAGTGTTTTCATAATACTGTTCTGTAGCTGATGGATTTCCCCATGCGTCATTTGTTCCATAAGCAATACTTACATACTTTCCTGGGAAAGCCTCAAGCCAGCGGTCTATATTTGCAGCACCTTCTGAACTTCTTATACCTCCGATACCTCCATTTTCTTGGATCGGAAAATATTTGCTGTCGATCTGATTTACATACTCAGCAAATCCAGTTCCGTAGCAATTCATCATACCACACGCTGTAATGGAATCTCCGTAGAATATAAAGCTGTCGGAAACACCTTCTGAAACATTGTGTATATCCATATTTATTGATGTATATCCGCCGGGTTTTCCGTCGTTACCGGTGATATTCATTCTTATCCAATTGTATCCGCTCATATCAACTATATGTTGACGTGAGTGCAGAGTGTTGCCTGTTACAGTTTCAACTGCCTCCCAGCCGTCTTCCGGACATACTCCGCCTTCAGCTGCGTTTACTTCAATAGTATAATCTGAAGGTGCTCCATTTGAACTGCCGTTTAAAACTGTATAGTCAAACTGTCCGGTAGCATTGTACCATACTGCTATTACTTTCTGACGTTGGTCTTCTGGGACATCTGAAAGGTCATAGGCAAGATAATCGGGTGCTGTACTATTCCAGAAAGAGAAGTAATGTTTATCATTTGCAGATGAAGCCGAACCGGTGCCGGCGGAAGAATATGCCGGACATTCACGGCTTATTACATTGTTTGAAATGAATTCTGCATAAGCAGTATTGTTACTATAAACTGAAACATACGATGAAGCTATGATTGCTGTTGACAAAGCAGCACATATAACTTTTTTTATTGGTTTTCTCATAAGTTATACCTCCTGAGATCTTTAGGCAATACTGCACAATCTTTGTTCGGTACTGCATTTATGAAATTTTAATAAGAGAGAGGTTGGAAAGAGTACAATTATAGTAATCCTTACCGCCAAGCTGGAAGATTATTGAAGCTGCCGAGTCGTCATTGTCTGCGGTAAATTCAGCAGAAAAATGAGCTTTCTCAGACACTGCATTGAATTTGCTGCTAAAATATATCTCGCCGTCAGAACCTTTTACCTGTAAAGGTAATTCGCCTTCATAAGAAGATGTGCAATCAAATTCCAGACGATAGCAGCCGCCTTTTTTAAGACCGATTCCCAAAATTTCTGCTTCGATAGCATCAGCTGTTTCTCCGCCGGTTACCATGTTTATCCAGAAAGATTTATCATAGCCTACAAAAGATGCAGCGTTTCCGCCCTTATCGGGATCGATATTAAGTACATACTCTGAATCAGCTGCCATATCAAGACCAATTTGGTCGGATTCCATTCCAAGAGCCTGACAAATTTTATCAGCAAGTACATAGGCACTTTTCTGTTGAGTTATTGCTGATGGATGCCAGTCTGAACCTATTCCGTCCGCTGACATATTTTGAACAGCAGATCTGTAACTCATAATTCGTTCATCTCCGGTTAAAGTGCTGTACTTCTCAGCCGCATCTTCAACATATTCATAAAGCTCATCGCCCATTGTTCCCAGTGTACATATAATGTAAGCCTCAGGATTCTTCTCACGAACAGTTTTTAGAAAATCAATATATCCATCTATAAATTCTTGCGAACGTGTTTCCGGCTCTTTTGTGACATAGCTGGAATCATTTGTGCCAAGATTGATGACTACAACATCATGTGAGCTGGTTTCAAAATCCCAATTTGTCGCATAGTCAGAAAGCTTTCCGGTGAGTTCATAGCAGTCTGGTATAATACTGTCAGTATTTATATCTCCGGATGAAGTGAATCCAGATATTATTCCATGACCGCTATAGGAAACCGAACTATAGTCTGCGTTAAGTTTTTGGGCAGTCAAATAAGCATATGATTTCATAAAGTTTTCGGTCGTGGTTTTAAATGACTCATAGTTTGAAAGACCTTCAACACCGTAAGCACAGGTTATGGAGTCGCCTATAAATTCAATTGAAAGGTCTTTTTTAGGTTCTGGACGTACCGGAGCAGCACTATTTGATGTTACAGAAATATTTTTTACTCCAATTGCTCCGTTCATAGCTTCTGAAAGGTGAATGATTTTAACATTTGCTGTTCTGGATGTTTCTCCTTCAAACAGTGTAAGAGTTTTTTCAGGCGTACCCATTACATCATCTTTAATAATTTCACCGTCTACTATTACTGCATAGCGTGAACGATAGTCCTCATCATTATTTATAGAGCTGTCACCTGCAAGAGTGATATTTACTGATTTTCCTGTTACAGTAAATTCAACTGCCGAGCCGCTATGGATAAGCCATGTTATATCATTGCTGCGCATCGTTCTTCCAACCAGCTTTACATTTTTGTCTGTTGCGGCGTAATCACTTGTTATACATTCTTTGTTAGTAAGCATAGAACTTTTTAATAAGCACAAATCAAAAACGTTTACTTTGCCGTCATTGTTTATATCATCATCAGTAGTTATGTCATCAAGATCCACTATAGCATCACGAAGGTGACATAGATCATCGATGGTATAACTTTTTGCAGCTGAAGCTGCTCCACTAAAAGATGAAAATAAAATTGACATCGTAGCAGAAAAAGCGATAATTCTTTTTTTATTCATATACAATTTCCTTCACACTAAAATATTTAAAAATGTTAAAAATGTTTTATTACAATTATTATAACATATGCCGGAAAACAAGTCAATATAAATATTTGAGTCGCCGGTTGCTGTCAGCTTGACATTACAAGTTAAACATGGTACAATTCAGTTTGAAGATAAAGAAGAAGTATTTGTTAGTATGATTGAGTGAAAAATGATTTATGATATGTTTGGAAAAATTAAATAACAGAATAGATTTTATAAGAAGTTAGATTTATAATTTTAGATTTATAATTATAAAGTAAGTAGAAAATATAAATTTATGGAGGAATAGGAGAATGTTTGAAGATATTTTTCATCATCGAAAAGTCATTCCCGAAAAGCTGGAAAGTTATGGCTTTCAAAAAGTTTGCGGTGCTTTTAAACATGGTACTGATATTTTAAAGGGCGAATTTCATCTGGAAATTTCTATTGGAAAAAATACTGTTCCTGACACAAAGTTAACGGAAGTTGCTACAGGTGAGGAATATATCTTATATAAGACAAATGCTGTTGGAACATTTGTGGGCGAAGTTAGAATAGCGATTGCTGATGTTTTGCAAGCTATTTCAGATTTATGTTACGAATCATCGATTTTCAAATCGGAGCAATCTGTTAAATTGATCGACTATGTCCGTGAGAAATATGGGGATGAGTTGGAATATTTATGGAAAAAATTTTCCGACAATGCCGTTTGGAGGAGAAATGATAGCAAGAAATGGTATGGTGTTTTGCTTACCGTTTCCAGACGCAAGCTTGGAATCCAGTCAGATGAGATAGTAGAGATTGTTGACTTACGTGGTAAACCAGAGGAGATTGAGAATCTTATAGACAATAATCAGTATTATCTTGGCTGGCATATGAATAAGAAGCATTGGTACACCATCATTCTGGATGACTCTGTACCAATGGAAGAGATTTGCCGCAGGGTCGATGAAAGCTATCTTTTGGCGAAGTGAGAGGAAATTGGCGGTTTTAAAGTAAAATAAAAAGGGAATCTTGTATTTTTACGCAATTTTTAAGCAATATATGCAAAATAAAACAATAATACAGAAAACAAACTATAAAAAAGATAGAAACTGGAAAAAGGGCTTGACATAAAGTGGGT
>CALESG010000073.1 GCA_937907215.1 uncultured Ruminococcus sp.
GAGAGGTATCGACAAGAGTAAAAAGCTGATTTCTAAAGCGGTTGAGGGCGTTGCCGATGCAATGCAGATGTCGCTGAATTCCGATATTGGTCTGAGCCTTGACGGGATTTCTTCTTCCATGAAAGATAACAATCCTGCTGGAACAGTTATCAATAACTATGACAACAGCCGGACGGTGAATCAGACTAACAATAGTCCGAAATCACTGTCACGGCTGGAGATTTACAGACAGACACGGAATGCACTGAATGTGTGATAGAATCTTCTAAGGTTACTGCATTTCATTGCGTAACTTTAAACTTTTGGGTAGTGTAACCAATGAGGTGTGATACCATTATTCTTACAAATTGAAGTGTAGTTATCCATATCTTTGGGAGAATAGCAGTAAAAAGACCATTTGCTATGTTTTAAACACGGCATTAATACTTTTACGAAATAGGGCAAATCGCACTTTCCTATGGATGTTCCTGATATAACTACTTCATCAATTGCTTCAAGTTTAAAACCATTAATGAATTTTTGAAGTGTGCTCATATTCTGTTCAGGATGTTTTACAAATAATTCTTGTATTTCTTGTATTTGTTCTAATGCTCGATCGTCAGTTATACTACCGGAATATGGAATAACGGGATAAGCGCCAAATTGAATTGTACTTCTAACATATTCACTGTTCCAATTTTTAGCTTTAACAATAGATTCTAATACTTCTGCTTCTTCAACCGTATTGAAGCGAGGTAAAACGTCACTGCCGATGAAACTATTGGGCTGAATATCATTAACCATTCCGTGAATGTGTAGAATTCTTTCAGGGAGAATACAATAGACTCGTTCTAAAGTGTTTGTATAATTGAAGTTTATAAAAATATCATCCCTTTCAAACTGAAAAATAGGCTTTACCTTTTTGTTTTGCGCTTTATTTATGAAACTATAGAACAATTCTCCTGTAAAATGAAATACGAAAGAAAAATCCGTCTCCATATCTGTCTCGAGTTCAATACAGTCTTTTTCACTATTTGAGTACAACGAGAAAAACGAACTTTGAAGACTGTTACAACATACACCCAAAGCAGCTTCAACATCGCTCCACGTAGTTTCCTTAGTAAGACCAGCTTCCCCAGCCCATCTTTCAAATTCAGAAACGATAGTTGCATCAAGAAAGTCTCTATAGTCACTATATTTAGTATGTAAATCATGAAAAACATCAAATCCATTTCCGATAATAAACAGTCTCATAATAAAACTCCATTTCAATAATTAATATACACCGCTTAATGTTATCTATAAATGCTTAGAGAGGATACGCAAGTTTTATACTAATTCAATCTATATTGTTCTTATTATACACCTATTGTCGGGTAAAAATCAAGGGGGTATAGTCATGTTTTTTCATCTTATTCTCGAAAATGCCAATGGTGACTGGGTGGACATGACCACAACTGCCAACCAGTATATGATCTCCGAAATAGAAGGTCTGTATCCGCCCAACGGCACGATCAGCATCTCCAGCTACGCAGGCATGGGCGGCAGCTACCTGAACAATGCCTTTATCGAAAAGCGGAATGTGGTCATTCACTTTGAAATGCGTGGCGTGAGTGTGGAAGCCCGCCGTCAGGAGCTGTACAAAGTGGTCAAGCCGTCCCGATATATCAAGATATATTACCGAACGCCAAATATTGATGTGTACGCCGAGGGCTATGTGGAAACCTGCGAGGTCAGTAACTTCGAACAGTTCACAAACGGACAGATCAGTATTATCTGCCCTGATATTTACTGGTATTCTACTGAAACGCAGATTGCCGAATATTCGCAGGTTTTCGGTGCTTTTCACTTCATTTTTCCTGATGACGACAAACCCTTTCCGCTTGGAAAATACAACACACAGAATATGATGACTATTAAAAATGACGGCGACGAAACCGGATTCACGCTGGTGATTGAAGCAATTGCCGATGCACGTTCTCCGACACTCTATAACGCCGATACGGACGAATACCTGCAAATCTCTGGTGATATTCTTGCAGGCGACATTATTACCGTGACAACCAAAACTGGCAACAAGACTGTTATTTTAGAGCGTGAGGGTGTAACGACAAATATCATCAATCGGCTTGTTTCAGGTTCAACATGGCTAACGCTCCGTGAGGGTGAAAATAAATTTTATCTTCGTGCAGCAAGTGGACTGCGAAATCTGAAAGTCCGGCTGATTCATCGCAATGCGTATTTAGGGGTGTGATTATGCAGATTGAAGTTTACAATATGACGGCGAATGAAAATACTTTGACGATAACACTTGAAGCAATTTGCGACAGTTTTTCCTCATTGCTGTGGGATATTGAATATTATTCCTGCGGCGTATTTGAAGTATATATAGCTGCAAATCCACGGAATATAGGAATTTTTCAGACTGGAAGAATTATCGGTCGTGATGATGACAAGGAGCATTTCGGGCTGATAGAATCCGTAAAAACAGAAACTGACGCAGAAAACGGCGACTACTTGATTGTGAGTGGCCGCTTTTTAATGTGTCTTTTGGAGCGTAGGATTATTTATCCAACGCTTAGTTTTACAAGCGAAAAAACGTATGTGGAAATTGTACAGACTGCTGTAACGAATAATGCTATAAACGCCGAAAGCAGAACAATTCCGGGACTTGTTCTCGGTACAATTTCAGGTTCTTGCTGGGAGCAGAAAACCAAGCTACAAGTCAGCTACGATAATCTAATGTGCTGGATTTACACAATCTGTGAAAAAATCGGAGGGACGGCAAATATTCGCCTTTCCAAAATAAACGGCGAACAATATGAAATGCTCCTTGATCTTTTCGAAGGCACGGACAGAAGTTTTTTGCAGGATGAAAATCCTCACATCATTTTTTCAGACGGATACACCAATTTGCTGTCTTTCACATATTCTTCGGATATTTCTGCACAGAAGAATTTTGCCTATATTTTGGGCAAGGGCGAGGGTGAGGAACGCAAGCGGACAACATATTTCGAGAATTCTGAGCCTATATTTTTAGAGCGTTATGAAGTCTATGTAGATGCCAAAGATATGGCGGATGAACAGCAGGAAAACGGTGAATCTAAGCCAATTTCAGAAGATGAATATATTGAGCTGCTGAAAGAGCGTGGAAAAGAAAATATCGTTCAGCCATTGACAGCATCGGAATCGCAGATAGCTGTGCAGTCCACGCAGTTCCGATATAATACGGATTATTTCGTTGGCGATTATGTGACAGTGGAACATCAGAGATTTGGCTTGATACAGCCGAAAATGCAGCTAATCGGCATGATTGAAAGCTTTGATCAGAACGGCAGAAACCTTACTCCAACTTTTAAGAAAGGGTGATTTTATGGCATTTTCATTTGGATTTTTCAATTCAAAAGGGCTTGACAGAACCTATACAGCGGAGAATTTCTGCGATTATCTTGGCAGCCTTATTTGCAACGGCATTCAGGATAATTACGGAGAATGCTTCAAATTGACGGCTGCACCAAGCGGATTAAAAGTGATTGTCGGACGTGGAAAAGCGTGGATAAACGGACATTACTTCATCAATGACGCACGATACAGCATTGACTTGTTGGGGTATCAGGATGAAAGCTTGCCGAGGTATGTAGGAATTGTAATCTATCTTGACACAACAGAATCCATCCGAAATGTATCGCTGAAACTGTTTCCGGGAACGCCTGCGGAAAACCCGACATTGCCCACAATTCCGCAGGACGATGACCATGTGCGATTACTCATGTATGCGGTGCGGTTGAATCCTGATGCCACCTCGCTGACTGAGCGTGACTGGTATGATTATCGTGAGGACAACAACGTATGTGGCTATTGCAGATGTATTCTTGGAAAGTGTAAAGTATCGGAAATTCTGGACGCTTACGATAAAAATAACCGACTTTTGGAGTCCTTACAGGAACAAATCGGCGAACTTTCAGAGTGCATCAGCAGTATCACGGGTGAAATTTCAGATATTGGTCAGATGGGAGAAAACACCTATTATACGCAGTATTCTGACGGTACGCTAAGCATCAGCGGAAACGGAGCAACAAATGATTATACAGGATTTGCGATTCAGCTTGGCTATTCTGATGAACCGGATTCCCCGTTTTATGAGAATGACAGCATTCAGAAAGTTAAACTTTCAAGTGGTATCACAGCTCTCGGAAACTGGCTGTTTACAGCTTGCTTTAATCTTCAAAATATTGTATTACCGAGGAATCTGGAACGCATCGGTGATTTGACTTTCAACCGCACAGCAATAAAAACAATCGAATTTCCGGCATCGCTCACAACAATTGGCGTAGGTGCATTTACAGCTTCCAAGCTTGAAAATGTATATATCCCTGCAACGGTGAAAAGCTTCGGCAGATACGCATTTTTCCATTGCGAGTCGCTGAAAAGCGTTAATATCCAGTGTGAAAAAATCGGCTCTGTGGCGTTCTCCAGTTGTATTTTGATGACAGATGTTACGATTGGCGTGAGCTGTAAATATATCGCAGATTCGTGCTTTGTTTACTGCAATAATCTGCGTGAAATCACGTATGAGGGAACACTTGCACAATGGGTAGAGGTCGGAAAAGGCAATCTCTGGGACGGTCACGGCGGTGTTCAGGAATCAGTGCTTGAAAGAATTCAGTGTACCGACGGTTTTATGGAGTATGATTCCGAAAATAGTGTGTGGAAGGAAGTGAAGAACTGATGTGGAAATTTCTCGTAAAACAGCAAAAAATCGAGGTTCTGGAACGTGAAGTCATAGCTGACCATCAAATTTCTTTTGTCAATCTCAAATTTACCTTTGACGGCGACTGGAAGAAGTTTCACAAGGTAGTGCAGTTTTCTCAGTGCGATGAAATTTACAATATCGTTCTGGGATTTGACGGAACGTCCTGCAAACTGCCTGCGGAACTTCATGCCGGTGCGGTGAAGATGTCGGTTTTTGGCTATGATGCGGAATCGGACACGACCGTTAGAGCTACAACTGTTCCAATCACGCTCAATATCCGTGAATCAGGATTTGTGGGTGATTATGACACGCCGATTCCACCCACACCTGACTTATACACCCAACTTTTGCAGAAAATTGCAGAGATTCAGCCGGGTGTCAATGGAAAGGACGGTCTTTCTGCTTACGAGATTGCAAAAGAAAATGGCTTTGTCGGTACAGTTTCCGAGTGGCTGGAAAGTCTGAAAGGTGCGGACGGACGTAACGGAATTGACGGAGTAACTCCCAATATGTCTGAATATCCAAAAACGACGGCTGTCGAGAACATGATTGAAACGCAGATTGCTCCGATTCTTGAAAGCGGCCATGCTCATGAAAATAAGGACATTCTTGATTCAGCAACAGCAAGCTACACAACTGAAGAACAGCAAAAACTTTCTGGGATTGATCCTGCTGACTACGCTACAAAAGAAGAACTTGAACAGGAATCGCTGTCAATTCGTGAGGCTATGATTCTGCTGACGAGAGAGCTGCATTCGCATCAGAACAAGGATACGCTTGATGCCCTGACACCTGAACTTTTCACCGATTTACAGAGCTTACAGCAATTTGAGGATTCCACGAAATATGATATTCAGACGATTCGGGAATCCATAGAACCTGTCATTTCGCAGGCACACTGGCATCATAATTTAACGCTCTTGAACAGTATTACCGCCGAAAAAATATCCAAATGGGACGGATTTTCAGACTTTGAACTGCGGCTGCAGTCGCTCCGTGATGATGTTATGGACTATCAGATGCAGATGAATTACCGCATGGAAAACGCCGACAACGATATTGCTGAAATCCAAAGTGATGTACAGCAGCTCCGGGATTCTGTGCAGTACGACCAGCAGAATCAGAATGATGCTATTCTTACGCTTGAGAATAGAATCACCATTCTGGAATCGCAGATTTTAAGTGGAAACAACGCAGTTACGCTATTTTTGGCTGACGGTGATGTGTTTGAAAAGTATGATAACAGCCTTGTTTTCATGGTCAACAACGGCACATATCCGCTGACAAGATTTGTGGAGCAGTACCCTGACTTTTGCAGTGAAAATACCGATTTTTCGCTGAATTACAGCTCTGCTGTTTTCAACTGGGGTGTGACGGTACTGTCTGCATCATGCAATCGTGTGAGCATTTCTACCAATAGCAAGGTGATGCTGGAATATCTCGCAGGTGCAAATGCGGAAAGTGAATTGTGCTTTATTTCGCTGGACGGCAGACCTGAAAATACGCCGATTACTGATTTTATTTTTGAGAAAATCAACAATAATGACTGCCGCAAAGTACCCTTTGAATGGCTGTATTCCGCCAATTATATCACCACTTTAATTTCGTGTACCGATATTCCTGCTGGCAAGTATTATCTTGCATGGACAGGCGTATCTGACAATACGCATCCGCTGGTGAAACGGATTCAGATTTTGGGTTGACTTTTTCTGGACATAGTGTTATAATGAACTAAGAACTTGTACCAATAAGCTAAAAACGTTTTAACAGAGTATGCAGATGTGAA
>CALESG010000074.1 GCA_937907215.1 uncultured Ruminococcus sp.
ACGAACATTAAGCATCGATTGAATATATATATGTTTGCCATCGAGTACGCAATTTCCTATGCGTACTGGTCTTACACTTCTTTTCATATTTAAAAATCACCCTTTCAGAAAAATTTAGTTACATCCTGTATAGTTATAACTATCATGAATAAAAACAGTGCAGCCATGCCAATAAGATGAACCATAGCTTCACGTTCTTTCTTAATAGGCTTACGGCGAACAGCTTCAATTATAAGAAACAATAATCTGCTGCCATCTAGTCCGGGTATTGGAAGCAAATTGAATATGCCAACGTTTATTGTAATAAATACAGTAAGAGATAACAATGAACCAAGACGCTCTGTAAAGTTCTTTCCAAGAGCTGCTGCTTCACTTATAACAGATATTGTTCCAATAGGACCTGACAAATCATGAAGTCCATATTTTCCGGTGATAAGGTCACTAAGCGACATCCATACAAGTTTACCAGTAGAAATCGTATCTTTAAATGAAAATTCAAGTACATTAAAGAAATTTTTTTCTTCACCAACTACCTTGAAATCCATGCGTCCACCAGAAAGCTTATTTTCAAACTTCACATTCTCAAGTGTGATTTTTTCACCATCACGTCTAACTACCACCGTAAAATTATTTTTATCAGTTGTTTGAAGTTTATAACTTAGATCTGTTATAGTCCAAATATTTGAACCATTTACTGACAGGATCTCATCACCTTCCATAAGACCGCTTTCACCAGAAGAGGAAACAGGAATATTACCCTGCACACTCATTATTGACCAATTTTTTATGTTGTATCCATAGTCTAAACAACTTGCGTTATTGAATTGACTTATACATTTTGTTGGAACAAGCGTTGCCATAGAGGTTGTAACTATAAGCAGCACAAATCCTAAAATGATATTCATAAATGCACCTGCTACAACAACTGTCATACGCTGCCAAACTTTTTTCTTCTCAAAGGCACGAGGATTATCACTTGATGTGTCCTCACCTTCCATTGCACAAAAGCCGCCAATTGGAAATACTCGTAGCGAGTAAAGTGTTTCTCCCTTTTGAAATTTTATAAGCTTTGGACCCATGCCTATTGCAAATTCATTTACCTTTACGCCATTTAATTTTGCAACGATAAAATGACCAAATTCATGAATTGCTATAATAAGTCCAAATACAAGAATTGCAATGAGAATTGTAAGCAATGACATAGCTGTATATCCTTTCTTTGTGCAGGTTATTTAATAATTTCATTAACAGTGTTTCTTGCTGCCTCATCTGCTTCAAAAACATCAGACAGACAAGTTATTTTCCTAAATGGAATAGTATTCATAGCATATTCCACAAGCTCTGCAATACGAAGAAAATCTATTTTTCCGCTTAAAAATGCAGCAACTGCAACTTCATTTGCACCGTTCATAATGGCTGGAATATTTCCGCCTCTTTTTATGGCATCAATAGCAAGCGGAAGGCAGCGAAATGTTTCCATATCAGGTTTTGCAAATGTAAGACTGCCATAATCACAAAGCGAGAGTTCTTTTGTAGGACATTCCATTCTGTCCGGATAAAGAAGTGCATACTGAATGGGAATCTTCATATCGGGAACACCCATTTGTGCAATAACTGAATAATCATCATATTCTACTGCTGAATGCAGAACACTTTGACGATGAACCACAACTTCTATCTGTTCTGGTGTTACATCAAACAGCCACTTTGCCTCTATGAATTCAAGTCCCTTATTCATGAGAGTAGCGGAATCAATAGTGATTTTACTGCCCATATTCCAATTAGGATGCTTAAGAGCGTCTTTAGGAGTAATATTTTTTAATTCATCTATAGTTTTACCATAGAAAGGACCACCAGAGGCAGTTAATATAATTTTATTCAGCTGTTTTCGGGAATTGCCCTGCAAACACTGGAAAATAGCTGAATGTTCACTATCCACCGGAAGAATAGGCACACCTTTTGACTTTGATGCTGCCATAACAAGGCTTCCTCCTGCTACAAGAGTTTCTTTGTTTGCAAGTGCAACTGTAATCCCTGCATTGATCGCCGTAAGAGTAGGCTTTAAGCCAACCATTCCCACAACTGAATTAAGAATTATATCAGCACTTGTATCTGAAGCTATCTCACACAATCCGTCCATTCCACAAAGAATTTTAATATTCATATCCGAAAGACGATTTGTAAGTTCATTATAAAATTCATCGCAATAAATACATACTATTTTAGGTCTGTATTTTCGCACCTGCTTTTCCAACAGGTCTATACTCTTATAAGCAGCAAGTGCATGAACTTCAAAGCCATGCTTATCAACAACTTCAAGTGACTGCGTACCTATAGAACCTGTTGAGCCTAAAATGGAAATTTTCTTTCCCATATATAACTCCTCTCTCAATGCGGCAAAACCCCCATAGAAGATCTATGAGGGAAATGTCAGATATTCTTAGAAATTGTTCTCATAGCGAATAAATTGGAATCGCTGTCACGCAGGCAAAGAAAACAGGTACAGTAAACATTGCACTGTCGAACCTGTCCATAATTCCTCCATGACCTGGCATTATGTTTCCAAAATCCTTGATATTTCTTTGACGTTTGATAAGTGATGCACTGAGGTCACCAAGTACTCCTACAACTGAACATATAGCAGCTGTGAACATAAGCCAAATATAATTTACATGAACATCAGCTGACAGTCCATATATAACGCTTACAATAATCATTACAACTATATCTGCAACAATTCCACCAATGAAACCTTCCACAGTTTTTTTAGGGCTGATTTCAGGGCAAAGCTTATGCTTTCCAAGAAATGTTCCTGTAAAATATGCACCTGTATCAGAAATCCATGCAGCACATAGTGCAAGAACAACATATACAAGTCCAAATTTAATGCTCATATGCAAAAGACTTATCAAAAGATTCATGGAATATATAATGAAAACTGTTACAGAAAGAATATATGCTGTTTGATGAAATGTTCTATTCTTATGATTCAATATAAAATCAAAGAATATTATCATAACAGCTGCAACTGTAACAAATATATTCCAGTTTTCAAGTCCATAAAATCTAAAAAATGGAGTTACTATCGCACAGATAAAAGCGGCTATAATTGAGAACATATATTTAATACACTTATCTGCACGAAACAACTCAAAAATTGCTAATGCTGAAATAAAGCCTATACATAATGGAAATACAAAAGTATTATGCAAAAGCAAAACGATTACAAGTAAAGCAACAGCTACAGCACCTGAGATAATACGTACCTTCATATTCAAACACCTCCGAAACGGCGGCCACGACCTGCAAAGTCTATAAGTGCCTTGTCAAGTTCGTTTCTTGAAAAATCCGGCCAAAGTATATCTGTAAAATAATATTCAGCATAGGCACATTGCCAGATAAGAAAGTTAGAAAGCCTTAATTCACCACTGGGACGAATCATTAAATCAACATCCGGAAGCTCTCTTGTATACAAATACTGTCCTATCATATCTTCTGTTATAGATTCAGGATTTAATTCACCTTTAGCGGCTCGTTCAGCTAATTGACGTGCAGCATAGACGATCTCATCTCTTCCGCCATAATTGATAGCAAGAATAAGATTCATCTTATCGTATTTCTTTGAGTCCTCCTCAAGTTCGATCATACGATTACGAATTCTTTCGGGAAGTCTTGATTTATCTCCTATAAATATCATACGAACCTCTTGCTCAAGATATTCATCGCAATCATTAAGATATTCCCATAGAAGATTCATAATAGCATCAATTTCTTCTTTTGGACGTTTCCAATTTTCTGTAGAGAAAACGTAAAAAGAGGCATTTTTTATACCAATTGAACGACAATAACGTGTTATATCATGAAATGTTTTTGCGCCTTCACGATGACCATATTTTCTTGGCATACCACGCTTTTTAGCCCATCTTCCATTGCCATCCATGATAAAGGCAACGTGTTTTGGCAACACTTCCGGAATAGAATTATTATCATTATTATTCTTTTCTGAAGGCTGATTTTTTTTAAAAAAGGAAAAAGCCATTTTCAAACGCCTCACTTATATGCTCATGATTTCCTTTTCTTTAGCAGCAACAGACTTGTCAGCTTCATCACAATAGCGGTCAGTAAGCTTTTGTATGTCCTTTTCTCCGTTTTTAACATCATCTTCTGTAATTTCAGAATTCTTTTTCATACTCTTGAGTTTATCCATAGCATCACGGCGAACATTTCTTACAGCAACTTTAGCTTCCTCACCATACTTCTTAATAGACTTGCAAAGTTCCTTACGGCGATCTTCTGTCAACTGTGGGAATGCAAGACGAAGAACCTTGCCATCGTTTGTAGGAGTAATACCAATATCAGATGCCATGATTGCCTTTTCAATTGATTTGAGTGATGACATATCCCATGGCTGAATTACTAATATTCTAGCCTCTGATACTGAAATAGCTGCCATTTGCTGAATAGGTGTAGGTGCACCATAATAATCAACAGTTATCTTGTCAAGCACTGCTGGATTAGCTCTGCCTGCACGGATAGCTGCTAAATCCTTGTCAAGACGTGTGATGGTTTTCTGCATTTTTTCTTCTGTTTCTTTCATTACTGTTTTCATAGTTTTTAAGTTCCTTTCAAAATTAAATTATGCTTCATTTTCTTCAGCTACAACAGTGCCTACCGGCTTGCCCATTATAGCATCATAGATATTATCAGGACGACTAAGATCAAATACCAACATAGGCATCTGATTATCACGGCACATAGATGCTGCTGTACTGTCCATTACTGCCAAAGCACTTCCTAAAACATCGCTGAATGTAATTGTTTCATACTTAACAGCATCTGAATATTTGTGTGGATCTTTGTCATAAACACCATCAACAAGAGTTGCTTTCAATAGTATATCAGCTTCAATTTCTACTGCACGGAGGGTTGCGGCAGTATCTGTTGAGAAAAACGGGCTTCCTGTACCGCAGCCAAAAATTACAACTCTACCTTTATCCATGTGACGTATAGCACGATTGCGGATATAAGGTTCAGCAATTGCCTGCATGGAAATTGCTGTCTGCACACGCACCTCTACACCGAGTGATTCAAGAGAATCTGCAACAGCCAATGCATTCATAGTGGTAGCAAGCATACCGATATGATCTGCACGAGTACGATCCATATTTCCAGAAGATCTGCCTCTCCAGAAATTTCCTCCGCCTACAACGATACCGATCTGAGCGCCAGCATCAACGCATTTTTTTATGCTTGTACAGATTTTGTTTATCACGTCAAAATCAAGACCTGTCTTCTTTTCACCAGCAAGAGCCTCACCACTCAGCTTTAATACAACACGTTTATATTTAAGTTCCATTTTTGTTCGTCCTTTCGATGTAGATTAGGTAATTTATGTGTGCATAATTACACACTACACTGCCTATATTATTTTACACTATTTTTCATAAAATGTAAAGTGATTTTTCGTAAATAAATGAAAAAGAAGATATACATATAAAATATTGTATATATATTATGCAAACGTTGATTTAACATCGATTTGTGAAGTAGAAATAATTATTCAAAACAGCTCGGATTTTAAATTTATAGAATCGTCTTTTGTTATTTTTCTAATTACTCTGCAAGGATTACCGGCAGCAAATACACCTTCTGGTATATCTTTAGTAACAACACTACCTGCACCTATTACAACACCTTTATTTATTTTGACACCACCGCAAATGGTTACATTAGAAGCGATCCAACAATCATCTTCTATTATAATAGGTTTGGCATATTCAAGATCATACATTGTTCCATCTTCTTTATATTTAATTTTACGTTCTTCTGACAACAACGGATGAATTGGTGTCGCAAGTGTACAGTTAGGACCAAAAAACACATTATTCCCTATTGTTACAGGACAGGTATCCAAAATAACTAAATTGAAATTTGCGTAGCAATTTTCACCAAATTTTGTGTTTGTTCCATAGTCAACTTGAATTGGACCTTGAATATATGTTCCTTTTCCCATATCAGGAATAAGTTCCTTCATAATTTCAAAGCGTTTTTTTTCTTCATCGTCATAGGTATCATTATAATCCTTTGATAATCTATGAGCCTTTTTTCTTTGAAAATCCAATAAACTGTCAGATGAATCATATATTTTGCCTTTTAACATTTTCTCTAATTCAGTCATTTGTAAATTCTCCCAACATACTTAATAATATTATTATTTTACCCTATTTTTCATGAAATGTAAAGTGATTTTGCGTAAATAAAAAAATACGCAATTGACATATTTATAATAATAAATAAGTAAAAATAAAAATACTATATTATTTATTATTATAAAAACCATCTTTTTCATTCAATAATTTATGAAGTAAATTATTTCGATTATTGATAAACATTTCTGTTATAACATAACTATCTGTTTCTTCATATTTACAAAGATGTATTTCTTCATCGTTAAAACTATATATATCGGCATTTGGTATTCCCAATAATATGGGAGAATGTGTTGCTATTATAAATTGTGATCCTTTTTTTGAACACATATATATATCAATTAATAATGTTAATTGTCTTTGTGGGGACAACGCTGCTTCTGGCTCATCAAAAATATAAATGCCATTGGATTTCATATAATTTTGTGCAACTGACAAAAAACTTTCGCCATGAGATCTCTCATGATATTTTTCTGAAGGATGGGCAATATCTGCATATTCTTCTTCTTTTGTTGCTACATTATAAAAACTTTCTGCTCTAAGAAAATATCCACATTTGGGTCTGCATATGCCTTTTGTAATTCTAATTGCATTGCACAGTTCAGAATGAGAATCATACGTTGAAAAATGATAATTCTTAGTTCCGCCTTCCGGATTGAAACCATATTCTACAGCAATTGCTTCTAATAAAGTGGACTTTCCGCTTCCATTTTCTCCAACGAAAAATGTAATAGGTTTATTGAAAACCAATGTATTCATATTTTTTATTGAATTTATTCTTTTCAAATAACTGTTTATACTAATTTTCGACCAATCAACATCTATCTTTTTAATAAACTGATCATTCATATTTATCTCTCTTTCATGAGTTTGCATTAAAAAAATAAAAGTTTTTTGTTATTTCTGTAAAGGACTATATGTAAATAATAAATCCGCTTTCAGTAAAATTACCAAAAGCGGACTTATAATTACTAAATTAAATCTTACTTGATCATGCTTGCAATCTCATCAGCAAAATTGTCAACTCTCTTCTCGATGCCTTCACCACGCTCATAGCGAATGAATTCAACGATCTTAGCACCCTTAGCGATGCTGTCAACATACTGCTGAACGTTCATAGAACTATCCTTAACGAATGTCTGCTCAAGCAGGCAGTTTTCAGAATAATACTTACCAACCTTACCAGCAGCGATCTTTTCCTTAACCTGATCAGGCTTAGAAGACATTTTAGGATCTTCAGCCATCTGAGCCAGAATGATCTTCTTTTCTTCTTCAAGAACAGATGCTGGAACATCTTCTCTGCAAAGGTAAGGAGGATTCATTGCTGCAACCTGAAGAGCACAGTCCTTAGCAGCTGTAAGAACACCCTCTGTAGCTTCTGGAGCTTCAGCCTTAACCATAACGCCGATCTTGCCGCCGCCGTGAATATAAGGAACAAGGATACCTTCCAGACGAACAAAACGACGAATCTGGAGATTTTCACGAATCTTCAGGAACAGTTCCTGAAGAGCTTCTTCAACTGTCATTGTGCCTCCTGAAATTGTACAAGCTTTAAGAGCGTCAATGTCAGCAGGATTCTTTTCAATAATTGTATCAGCAACTGAATTTACAAAAGCTTTGAATTCATCAGTATTTGCAACGAAGTCTGTTTCAGAGTTAACTTCTACTACAGCACCAATTGTATTGTCAGCATTAACCTTAGCTACTACCATACCTTCAGCAGCAACTCTATCAGCCTTCTTTGCCTGGTTAGCCAGTCCTTTTTCACGAAGCAGTTCGATTGCCTTATCTACATTGCCGTCAGTTTCCATAAGAGCCTTCTTGCAATCCATCATACCTACGCCTGTCATTTTACGCAGTTCATTTACATCTTTAGCAGAAATATTTGCCATTTTAATTTCCTCCTGTATATAAATTTATTCAGAAAAACCCGAATATGAGCATTTACATATTCGGGTTTAAAGTCTTATTCAGCAGCAGCTTCCTCAGCGGCAACTTCTTCTGTAGCAGCTTCCTCAGCAGCATCAGTACCCTGTCTGCCTTCGATAATAGCATCAGCCATTACGCCAGCAATCAGACGTACTGCACGGATAGCATCGTCATTACCCGGAATTACATAATCAATCTCATCAGGATCGCAGTTTGTATCTACGATAGCAACGATCGGTATGTTCAGCTTCTTAGCTTCTGCAACAGCGATTCTTTCCTTTCGTGGGTCAACGATAAATAATGCACCAGGAAGCTTCTTCATTTCCTTGATACCACCAAGGAACTTTTCAAGCTTCTCAATTTCAAGCTGGAGCTTACCAACTTCCTTCTTAGGCAGAAGGTTAAATGTTCCATCGTTTTCCATTTCATGGAGCTGTTCTAATCTCTTGATTCTTCTCTGGATAGTTGTGAAGTTTGTCATCATACCACCCAGCCAACGTGCGTTTACATAATAAGCACCTGCACGTACAGCCTCTTCCTTAATGGAATCGCCTGCCTGCTTCTTTGTACCTACAAACAGTACAGATTCACCCTGTGCTGAAATATCACGGATGAACATATAAGCTTCGTCAAGCTTCTTTACTGTCTTCTGCAAATCGATGATATAAATACCATTTCTTTCTGTGAAGATGTACTGTGCCATCTTCGGGTTCCATCTTCTTGTCTGATGACCAAAATGTACGCCAGCTTCAAGGAGCTGTTTCATTGATACTACGCCCATTGTGTAGTCCTCCTAAAAATATTGGTTTTTTGCCCTCCGCTCGACCCTACTTATGTGCAACTCACAATTTTAAGCACCAACACACAAAAGTCGAACGTGCGAATTGCCTAATTATTATAACACATTCTACTTTTTTTTGCAAGAGAAACAAGTGCTCTGTGCAAACAATTTTTTCAAACATTATCACGATACATTTTATCTATACTATACAAATCAGAAGCTTTTGTCAATTCAACAAGAATTACGTCTTTTCCTATAAGGCGTATATGTTCATACCCTATAATATTTTTCTCTCTTGCACCAAATATTCCGAAGTAACGTGGCTTTCCATAAATTACAAGACCTGTTACAGCTGCTGTCTTTGTATCAAGACATATATCATCTGCATACCCCAGATTCTCACCGCTTTTAACATTGATAATATCCTTATCCTTTATCTCAGTTAAGCTGCATATCATTCTCACCGCCTCCACATAAAGCATATGCAGAAATACGATAACTTATTATAAATCTACATTTTACGCTCTTATCAAAAATAGTATTCCGTAAAATAAAGCATGCTATTATAAATTGTAATTTGTGTTTTGCTTTCTTATCTTAAATCTACTATATTTTCTGTCAAAATCTCTATATCAATGGTATATTTCTTTTTATTATTGTCAATATATACAGGGAATTGTTGTATATTTTTTTCCTCTATTATGTTTTCTGGATTTATCCAAATATTTTTACTTTTAAATATATATTTATTACCATCTAATGGATTGTTCCATTCACAAATAATATTATATGGGTGTCTTCCATTTACTCGGTATGAAGTATTTAAAACTGTTTCAATATAGTTCGCATATATTAATTCTCCATTTTCCTTCAATCTTTTTTCTAACCTTTTCTTATTAATTTTTACTAATATTCCTGTTCCCCCTATTATTATAAAAATAAGTCCAATTCCAGGAAATATTAAAAATAATAAATCTAAAGATTTCACACCTATTTTGCTTGGATTATCTTTGTCATAATATATTTCTATTTCTTTACCTTCATAAAAACTAGAAGAATAACTATTTAATATTGATTCATATTCTTTTCCTTCAACAGTATACGAAACATATACTTCGTGATTTCTATTATGATTAGTATTTCTATACGATGATATTTCTGTAATAGTTCCTACTGTATCTACTTTATTTGTATAGTTAAAAACATTTGAAAAAATAACTAATCCAATTATAACAAATATTGCTCCCATACTGGCAAATATAATCCATATTAAATTTTCTAATTTATTTTCTTTCATAAAATCTGATCTCACTTTCAAATTCTGAGTTTATCCTTCATATAACAATTAAATCAAAAGTCACTTTTAATATAAGCATTAAAAGTGACTTAAAAAATATATTACTTCTTCTCAGCTACAGCCTTTTTAACTACAGCTGCAATATTATCAGCACAAAGACCAAATTCTTTCAAAAGGTCTACAGCCGGACCAGAATGACCATATTCATCATTAACGCCAATCTTAATAACCGGAACAGGAGTGCATTCTGTAACAGCTTCTGCTACAGCACTTCCAAGACCGCCAATAACACTATGCTCTTCTACAGTTACAATAAGACCTGTTTCAGCCGCCGCCTTACAGATAATATCCTTATCCAGTGGCTTTATTGTATGAATATTGATAACTCTTGCATTGATTCCATCAGCTTCCAGCTGCTTTGCAGCTTCTATTGCCTCAGAAACCATCAAGCCTGTAGCAACAATAGTTACATCAGTTCCATTTTTCAAAGTGATTCCTTTGCCAAGCTCGAACTTATAATTTTCAGTATCATTAAATACAGGAGCTGCAAGTCTGCCGAAACGCAGATATACCGGTCCGTCTATTTCAACAGCGGCTCTTACAGCAGCCTTTGCTTCAACATCATCAGCTGGATTTATAATAGTCATTCCCGGAATTGTACGCATAAGAGCAATATCTTCATTGCATTGATGTGTAGCGCCATCTTCACCTACAGAAATACCGGCGTGTGTAGCACCAATTTTTACATTCAAATGAGGATAACCAATGGAATTTCTAACGATCTCATATGCTCTTCCAGCGGCAAACATTGCAAAAGTACTTGCAAATGGAATTTTTCCGGCTGTTGCAAGACCAGCTGCAACTCCCATCATATTTGCTTCAGCAATGCCGCAGTCAAAGAATTTTTCCGGATATGCTTTTTTGAAAATACTAGTCTTTGTTGCAGCTGCTAAATCAGCATCCAAAACAATAAGATTAGGATATTCTTCAGCTAATTCAACTAAAACCTCACCATAACTTTCTCTGGTTGCCTTTTTAATTACATCTGCCATATATTTAACCCTCCAGTTCACTGAGCTTTGCATTTAGCTCTGCCATTGCCTGTTCGTATTCTTCCTTGTTTGGTGCTTTGCCGTGCCAGCCTACCTGATTTTCCATGTATGAAACACCTTTGCCCTTTACGCTTTTTTGAATAATAGCTACAGGCTTTCCTACTATTGTTTCAGCTTCATCAAATGCAGATTCAATTGAGTCAAAATCGTGTGCATCCATTGTTATTACGTGCCAGCCAAATGCAGCGAATTTATCTGTTATAGGTTCGGGAGAACATACCTCACTAATAGGGCCATCTATCTGAAGTCCGTTATTGTCAACAATTGCAATAAGATTATCAAGCTTATAATGAGATGCAAACATAGCTGCTTCCCATACTTGACCTTCTTCTACTTCACCATCACCAAGAACAGTATAAACCTTATATGCAGCATTATCAAGTTTTCCAGCTAAAGCCATTCCACATGCAGCTGATATACCTTGACCAAGAGAACCGCTGGACATGTCAACGCCAGGAGTGTGTATGCAAGGATGACCCTGCAGCATAGCACCAATATGACGAAGTGATTTTAGTTCATCATAGGAAAAAAATCCACGCTGTGCAAGTACCGAGTAAAGTGCTGGTGCGCAATGTCCTTTTGAAAGAACTAATCTGTCACGATCAGTCATTTCAGGCTGTGATGGGTCTACATGCATTTTAGCAAAGTAGAGATATGTAAGAAGATCACTTATCGAAAGTGAACCACCCGGGTGACCTGATTTTGCGTTGAATGTTCCTTCAATAACACCCATACGCACCTTACAGGCAATAGTCTGTAGCTGTTTTTTTGTTGTAGCATCCATTATAATACCTCCATTTTTTTAATTTTGGATTCAATAACTGAAATAAGCTCGGCAATTGCACCTTCATCACATGAAGCTTTCATGACATAATCAGCAGCCGTTTTTATACAATCTTGAGCATTTGCAGGAGCTGCACCGAAATCGGCATTTTTTAAAAGCTCCAAATCATTATCATAATCACCTGCCGCAGCAAATGTTATATCTTTCATATTCAAAATTTTTCGGCACTCATTAAGAGCACTTCCCTTTGAAACATTTTTTGGCATCATTTCATAAAAGATATTTTCCGAACGTATAAATGACACGTCTTTGAAATTTCTCTTATCAGCAAATTCTTTAAGCCTGTCAATATCCTGTGGACTCATTGCAAATAGAACTTTAAGCCAACAACCTCTTTTTACATCATCAATACTGCAAAAAATTGGATTGCTGCAATAATCAGCGTGTTTTTTCTCATATGAATTTTGCTTTATAATATAAGTTCCGTCTGGTGTAAGAATTTCAGCTCCCACTTCTGGAAACTCTCTAAAAATCTCCAATGTAAAATCATATGCATTATCTGGCAACATACAGGAATAAAGTATTTTTTTAGAAATAGGATCATATATACATGCTCCATTGTACATTATTATGGGCATATCAATTTTTAAAGCAGAAACATATTGCATTGCCGACTGAAGTGTTCTTCCTGTTGCAAATGCAAATTTACCACCTCTGCTTCTAAACCTTTCAATTGCCTCAAAATCAACAGGTGATATTTTCTTATCTGTTGTAAGAAGTGTGCCATCTAAATCTGTCATAAGATAAACTTTATCTATTGATTCAAACATAGAATTCTCCTTTTACCTAAGACTTATTTTTCTAAGCACCTCTTCAAAATAATCTGGCAAGGTACTTGTAAATTCCATATATTCATGGCTTGTAGGATGAATAAACCCAAGTCGTGCAGCATGAAGGCATTGACCATCAATTCCCTTAAACGGTTTTCCATAAACATCATCACCAAGTATAGGATGACCTATGCTTGAAAGATGAACACGTATCTGATGAGTACGGCCTGTTTCCAATCGAAGCTTTAAATAAGAATAACCTTTATATTCTTCTAACACTTCATAATGTGTAATTGCTGGTTTACTATTTTTATAAGTAACCGCCATCTTCTTTCTGTCAACAGGATGACGTCCTATTGGAGCATTTATTGTTCCAGACTGATCTTTCATATGACCAATACATACAGCATGATATTCTCTTGTGAATGTATGAGCTTCGATCTGAGCCGAAAGTCCAATGTGAGCAGCATCGTTCTTAGCAACCATGAGCAATCCGCTTGTAAGCTTATCTATCCTATGTACAATTCCAGGACGTATAACACCATTTATACCTGAAAGTCTATCACCACAATGATATAAAAGTGCATGAACAAGCGTACCCGTATAATTACCAGGTGCCGGGTGAACAACCATTCCTTTGGGTTTATTAACAACCAAAATATCATCATCTTCATAAATTATGTCAATAGGAATATTTTCAGGTACAAGTTCTAAAGGAATAGGCTCTGGCACT
Organism: uncultured Ruminococcus sp.; assembly: GCA_937907215.1. Lineage (GTDB taxonomy): Bacteria > Bacillota > Clostridia > Oscillospirales > Ruminococcaceae > Ruminococcus_C. The sequence goes on from CALESG010000074.1 coordinate 13,676, forward strand.
TCAATAGTTACAATTTTGCCAACATCGACTCTGTAGTTTTTATTAACAGGATTTCCATCGACCAAAACCTTTTGTTCTTTTATACATGACTGTACAGCAGAACGTGTAAGTCCAAGTGTTTCCTGAAGAGAAAGCCATTTATCCAATCGCTCACCGGACGCTTCTTTTGGAATAGTCAGGGTTATGAGGTCAGGCATTTTCCCTTTCCTCCTCTTTTTCTGATGAACCATCTGCTATGTTTTTATTATTTGAATTGTTTTTTTTCGTATCACTAAAAAGCACATAAAAAATAAACAATACAATTCCTATAACAACACAGCAGTCAGCAAAATTAAATATTGCAAAGTGAAAAAGCTTGACTTCAATGTAATCTATAACACGACCATCACGGAATATTCTGTCTATTAGGTTTCCTATTCCACCTGCAAAAATTAGGGAAAGACTTATGCTTAATAGTTTTGAATGGTTCCTATAATGAATTATTCCCCAAAGGCAAATCAATAACATAACGCTTACTATACCTATAAGAAACCATCTCATTCCTGCAAAGCTTCCAAAGACTGCACCGTTATTCTCAAGATAAGTAAGATCAAGTATTTCAAAATTGCCTATATGCAAAAATGGAATAGTCCCCTGTTCCTGCAATGTTCCTACAGCCCATAATTTTATAAGCTGATCGATGCCTATAAGAATTGCAGCAGCAATTAGAGAAAAAATAAGCAAATTTATCTCCTTTCTCATTAACAGCAATACAGCAAAATTATATTTAAATGTATCTTATGATTTTACTTAAAAAATCTGCTATACTGCATTAAGATTACAGCCTGCCGAAAAACGACAGGCTGTTTAATTCTTATTACTTTACTACGCCTGCACAACGTGCACAAAGTGTCTTATGATTTGGATCGGTACCTACGCTTGTAGAATAGATCCAGCAACGTTCACACTTTTCACCTTCAGCCTTAGTTACAGTATATACAACCTCTTCAGCAGCAGAACGAGTAATTGTTACAGAAGATACAATGAGTATAGTCTTTAAAAGTTCTGAATCATTAGACAGTATTTCATATGAAGCATCATCAGCTACAGCAATTGTAACAGAAGCTTCAAGAGATTTACCGATAAGCTTTTCATTACGCTTTTCTTCCAGAACCTTATTTACATCCATACGTGTCTGATAAATCAAATTCCACTTAGCAGTAAATTCATCAGAAGCAGTAAGTCCAGACTTCTTAGGCATATCATTCATAAATACACTTTCAGTATTATCAGTAGATGAATGCGGCATAAAACTCCATATTTCTTCAGCAGTAAATGAAAGAATAGGAGCAATCATGCGTGTGATAGCACTGAGTATACGATATATAGCAGTCTGTGCAGCACGTCTTGCAACAGAATCAATTGGCTCACAGTAGAGTCTATCCTTAATTATATCAAGGTAAAAGTTGGACATATCAGTTGTACAGAAATTATGAATACTATGGAAAACAACATGGAAATCAAATGAGTTGTAACCATTTTCCACTTTGTCCATAAGTGCATCAAGCTTCAGTAAAGCCCAACGATCAATTTCCTGAAGTTCATCATCAGATACACAGTCAGTATCAGGATTGAATCCATCGCCGTTGCCAAGATTTCCAAGAATATAACGTGCAGTATTTCTGATTTTTTTATAAGCATCGGAGAGCTGTTTTAAGATTTCATTAGAAATTCTAATATCAGAATGATAGTCAGACGAAGCAACCCAAAGTCTTAAAATATCTGCACCATATTGATTGATAATTTCATCAGGCATAATACCATTTCCAAGTGACTTGGATTGTTTTCTGCCTTCTCCATAACTACCCATCCGTGAGTACATACAGCTTTATAAGGTGCAGCACCTTTGTATACAACTGATGTAAGGAGTGATGACTGGAACCAACCTCTATATTGATCGGCACCTTCAAGGTAAAGATCAGCCGGCCAGCTAAGACAATCATACTGTTCCATAACAGCACTATGAGAAACGCCACTGTCAAACCATGCATCAGCACCTTCTTTACGGAAGAGGTCAGCTATATTTTTAATAGTTGTGTCATTTACAATAGGCTTGCCGCAGTCTGCACAGTAAATAATTGGGATAGGAACACCCCATGTACGCTGACGTGAAATACACCAGTCACTTCTGTCACGAACCATACCTTTTATACGGTCTTCACCCCAGCCAGGTATCCATTTAACACCTTCAATAGCCTTAACAGCCTCATCTTTAAAGTCGTTTACAGAGCAGAACCACTGTTCAGTTGCACGATAAATTATAGGCTTATGGCATCTCCAACAGTGTGGATACTGATGGACGATCTTCTCGGTAGCAAGCATTGCACCGAGTTCAGTGAGTTTAGCGGCAATGGCTTTATTCGCTTCATCAGTATTAAGACCTGCAAATTCTCCAGCTTCTTCAGTCTGAAGGCCCTTTGCATCAACACATACGATAATTCCAATATCATCATAATTCTTGCAAACTTCAAAGTCCTCAACACCATAACCAGGAGCAGTATGGACGCAGCCTGTACCGCTTTCAAGAGTAACATGATCACCAACAATAACCTTAGAAATTCTATCATAAAGCGGATGCTTTGTTATAATATTTTCAAGGTCACGTCCAAAGAATGAACCTACTGTTTCATAATCAGTAATGCCAGCTGCCTTCATAGTTGAAGCAACAAGTTCAAGAGCCATGCAGTAATATTCATCGCCGACTTTAACAAGTGTATATTCATAATCAGGACCAACACAAATTGCAAGGTTGCCAGGAATTGTCCATGTAGTAGTAGTCCAAATTACAAAGAATACTTTATCAAGAGGAATATTAAATGCACCAAATACACCCTTGTCATCTGTTACATTAAACTTAACATAAATAGAATAGCACGGATCATTTTCATATTCAATTTCAGCTTCTGCAAGAGCAGTATTACAATCTGGACACCAATAAACCGGCTTAAGACCTTTATACATATAGCCTCTTTTAGCCATTTCGCCGAATACTTCAACCTGTCGTGCTTCATATTCAGGCTTAAGTGTTAAGTACGGGTCACAATAATGACCAAGACTTCCCAGACGCTTAAACTGTTTCATTTGATTTTGAACATGTGACATTGCAAAGTTTTTGCAGTGACGTCTTAACTCTACAGGCGAAATAGCATTTTTATCAGCACCATTTGCTTTGAGAGCCTTGAGTTCAATAGGCAAACCATGTGTATCCCAACCTGGAACATATGGAGCACAATAACCATTCATGTTCTTTTGCTTTACAATAATATCCTTAAGTGTCTTGTTAAGAGCTGTACCAAGATGTATCTCACCATTTGCGTATGGTGGACCATCATGCAAAATAAACTTAGGTTTGCCTTCATTTCTTGCAATCATCTTTTCATAAAGATTGGAATCTTCCCATTTCTGAAGAATATCTGGTTCTCTTTTAGGAAGATTACCACGCATAGGGAAATTTGTTTTAGGTAAATTTAAGGTCGTATTATAATCCTGTGCCATATCTATCGAATCGGTTTCACGCCAAAAGCGAGAAACCCTCCTTTCCATCAAAAATGTTATTAGTCTTCTTCATCAATGAAACTGCGTTCATATGCACCTTGAATAGTCTTTGCAGAAAACTGTGTGGTTGCAAATGGATCGCTCTTTGATGGAGAAGCTGTAATAGTTTCTTCTTTTTCATCTTCATCTAATATTTTAGATGATACACTTGCTGCACTGTTGTAATCAGCTGCAAAATCTAAATCATCCTCTTCTGGCATTGCAGAAAGAACTTCTAAATGTTCTTTGTACATATCGAAAAGAGCCTTTTTAAAATCTGCCACTTTCTTTCTTGCATCTACAAGCTGCTCATGAGCGGCTGCAACCTCTTCCTGATTCTTCTTCAGAAGTGCATCATGCTGAATTGTAACCTCATCCATCATTTCATCAGCCTTTCTTTTGGCTTCTGCAATGATTTCATCAGCACGCTCGTTAGCTTCTGCTATTATCTGATGACCCTGACGCTGAGCACCAAGAAGAGCATCTTTAAGTGCATCTTCATCACGCATATACTCACGAACTTTGTCAGCTAAAACCTGAAGTTTGTTATTGCTATCTTCAAGTTCCTGCTGATTCAATTCAAGTTCATGTTCAAGCTGAGTAAGGAATTCATCAATATCCTCCTGCTTGTAACCAAAAGCTGCTTTTTCAAATCGAAGCTCATGAATATCGTTT
>CALESG010000075.1 GCA_937907215.1 uncultured Ruminococcus sp.
TTATCGCTGATATTAGTTAAATATGTATCAATATAATCAATAAGTATAATCGTTTTACCGGAACCGGTAGGTGCTTTCATTACAATTGTTTGCTTACTATCTGCTTTTGATGTAAGATCAATTAATTTCATAATTGCTTGCTCTTGAAAATCGAATAGGTTAATTGATAATCCTGAATTTACCATGCTTCACCCACCTCCTGTAATTCAAACTTAAAGTAATCATCCGGAATAATATGTATTTCAATATTTTTAAAAAGAGTATTTTGTTTAGTGGTGAAAAGCACATTTCTTGATACATATAATGCCTTAATTTCGATATATTCATCCCATTTTTGCTCTAACTTATCAGCATCTTCATCTTTTAGTAATATTAAATACTTACTACCGTCAACTTGAATTCCATGTTCGAGCTGAATCATTTCTTTAATATGAGATAAAAGTTCTTCTGATACATCTTGCACTTCTTTGCATCAACAACAGTGACACTGCCTTCAAGACAAGCACCCTCTATATCAATATTGTTAACAGCACGTACAACATCACTGAGTTTTCCTACACCTGATGGTTCAATGAGTATACGATCAGGGTGATATTCCTCAAGAACCTGTGCAAGAGCTTTTCCAAAATCGCCAACAAGACTACAGCAAATACAGCCGCTGTTCATTTCAGTTACAGCAACTCCTGCATCTTGTAAAAATCCTCCGTCAATACCAATTTCACCAAATTCATTCTCAATGAGAACTACCTTCTCACCAGCATAACTTTCAGCAATAAGCTTTTTAATAAGCGTAGTTTTACCAGCACCTAAAAAACCGGAAAAAATATGAATTTTTGTCATATCAAACACTTCTTTCTAATTATATTAAATTTAACTTTTATTATAACACATCTGGCATTAAATTGCAACTGCTTTTTTAAGCGTATTTTTTATATAATTGTAGTACTTCTAATATTACATTTTTATTTATTGTATTTTTATTTAAATCATGGTATAATATATAATATAATTTATTTAATAACAGGAGGAGAAACATTATGAACAATGGCAAGCCTATGAATCGTTGCGAAGTTCCGGCAGAATATACATGGAATCTGCAAGACCTTTGCAAATCAGATGATATATTTGAAGAACAATTTAAAACAGTACAAAATCTCTTATCAGAAGTTTCTGAATTCAATGGCAGACTTTCAGAAGGTGCTGATGTGATCCTTGCATTTTTTACAAAACTTGAAGAGGCAGAACAAATTTTTGAAACTATTTATGTGTATGCAAATATGCACCTTCATGAAGATATGAATATTTCAAAATATCAAGGCTATTGTACAAGAATGCAAAGTCTTGCTGTAAATCTTGCTGAAGCGGCATCTTTCTTTGAACCTGAACTTTTATCTCTATCAGAAGAACAAATAATCGCATATATAAATGATAATCTGCTTTCAAAGTATCATCTTTTGCTTGAGCGTATTCTTAAAAGAAAAGAACATACACTCTCACCTGCCGAGGAATTGATAGTTGCAAAGTCAAGCGAAATGGCATCTGCCGCAGATGATATTTTCAGTATGCTGAATGACGCTGATCTTAAATTTGGCGAAATAAAAGATTCCGACGGTAAAATGATAGAACTTACATCGGAACGTTTTATAAACTTTATGGAATCTACAGACAGAGATGTAAGAAAAAATGCATTTGAGCGGTTCTATGAGATATACGGTCAATTTAAAAATACTATAGGCACGTCATATGCTGCAAGTATAAAAAAAGCAAGATTTTATTCTAATGTAAGAAAATATTCTTCAACTCTGGAAATGTCGCTTTCTCAGAATGAGATACCGCTCTCCGTTTATGATAATCTCATCAAAACAGTAAGAGAAAACCTGCCTGCTATGCATAAATATATTTCTCTAAGAAAAAGAGTGCTTAACGTTTCAGAACATCATTTCTATGATAACTATGTTTCACTCGTACCAGATTATAACAAGAAATTTACATTTGAAGAAGCCAAGGACATGGCTCGCAAAGGACTTGCACCTATGGGAGAAGATTACCTTAGACGACTTGAAGAGGGATTTTCAAACAGATGGATAGATGTATATGAAAACATCGGCAAATGCAGCGGAGCATACTCGTGGGGTGCATATGGAACTCACCCATATGTTCTTATGAATTTCCAAGGCAACCTTGATGATGTATTTACTCTTGTTCACGAAATGGGTCATGCTCTTCATTCTATGTACTCCAATGAAACACAGCCGTATACCTATGCCGGATATAAAATCTTTGTAGCCGAAGTAGCTTCTACTTGTAATGAAGCTCTCCTTATGCGATATATGTTATCCAAAAGCTCTGATAAACGTGAAAAAGCATATCTTATAAATCATTTTATCGACCAGTTTAAGGGAACTCTATACAGACAGACGATGTTTGCTGAATTTGAAAAAGCTGCACATGAGCTTTATGCATCCGGCAAAGCACTTACAACAGAGGCTCTTTGTGAAATATATAGAAATCTAAATAAAGATTACTTTGGCAATGATATGCTTATAGATGATGAGATAGCTTTGGAATGGCTTAGAATACCTCACTTCTACAATGAATTCTATGTATATCAATATGCAACTGGATTCTCTGCTGCAATAGCACTGTCCAACCGAATATTAAAAGAAGGCAAACCAGCTGTTGATGATTATATCAGCTTCCTTAAAGGCGGCTCGTCAAAAGATCCTATATCCCTTCTTAAAATCGCTGGCGTTGATATGACATCACCTCAGCCTATTGAGGACGCACTCAAGCTCTTCAGCAATCTTGTTGATGAGCTTTCAGAGCTGCTTTAATAAATTTATGCAGTTCACTTGCATATAATTTTTCAAAAAAGCCTTGACAATACAGAACTTGAATGATATAATTATTTCTATACCGATGATAAATGCCTTGACGAAGATAAGTAACATGGGAATTCGTTTTCAGTGAGTATGAGATAGTGTGAATCATACATCAGAGCCTTTGCGAATAACACTTCCGAGCAGCAAACTGAACGCTTTATAATATATTATTTAGTCTAGTAGGTAAGACGTTGCCGTGCGTTAAACGGAACGTTCATGTATGTGAACGCAAGAGTGACCGTATTTTAATTCTTGTATTGTTTAGTTATTTACGGTAATTCAGGTGGCACCACGGATATTATATCCCGTCCTGATGTTTTATTCAGGACGGGATTATTTTATTTATGAAAGGAATTTAAATATGAAGCATATTGATATTAAAAACATTTTTACCGATAAAAATTATATCGGTCAGAGCGTTACTGTATGTGGTTGGGTGAGAACAGCAAGGAACTCAAAGACTATGGCTTTCATCGCACTCAATGACGGTACTGCTTTAAATCATCTCCAAATAGTTATCGACAAGTCTACTGATATTGAATATGAAGATGCACTCCATCTGGGAACATCTTTAAAGGTAGTTGGAAAACTTGTTGAAGACCAGCATGGTTCAGTTGAGATCAATGCGGAAGAAATCACTGTACTTGGTGAATGTCCTGCTGAATATCCGCTCCAGAAAAAACGTCATACTCTTGAATTTCTGCGTACTATGCCTCACCTGCGTGGAAGAACAAATACTTTCAATGCAGTTTTGCGTGTACGTTCTGTAATGGCAGAGGCGATTCATCAGTATTTTCAGGATAGAAATTTTGTATATGTAAATACTCCTCTTATCACCGGCAGTGACTGTGAAGGTGCCGGTGAAATGTTTCAAGTAACAACTATCGGTTACTCAAATGAATATAAAAACGAAGAGGAATATTATTCAGATGACTTCTTCGGCAGACGTGCAGGACTTAGCGTTTCCGGTCAGCTTGAAGGCGAAGTAGCTGCTATGGCTATGGGCAAGATCTATACATTCGGTCCAAGCTTTAGAGCTGAAAACAGCAACACTCCTAAACATCTTGCAGAATTCTGGCACGTTGAACCGGAGATAGCTTTTGCAGAACTTCCGGATATTATAGAAGAAGCTGAAAGCATGGTAAAATATGTTATCCGTACTGTACTTGATACCTGCAAGGAAGAAATGAAATTCTTTGACGCACACTTTGAAAAAGGTCTTATAGATCGTCTTGAAGAACTCATTTCACATGAATTCGGCGTTTGCGACTATACTGAAGCTATACGCTTACTGCAAGAATCCGGAGAAAAGTTCCAGTATCCTGTTGAATGGGGTTGCGATTTACAAACAGAACATGAAAGATACATCTCCGAAAAGGTATTCAAGAAAGCTGTATTTGTAACGAATTACCCAAAGGCTATCAAGTCATTCTATATGAAGCAAAATCCAGATGGAAAGACTGTTGCCGCTGTTGACCTGCTTGTACCCGGTGTAGGTGAAATTATAGGCGGAAGCGAACGTGAAGCAAATTATGATAAGCTCGTTGGCGAAATGGAATCAAGAGGTATGAACCTTGATCTCTACAGCGACTATCTTGACCTTAGAAAGTTTGGCTCTGTTCCTCACGGTGGATTTGGACTCGGATTTGAACGTCTTATCATGTATGTTACAGGCGTATCAAATATCCGTGATGTTATCCTTTACCCAAGAACTGTAGGCAGCATTCGATAAAAATTATAAATATAAGGATCTGTCTTTACAAAATACAGCGATAGACAGATCCTAAAAACACGAAAGGAATGATATTTATGTCAAAATCCCTGTATATCCCAGAAGGCTACACATCTGCACTTACACTTCGTCAGACTCAGCATGCGATCAAATACATTAAAGATGTATTTCAACAGGCTCTGTCATTTGCTCTTATACTCGACCGTGTAACAGCTCCGCTCATTGTTCAAAAGGGCAGTGGTATAAATGATGACTTAAACGGAATTGAAAGAAAAGTAGACTTCTCTATAAAGGAAATCGAAGGTGACGGTGAAGTCGTACAATCACTGGCAAAGTGGAAGCGTATGGCACTTTACCGTTATGGATATCAGCCGGGTGAAGGCATATATGCCGATATGAACGCTATAAGACGTGATGACGATACAGATAACGTTCATTCTATATTTGTTGACCAATGGGATTGGGAAAAGGTTATAACAAGAGAGCAGAGAAATATCGAAACACTGAAAGATACTGTAAAGGCTATTGTAAAGGCTATATACAATACAAAGCGTAAGGTAAGCCTGCGTTATCCTCAGCTCAAGGCAAAAATTTGTGATACGCCTTTCTTTATTACATCACAGGAACTTGAAGATATGTATCCTGATAAAACTCCAAAGGAACGTGAATCTATCATAGCAAAAGAACACGGCACTGTATTTGTAATGCAAATAGGCGGCAAACTTAACAGCGGTGAAAAACATGACGGTCGTGCTCCTGATTATGATGATTGGTCACTTAATGGCGACTTGCTTTTCTGGGACGAAGTATTGGGAAGTGCAATTGAAATATCATCTATGGGTATTCGTGTTGATGAAGACTCCCTTCAGAAACAGCTTGCTGAATGTGACGCTCTGGACAGAAACAAATATGAGTATCATAAAATGATCACAAACGGAACTTTGCCGCTTACTATAGGCGGCGGAATCGGTCAGTCAAGACTTTGTATGCTGCTGCTTGAAAAGGCTCATATAGGCGAAGTTCAGGCATCTATCTGGCCTGATGAAATGACTGAAAAATGTAAAGAGAGCGGTATAACATTACTGTAAAACGAGCTGTCGACAGCTCGACCGCCCTACGACCCCTAATTTTACTTTTTAATCATTTAATGAAAACAACAAAAAGGCTGTTGCAGCTCAAATTTCTGCAGCAGCCCATTTTTAAATTATGAGAACAAGTTCTAAGCAAATAACTGGATAAAAAATCATCATACGCACAAAATATTATTGCTCCACCAACTAAACGTTGCCAAAAGATGAGGTAAAAAATCAAATTTATCAAGGATGACGACGAAAGCATACTGCCGTATGGTGAGGAGGAAGACGCAGAGAAATTTGATTTTTGACAAATATTGACGGCAAGGTTTAGTTGGTGGAGCAATATAAATCAATAAAATGCAAAGGAGAATACATCATTATGAAAACAAATAAAAAAATGGGTCTGGTACTCTTATCATTTATTTTTATACTAACAGCTTCATGCAACACTGATGAAAACACATCTTCATCAAATACAAGTTCTTCAGATACATCGGCAAGCGAAACTGTATTATCTGAAAGCAACAGTTCTGAATCTAAAAGCGTTGGTCAAACACTTTTGGATTCCTTCCATGAAACACTTAATGAAAATCCATCTGTAAATCTGGAAGAATTAGCTGACAGTATTCTTTCAAATGATATTATTCAATTCGAAGGAGTTCAGACTCCGGTTGAAAACGGACTTCTTACCGGATTTGGAAACACTGAGATAACCGGCTTTAAAGACGGTATAATGTTCTCACCTATGATAGGTTCTATACCATTTGTGGGATATGTTTTTAAATTAGAAGACAGCAGCAATGCGGAAGAGTTCACTCAAATGCTCAAAGATAACGCAGACCTCAGATGGAATATATGTACTGAAGCTGATGAGATGATAGCTGATCATTCAGATGATACTGTTTTCTTCATTATGTGTCCTAAAGATTTTGAGTAAAATATAAATAAATGGTTTTTTCAAGTATAACATTTTTATATTATTTCCTGCCTCCTGTTGTCTTACTGTATTTCCTAGTGCCTGCAAAGCTTAAAAATATCATTCTTCTTATATCCAGCTTTATTTTTTATGCATGGGGTGAACCGAGATATGTGATTTTGATGGCAATTGATATAATATTAAGTTATATAAGCGGACTTCTTATAGAACGTTTTCACGGCAAGCCACTGTCAAAGATATTTCTGATCATATCAATATCTATATGCTTATCATTCCTTATATTTTTTAAATATAGTGACTTTCTGCTGGAAAACTTAAGCAAAGCAACAGGTGTGAAAATGCCAACTCTCAATGTATCGCTGCCTATAGGAATAAGCTTTTATACATTTCAAATAATCAGCTATGAGATAGATGTATACAGAAAAAGTGCCAACGCTCAGAGAAATATCATCGACCTTGCCGCTTATATATCGCTTTTTCCTCAGCTCGTTGCAGGTCCTATAGTTCGTTATACAGATATAGAAAATCAGCTTAAGAAACGCTGTCATACAATTGAAAATATAGCCCTTGGCATAAAGCTTTTTATAATAGGTCTTTCAAAGAAGATACTAATTGCAAATACACTTGGGGAATTATTCGGTGCTTATTCCGCATCTCATCAACATTCGATCATATTCTCTTGGATCTCTGCTGTTTCATATGCACTTCAGATTTACTTTGACTTTTCCGGTTACAGTGATATGGCAATAGGTATAGGAAAAATATTTGGCTTTGATTTTTGCAAAAACTTTAATTATCCATATATCTCAAAAAGCATAACTGAATTCTGGAGAAGATGGCATATATCTCTTGGTTCATGGTTTAGAGATTATGTATATATCCCACTTGGCGGCAATAGGACAGGGAAAATAAAATGGCTTAGAAATATTCTTATAGTCTGGCTGCTGACAGGATTATGGCATGGTGCATCATGGAACTTTGTAATATGGGGATTATATTTTGCAGTATTTCTGATAATAGAAAAATTATTTCTCGTAAGGTTTCTTGACAAGCACAAGATATTAAGTCATATATATGTTATTCTTACAGTTTTAATAAGCTTTGTGATATTCAGTTCTGAGGATATAAAAAACACTGTCAGACAGCTTATCGAAATGTTTGGCTTTAATAAGGTGCCGATAATTACAGCTGAACACAGTTATTATATACGAAGTTATTTCGTTGTTTTAGTCATTGCTATAATTGGTGCAACGCCATTTCCAAAGTGGATCTTAAAAAAGATAAGCATTACAAAAGCTGCTGTTATAATTGAGCCTGTAATTCTTGCTTTGCTTATACTGCTATGTACATCGTACATTGTAGACGGCTCATTCAATCCGTTTCTTTATTTTAGGTTCTAAGACAATACCGCACAAAGCTCGCTTTACAGCTCTGTACGGTGTTGCCCTAAGTCTTTAAGGTGGTGCATATCTATGAGTGAAAAAATAAAAAATATATCTATAGTGATTTTAATTTCATCACTTATTCTTACAATAAGCCTATGGTGTATATTAAAAGCTCCTGATGACTTCTCACAAAGCGAACGCAGAATGCTTGCACAATTTCCTAAAGCCAATGCTGACAGCATTTTAAATGGACACTTTATGTCAGAATACGAAACATATGCAGCAGACCAGTTCCCTTGCCGTGAGAGATTTAGGACAGCAAAGGCTGCCTCAGAACTCTATCTGTTTAATAAGCTGGATTCAAATGGTCTGTTTATATCAAACGGGCATATCTCTAAAATAGATTATCCACTGAATGACAAAAGTCTTGATAATGCAGCTGAAAAATTAAATCAAATATATGAAAGCTGTCTGAAAAATACTGATGTCAATATTTACTTGTCTATAATTCCAGATAAGAATTATTTTATTTCAGATGAGAATAAAATACCTCTTATAGACTATAAAACACTAGCTGATAAAATGCGTGAAAAAACACCGTATATGAAATATATAGAGATATATGACCTGCTCTGCAAAGATGATTACTATGAAACGGACACTCACTGGAAACAGGAATGCATAATAGATATAGCTGATTATCTTGCAGAAGAAATGAGTGCAGACCTAAAAGGCGATGAATTTATATCACCATTTGAAACCAAAGAACTTTCTAAGCCTTTTTATGGAGTATACTACGGTCAACTTGGCGTGCCGCACAAGCCTGATAAAATCAAATACCTTGAAAATGACACTCTTGAAAAATGCATAACAATAAGCTATGCTTCCGGCTCTCCTAAAGAAACTGTTATCTATAACATTGAAAAGGCAAATGGAAAAGATCCTTATGAGCTGTTTCTATCAGGTTCAGAACCGCTTATTACTATAGAAAATCCATATGCTAAAACTGATAGAGAACTGGTGCTTTTTCGTGATTCATTCGGCAGCAGCATAGCTCCGCTTATGATGAATAACTATAGCAAGATCACTCTTGTGGATATAAGATATATCCACAAGAGTGCCATAGAAAACCTTATAGATTTCAATGATCAAGACGTACTTTTTTTATACAGCACAAATATCTTAAATAATAGCTTTTCATTTAGGGCGTATTGATACTAAGATTTTTAATCAGAATTTCTATGTGAAAAATTATGCCAAAAAGATGCGTTTTAGGCTTAGTGTCAACACGCCCTAGATAAAATGAAAACAACAAAAAGGCTGTTGCAGTTCAAAAATTCTGCAACAGCCTTTTAAATTTTTATTCGACTTACTTTTTAGGTAAAAATTGCTTTATTCCGCTTAGGTCAAATATATTTATTCTTCCATCTGAATTGTAATCTGCATTGTCATAAGCATTTTTGTTAAGTTTAGAAACTCCTATTATAAACTTATTCAGTGCAACAGCATCAGAAACACTCACCTTATTATCAAGGTTTACATCGCCCTTTATTTTCTCAGGCTTTGGCGGATTTGTAACATCAGGCTTTGTTCCGTCCGGTTCTACACCGTATATAAGTTTGCCGTCATTATAAACTGTTATTTTATCAGTCTTAACAGGATCTTCTGAATTTAAAATATCCTGATTTGAATAGTCGTTTTCTGCATTCCAGCCCGATTGATAATTTGGGAAAACAAGTGCCAGCATAGTTTCACATTGCTGCCTGCCCTCAGAAATTGGCAAAACAGCCTCACCATTAGGATATTTTATTTCAATATAATAAATATTATCCTTATATTGAGTTATAGGAGAAATCTCTGCCTTGTATTCTTCACCATACATTGCAGCCTGGTCACGGTCAACACGTGCTACAATATCAGATGCATTATAACCAGCATCTAAAACTTCTGAAACATCGAAATAATAACGATAAGACATATTATCTACAACTCTTGCCGGCCATGCTGTATGATTTGTAAATTTAAGGCTAAGTGAAACGCCGCTGCTGCTGCTTTGTTTGATTTGAGCCTCAACATAAAATTCATCATCACGTTCTTCCGGCTCTGGAAAATTAGGTACTGTCTTTCCACCGTATTTGTCTGTCATCTTCGCCATGAGTCCGGTAAAACCTGCATTGTAATCACAAGCAACTTCGTTATTTACAAAGTTCTGTCTGTCATCAACATAATTTCCCGAACCATCAGGACCGCCTACAAGTGCGCCATAAAGTATATGTCTATTGTTAGTTGGATTGGAAAGCTCATTGTTCCATGAAGCATGGGCAGTTCTGTGGTGAGCGTTTTTAGGAGCGTTATTTCCATAACCTACTACAAAACTTTGGTCAAGAGGATTGTCACCCAGGCAATAATCAGCCTGTGTTTTATAAAAATCCTCATATGCCGATTCATTGCCTAAATCAAGTGTATCACAAGCGACAGCTGCAATAAATCCAGAGGCTGCTGCATATCTGAGACAACCCCATGTATCGATATATACCAGCCCGCCATCAAGCTTATTTGCACCGGAATTGAGAAAATCAAGATGCTTTTTTACTCTTGCTATATATGTTGAATCGCCGGTATTCTGAGCATAGAGCAGCATACCGCCCTGCATAGTATCATCCCAGCACATTGACCAAGAATATTTCAGCTCATCAGAGCCAAGCTCCTTGTCAAGATGAGGTATATAACTTGATGCCTTATCAAGATAAGCTTTATCCCCTGTTGCTTTATAGAGCCAGTTTGCAGCCCAGAAAAGTTCATCATAAAAATGACTTGATCTATAAAATCCAGAAGCATCGCTGTCCTGATATTCATCATCACTCTTTGCCTCATCTGCTATTTTAAATATATTTTCAGCGTGTTCAAGATAATAATCCGTCTTATTAGAATGTCCTTTTAAGGCACATGAACCTGCTGCAAGGGCAGCAGCCATTCCGCCAAATGCAGCTGAACACTTTGTACCTGCATAATAAGGTCTGCCTTCATACCCGCCGTTTTCATTCATTCCGTAATCATAAAGTTCAACCGGACCCCACCAAGTGTGGTCTTTCTGACCATTACCCACCTGAAAAACAACTTTGTCGCCAAGATCACAAGCGGCTAGATAGTCAAGTGCAAATGAAAGATTATTTACATAATTCTCCATTTCACCGCACCTTTCAATACCATCAGGATACTGATAAAGTCCCCATGCCAACATTGCAGCTGAATAGGACATTGGGAGATTGAATTTTACATGGTCACCTGCATCGTACCAACCGCCCTTTATAAAGTCATCCATTGTAGAATCTGCTCTCCACTCCACACGGTTCCAATCAGGAAGCGGACCTGCCTGCTGACATTCATAAAAATAGATGGACTTCTGAAGTGCTTCAGCATAATTGATATAAGGCTCGGCATTGACAGCTGGTGCTGATGAAGCTGCCAACGAAATCGCTATCGCTGATGCTGATAAAAAAGATATAAGTTTTTTCAATTTGTACTCCTCCTTTTAAAAAATATATTCCAATATAATTATTGCATTATTATTAAATTTTGTCAATAGATTTTGTGATATATTTTATAAAACAAAATAATTTTTCTACACTTTTTATATGTAACAACACCGGTGCAGAGGAATATAATGGAAAGAGCGGACAATATATCAACTTCCGCTCAGTTAAAAAAATTTAAGAAAGGAGCAGTCATATTGAGAGAAACGTATGATTTTATGCGAATGCCCTGTGAGTTTAAACGTTCGCCTATGTCTATGGACGAAGAAATGCCTATGCGTAGTGCAAAAAACCGTACCGATGTATCTGCCAATCCATTAAGTCCATTCCCAGAACAAACACCTATAGGTATGGCATATGTACCATATCAGCAATGGGACGAAATATATGAAGCAAGCGAAGGATTTTGCAGAGGAACGATGTTCCCCATGCTTGACTATCCATTCAAAGGAGGCGACTGTCCTTATGAATGAACGCCATGAACTGCTGTGTGCATTGCAGCAATATGATTTTGCACTTTATGATCTTCAGCTTTATCTTGACTCACATCCAAACTGTATGGAGGCTATGCGTCAATATAAAAAATATAAGGCGATGAAAAAAAATACAGAGGAACAATATATCCGTATGTATGGTCCGATAAGGGCAGAGCAATCTGATACAGATGGACAATGGAACTGGATAGAAGATCCTTGGCCTTGGGAAAGAGAGGATAACTGATATATGTGGATATATGAGAAAAAACTTCAATACCCGGTAAACATCAAAAATCCAAACCCTAAACTCGCAAAGTTTATTATAACTCAAATAGGCGGTCCAGATGGTGAACTCGCAGCTTCAATGCGTTATATGAACCAGCGTTATGCGATGAAGCAAGGAAAAATCAAAGGAATATTAACGGACATTGCCACGGAAGAACTCGCACACTTAGAGATGGTATCAGCAATAATTCATCAGCTTACAGTCAATCTTACTCCTGAAGAAATATTAGAAAGCGGATTTGACACTTACTTTGTAGATCATACAACAGGAGTATATACTCAAGGTTCATCCAGTACTCCATTTACAGCAGCTTACTATCAATCTAAAGGCGACCCTATAACTGACCTTACAGAAGATCTGGCAGCAGAACAAAAGGCTCGCAGCACCTATGATAATATTCTCAGACTTTGCAAAGATCCTGATGTACGTGATCCTATCAAGTTCCTTAGAGAACGTGAGATAGTTCACTTCCAAAGATTCGGTGAGGCTCTTAGAAATGTACAAGATGACCTTAATGCGAAAAACTTCTACTGCTGCAACCCATCATTTGACAAAAACTGTGGCAAACAAAACAGACGCCAAAATCAAAACAGAGCAAACAATAATCTTAATGGAAATTTCAAAAGAGGATTTTAAATAAATTTATTTCATGAGCGTCATTAAATTAAACCGACCATAAAATATTAAAGAGGCTGATGCAAGTTTAAAAACCGCAAAAGCCTCTTTTATATAAATTCAATTCTATCCTATTGAAAAAGCAAACCTTCCACTCTTAAGTCCAAGCACTGACCTTAGAGATTCGCCTGTAACATTCTTTGTTCCGCCAATAACTGCACTTGTTACATATCCGCCTCCGCCAAATTCCAATGAGATCCATGAATACGCATTACCTGAAAGCGATACGCCATATGCACTTTGCAAACGTGAACGCACTTCTGATATTGACATATATGTTACCTTGCCATAATTTGGATCATATTCAGCATCATATTCACACGGAACACTAACAAGATATGGATAATTAGTACGAAATACATCATATGAACTTGCTGTATATCCACCACTTGATGCACTAAATACTGTCATAGCATAACTTCCATCATAGTAAAGTGCCTGTCCTAAAACTGATTGTACTGCCGCACGTACATTCTCCGGCGGATTAGATTTGCATATAAGAGATGAGCTTCCACCGTTTGGATTCATTATGATAGTATAAGCTGCAACAGCCTGTGCCTTCATAGCTTCATCTTCCATAGTGCTTGACATTTCATTATATACGACCATTGAAACTATATCAAGTACGCTGCCGCTTCTGCCACCTGCTGTGACCACAGATGGCATATCTGTTTGAACAAGAGTAGTTCCGGGGTAATAATGAAAAAGTATTTGCTTATAATCATAACCGCCATATTTAGCATAAGCATTTGCACCATTTTGGCTAAGTCCTACGCCATGTCCAAAACCATATGTTGTAAATCCAAAATATCCAGACTTTGCAGCAGCAAGATTTATTGCAGCAACTGCACCGGCATTTGTACCAACGGCAGATGATGCAAGTTCACCGGGTTTTAAAGTCTGTTTCAAAGCAGCCTGTTCTTCATCTACTTCTTCGTATTTTACAATTGAAAGCTTGGACTTTTCTGACGTTTTCTCTTTATTTCTGAAATTCATTGAATCCGCAACAGAATAACTATGTAACTCCGGTGATGAACAGGACGGTGCATTACTTGAAACTTTTTCTGCAAACGCCGTCACTGTCACACAGAACAACATCACTACAGCAGTAATTATACTTATAATAAAACTGCGAATATTCATAAACTTCTTATTCATCTCCGCTTTCTTCTAAGTCTTCTGATGAATCAGAGTCAGAAGAATCTGTAGCCTTTGTATCACCGTTTATAAGCTTCTTGATAGATGCTTCTGTTTCATCTTCACGAAGACGTCTTGCAACGATAAGAAATCTTGAATTATCCTCATCGGAATAACAGGTTGAAAGTGTCAAAAGGTCATCGCCAAACTCAACATCAACCTTATTATCCTCTATCATATTCATCTTCTTGATAGTATTTACATAATAATTAAAATGCTTTTCATCATCAAGTTCTTCCATGTTCCAATAAGGAAAACCGTCCCATGTTATTGGATCTGCATAAAGGTCATCACTCGGCGGTTCGGAATCGCCTGAAGTAATTATAAGCCCAAATATAACATAATCATAATCCTTATAATTTGAACTAAACTTTATAATAGGACTTTCCTTGTAGAACTCAAGATCCTGACGATAACGTCTTAGAGAACCAAACATAGTATTATCAGCCATATTATGACCATAAAGGAGAATGTTCTCGGAATGCTCACTTTCCTTCCAACTGAAAACATCACGGAAATCCATAAATACAGTACCTGCTCTGTAATCCGTACCGTCAAATCCAACGTGCAGATAATAATCATTATCCTCGGTCTGAACTACCGGATTGTCAACATCAGTACCAGGAACACTGATATAAGCTACAGTATCCGGATTCTGTGCCAGAAGTTTTTTAGCACGGCTGAGCAGAGGCGGTTCTTTTTCTTCTTCAGCAGACTTTTCATCATCATTTTTATCTTTGTTGTCTGCTTTATTAACATCATTTTCCTCATCTGCTGATTTACTTATTTCAGCTGTTTGATCGATCTTGTTGCTGCATCCTGTTGCCGCACAAACAAACACGGAAAGCAATGCCGCACATACTAAAAAATTCCTTTTCATAACAACATCTCTTTTCTATTTTCTATAAATATTAACCATATGGAACGAACTCTGCATTTGGGTCGTAAGAGCTGCTGTCCCAATGGATAGTAGGCCACTTTATATTAGGATTAGGCTTACTATTACGAGTACCTTCGTAAATATCTTCACCTTCACGAACCATTCTTGCACAAACTACAAGTCGTCCGTTACTTATAACACTACTGCAAGTAGACAATGTAAGAAGTCTATCGCCATATTCTACATCAACATCTGTAAGGCGAATAGTTCGGCGTTTTACTTCATTCACATAGCCATAGAAATCCGCTTCATTTTGAAAGTTTATATAATTCCAATAATCAAAACGTGTATCAGATGTATCAACAGCATCGGCAATGAAGTAACCATATATTTTAAATGTATATTCTTTATAATTTGAATTTATCTCAATAATAGGATGCTCTTGATAATATTCATCTTGATTTGCATAATTTCTCAAGCTGCCGAACATCGAACCATCTCTCATATCGTGACCATATACGATCAAATTATCAGAAGTCGGTACGGAAAGACGACCATTATCACCTACTACATCAAAATCGCATCTAAAATCAAGATATATCGAACCAAGATGTGACTCATTGCCATAAAAATCATGTTGTAAAAAGAACTCCTCACCTTCTGTATCATCTTTATTCTGCATAACAGGATAATTTATAACCGTATCAGGAACACTTATAAAGCCTACCACATCAGGACTGATCTCCAAAAGATTTGCAGCTCCCGGTATCATGTTATATGTTTCTTCCTCTGTTGCAGCTTCTTCTGTATTAACAATATCAATTGCAGATTCAGTAGCAGTTTGTACAGTAGTTTCAGTACTTACTTTGCTGCCATATTTATTTGATATATCATCATACTGCTGCTGTGTATCATATCTATTATAAAGCTCTGTTCCAAGCCATACAATACAGCCTGAAAATACACAAACAGACAGCCAGAATACAGATTTTCTCATGATCTCACCGGCATTATCACCTTTTCTAAAGATAATACCGCCTGAAGCTGACTTTTTCTTTCTTCGTTTCTTTTTGCCTTGATTTGTTCTATTTTGATTTTTGCCCTTTGATTTCTGAGCTTTGGGAGCAGAAATATTGACCGGCTGATTTTTCTTTTCATCCATCAGCCTGCGTATACGTTCTTCCCTTTCATACTTTTCAGGATTTTCTTTTTTGTCCTTAAAAAGCTTTACATTATACGTAATACGCTTGCGTATCTCTTCCTCTTCTTCTTTTTTTTCAATTTCATACAAGGTATTTCGGATACTTTTTATCTTTTCAATTTCTGCTGTGGATTTTATTTTGACAGGATTATTCTTCTGCTCTGCATTTTTATTGCAGCTGATGTCAGGCGTTTTGTCCTGCATTCCTATTCCTCCAAAAGCATTCTGAGAGATATTCCAAAAGCACACACTGCCGCTGCATTACGAACTTCTCTGCGTGTAATGCACTGCATTTCATACGCTTTAATATGACACACATAAAGCTTATCACCAAACATAATTCCGGCATATACAGTGCCAACCGGACAATCAGGAGTACCGCCTCCGGGTCCTGCCAGACCAGTTATGGAAATACACAAATCAGCACCCGACAGCTTTTTAAGTCCTAAAACCATAGCTTCTGCTGTTTGATAACTTACAGCACCATACTTTGAAAGAATATCCTCTGCTACGCCAAGCAGTTTCATTTTTACATCATTTGAATATGTGCATAAACCCATTTCAAAGACTTTTGATGCTCCTGAAACACTTGTTATAAGCTCTGATAAAAGTCCTCCTGTACAGCTTTCAGCAGTACTGATCTTCAAATCTCTCTTATCAAGTAATTGTACAATACTTTCAATGGTTTTGTCAAGGGCATTTACATTTTCTTTATAAATTTGCACAACATCTTCACATGATACACTCATGCTTTTCATTTATTTCACGAACCTTTCAAAGTGTCACAATATCACCTTATCGCCGATTTTAAATATTTTCATCTCTGTTTCCGCTACTGCCTTTTCAATAAGAGGCTCAAAATCAAAGTTTGATTCTGCTTTTTCTACCTCTTCAAGATGCGGATGAACACGTGGATGTCTTGGAGTAAATACTGTACAGCAATCCTCATATGGCAGTGTAGATATATCAAATGTATCTATTTCCCTTGATGTTTCAACTATTTCAGTCTTATCCATTGCAATAAGCGGACGCATAACAGGGATATTGCAAACTGCATCTGTACAGGTTATTCCTTCCATAGTCTGGCTTGCTACTTGACCTATACTTTCACCTGTAACTAGCGCACTGCAATTATCTTGTTCAGCGATCCTCATAGCTATTTTCATCATAAGTCTTCGCATTATAATAGTAAAATATTCTTCAGGACAATTTTTCTTTATCTCCTCCTGAATTTCAGTAAAAGGCACACAGAAAAAAGCTATATTACCGCAGTATTCTGTCATTTTTCGGCAAAGTGCTTCTACTTTAAGCTGTGCACGGTCTGATGTGTACGGCGGACTTACATAATGTATTGCGGAAATATGCACACCTCTTCTTGCCATTCTATAGCCTGCTACAGGACTGTCAATGCCTCCGGACAATAACAGCAATGCTTTGCCGCTTGAACCAACAGGAAGTCCACCAGCACCCTTTATACTTTCTCCATGCACATAAGCATGAGTATCACGTATCTCAACAGCAACAGTTACTTCCGGATTATGGACATCTACTGTAAGATTTGGAAACGCATCTAAAATAACACCGCCAAGCTCCATGCATATTTCAGGCGACTTCATTGGAAATGATTTATCAGCACGTTTTGCAGTAACTTTAAAAGTATTAGCAAGAGAAAGTTCGTCTGCCAAATATGTTTTTGCAAGCTCTGAAATGGATTCAAGATTTTTTTCACAAGCTTTTGCTCTGCATATTGCCGCTATACCAAAAACTTTTTTTACACATTCTATAGCAGAATCTATATCCTGTCCGTCTTCTCGTGGTTCAATATAAATTGTTGACTGTGCTTTTGTAACTGAAAATGCACCTACCTTGCGAAGTCTGCGGCGAAGGTTTTTCATAAGAATATCTTCAAAAGTTTTTTTATTAAGCCCTTTAAGTGCAATTTCGCCATATTTGGCGAGAATTATTTCATTTGCTGCCATATTTTCTATCCTCACTTACTTTTATTATCTATGCATTATATCTCTTTGACCTGATGCTATTGCATCGGCAAGAGCATTTATATCATCCATTGTATTTTCACAAGAAAAACTTATTCTAATTATGCTGTCTGCTTCTTCTGAAGTTGCACCGAATATCTCAGGTACTCCGCTGCCCGCACCTTTTGAACAAGCTGAGCCGCTTGAAACATATATTCCTTTTTCCTCAAGATAATGCAGCATTATCTCTGAACGAATTTTTGGAATAATTATACTTATAATATATGGTGATGCATCTATAGGCGACAATATTCGCACGCTTTCAAGCTGTTCTAATTTCTCCCTAAGTGAAATATTCAAGCTTTTAACATATTCAAAACGCTTATCTATATCAGCAGATAAAGCTTCCACAGCTGCTCCGAATCCTGCAATAAGCGGAACACTCTCTGTACCTGCACGAAGTCCCATCTCCTGCTTTCCGCCTAAAATAAGCGGTCGAATTTTTGAGCCTTTTTTTACATAAAGTACGCCTATTCCCTTAGCAGCATGAACCTTATGACCGCTTATGGAAATAAAATCAGCACAAAGAGAACTTGCATTAACAGAGTATTTCATAAATGCCTGTACTGCATCACAGTGAGTGATAATATGAGGGAATTTTCTCTTCACCATATTGAACACTTCTTTTACAGGCAAAACATGACCAGTTTCATTATTCACCATCATCATGCTTATCATTACTGTATTGTCATCACACGCATTTAAAAAGTCGATCGATTTATATTTACCTGTTTCATCAGGCTTGACCTCAACTATTTCAAAACCATCATTTTCCGAAAGAAACGCAAGAGTTTTCTTAACTGATGCGTGTTCTACTGCACTTGTTACGATCTTCTTTCTGCGTCTGCCATAGGCAGCAGCTGTACTTTTAAGTGCCATATTCGTACTTTCAGTTGCACATGATGTAAATATTACTTCCCTTGTATCGCAGTTCAAAGCAGATGCAATAGTTGCCTTTGCATAATCTAATTCTTTCTGTGCTTCCAGCCCTGCCCTATGTAATGATGACGGGTTGCCGTAATGTTCTGAAAGACACCTCATCATCGCCTCTACAGCGGCTCTGCAAGGTTTTGTAGTTGCTGCATTATCAAGATAGTGTGTGGTCATATATTAAAACCTCCGATATAATATCTTTTTTATTATATCACATTTTTATATTTGATGCAAGTGTTTCAACATCATTTTCCACTGCAATCAAAAAAACATGCCGCACTGTTACGTGCGGCACATTTAAGAAATTCATATTTAATTAGAAAAATGCAATATCCTTTGCAATCTTGTGAAGACGCATATCATATGGCTTGGACATTGAAAGTGCTTCCTGAATGTCAAAGTCAACTACTTCATTTTTCTGCATTGCAACAACACGATTTGTAATACCCTGAGATAACAGTTCTACTGCATAATATCCCATTTCGCTTGCAACAATACGGTCACGAACAGATGGTGCGCCGCCTCTTTGTACATGACCCAAAACAGTTGCACGTGTTTCAATGCCTGTCTTTTCCTGGATAACTGTTGCGATTTCCTGAGAATGACCAACGTTTTCAGAAACAACTATAATAAAGTTCTGCTTACCGTTTTTCTTGCATTCAAGCATTTCCTTAGCAAGTGAATCAAGATCATAAGGAACTTCCTTTGTTATAATTTCAACAGCACCGCAAGCAAGAGCAGTATTAAGTGCAATAAAGCCTGCACCACGTCCCATAACTTCTACTACTGCACATCTGTCATGTGACTGGCTTGTATCTTGAAGCTTGTCTATCATTTCCATTGCTGTATTCATTGCTGTATCATAACCAATAGTATACTCTGTACAAGCAATATCATTATCAATAGTACCAGGAAGACCTACTGTGAGAATGCCTCTTGCAGAAAGGTCAGCTGCACCACGGAATGAACCATCGCCGCCGATTACAACAATACCTTCAAGACCAAACTTTTCACAATTAGCCTTAGCTATCTGCATACCTTCTTCAGTACGGAACTCAGCACTTCTTGCTGTATAAAGCATTGTGCCGCCCTTATGAGAGATATTTGAAACACTCATCTCGTCCATTTCAAAAATATCGCCATCAATAAGACCGCAATAACCACGGCGTATACCATAAACCTTAATGCCCTTTTTAAGTGCTGAACGTACAACTGCACGAATCGCAGCGTTCATACCAGGTGCGTCACCGCCGCTTGTTAATATACCAATAGTTTTAATCATATTTACTCCTCCGATTGTATGTTTAATAGTATGTGCAATAAAAAACTTAAATGCAGTACACATATTTTTACATTCTATTATTATTATACAACAATAATTTTATTTGTCAATAAGCAGACGTAAAATTTAACATTTTATTGCATTTTAAGAAGATGTTTTTCTAAAAGTTTACACAATGCCAATATTTCCATCTCCCAAGAATTCAGAAAGCTCATTAAAAACTTCATTTGAAAGCTCTGTTTCTATTTTCATCTTCGGTGCTATTGTTTTCTTTAAATCTGTAATATAAAAACATATCGGTATTGTTCCTTTGTGTTTGATTGCAATATTGACTGCCATATTCATTTTTTCTTTATCGGTAGATTTTAATTTGCAGCACAGTCGGCTTCTGTCAAGTTTCCTTTTAAGCTCATCTTCATTTAAAATACTGCTGCACATAAGACTTGCACTTTCATCCTTAAAATCAAGCCTGCCTGTAATATAAACTATCTTATCAAGCAAAAGCTTTTGCTTTGACGCCGAAAAAAGCTCAGGAAATACAACACAATCTATATTTCCTGTACTGTCTTCGCATTTCATAAAACACATAGAATCGCCTTTTTTAGTTATATGACGCTTAAGCTCACTTATAATGCATACAGCTGATACTGTAGGTTTATTCTGATAAAGCTCAGGTTCTTCCAATATTCTTGCAAAATCTGCTGTATGCAGAAACTTAGATATAATAAAATATTCAGCTAAAGGATGTCCTGATAAATACATACCGGTATATTCTTTCTCCATTCTCAAAAGTTCCTGTTGTGAAAACTCAGATTCATACGGAAACGGCGAATCATATACTCCGTTATCAACAGCCGTACCAAAAAAATTCATCTGACCATCCAGCATATCACTTGATGATTCACGATAGGCAGCGAGTATGCTTTCATAATTTGAATGCATCTGCTTTCGATTAAGTCCAAGACCGTCAAAAGCTCCACAACATATAAGACTTTCAACAGCACGTTTATTCAGTTCTTTATCCGACATTCTATGGCAAAAATCACGAATGCCGGTAAACGAACCATTTTCATAACGTTCAGTTACAAGCTTTTCGATGAATGATCTTCCTAGATTCTTTACAGCTAAAAGTCCGAAACATATATCATCTTTATGTCTTTTAAACACAAGATCGCTGCTGTTTATATGCGGAGGAAGTATCTTAACACCGCTGTTTTCACACAAATTTATATACAGCATAAGCTTTGATGTATCGCCTATAACGCTTGTCATAAGTGCTGCCATAAAGTCCTGAAAATAATAATACTTAAGATATGCCGTCTGATACGCCAAGAACGCATAAGCTGCTGCATGAGATTTATTAAAAGCATATGATGCAAAACCTGATATTTCATCAAATATTTTATTCGCCGTTTCAGCAGGAACTCCTCTTGCAACTGCACCGTCTATGCTTTGCCCGTCGCCATATAAAAATATCTGTCGTTCCTTTTCCATAACATCATGTTTTTTCTTGGACATAGCACGTCTTACAAGATCAGCTCTGCCATAGGAATAACCTGCAAGAACACGACATATTTCCATAACCTGTTCTTGATATACAATACATCCATTAGTGACATTCAAAATAGGTTCAAGCAATGGATGTGCATATTTTATACTTTCAGGATACTGGCGATTTTCTATATACTTTGGAATAGAATCACGTGGACCGGGTCTATATAATGACAAAACTGCTGTAAGATCTTCCAAACTTTCGGGCTTCAACATCATAAGTACCCGTTTCATCCCGGCACTTTCAAATTGAAATACTCCTGTCGTTTCACCTTTGGACATCATTTTATATACATTCTCATCAGTAACAGAAATGTTTTCCATCTTAAATCCAGGCGTATTCTTTAATATACTTTTTACGCAATCTCTTATAACAGTCAGATTCCTTAATCCCAAAAAGTCGAACTTCAAAAGTCCAAGTGATTCCAGCGTATTCATCGTGTACTGAGTAACAACTGTATCATCATTCATTTGCAGCGGAACCATATCTTCTATTGGAAATGCAGATATTATCACTCCTGCTGCATGAGTAGAAGTATGTCTTGGAACACCTTCAAGACACAAAGCCATATCAATAAGCCTTTTTGCACTTGTATCTGTTCTGCAAAGCTGACGCAAATCTTCACCGTCACGTGCTTCAAGAGTTTCAGAGATAGTTCTTCTTGAATCTATCATTTTTGCAATTTTATCACAAAGTGCATAGGGCATATTCATCGCCCTTCCCGTATCACGAACAGCTCCTCTTGCTTTCATAAAATCAAATGTAATTATTTCAGATACCCTGTCTTTTCCATAACGCCTTATTACATAATCTTTAACTGCCTGCCTGCCTTCAATGCAAAAATCTATATCAAAATCAGGCATACTCACTCTTTCAGGGTTTAAGAATCTTTCAAAGAGAAGATGATTTGCTATAGGGTCGATCTGCGTTATATCAAGACAATATGCACATATGCTTCCAGCTCCCGAACCTCTTCCGGGTCCAACAGGTATACCATTTTTCTTTGCAAATGAAACATAATCCCAAACTATAAGAAAATAGTCTACGAATCCCATACGGCTTATAACACTCATCTCATATTTTATACGCTCCACAGCTTCTTTAGCTGGATGACTGCCATATTTTTTTATAAGTCCTTCTTTGCAAAGTAAGGCAAAAAGCTTGTTTGAATCCATTCCGTCCGGTGACTCAAACTTTGGAAGATATATTTTACCGGATTCAAAATGCACCCTACATCTTTCTGCTATTTTGCCTGTATTAAGAATAGCTTCCGGTACAGATAAAAAAAGCTCTGCCATTTCACGTGTACTTTTAACATAAAACTCATTTGTTTCAAAACCCATTCCAACTTCATCTTGAATAGTTTTGCCTGTCTGAATACACAAAAGTACACGATGCATTTCCGCATCACTTCTCTTGATATAATGTGCATCATTAGTAGCCACAAGCGGTATTCCCGTTTCGGATGACAATCTGTATAAACTTGGCAATACCTTGATCTCATCCTTTACTCCGTGATTCTGTATCTCTATAAAATAATTTTTTTCACCAAATATATCACGATACATAAGTGCCGTCTGCTTAGCTTTTTCATAATCACCTGCAAGAATAAGACGTGCAAGCTTTCCGGCAATACAGCCTGAAAGACAAATAAGTCCATCACTGTACTCACGCAAAAGTTCTTCATCCACACGTGGACGGTGATAAAATCCTTCTATATTGGATTTCGTAACAAGTTTTACAAGATTACGATAACCTTTTTCGTTTTCACACAATAAAATCAAATGATCGCTTTTACGATCCAAAGCATTTTCTCTGTCAAATCTTGTACGTGCAGCAACGTAAACTTCACAGCCTATTACTGCGTGGATACCTGCCTTTTCAGCAGCCTGAGCAAAAATAACAGCAGCATATAAATTGCCATGATCTGTAATGGCAACGGACTTTTGTCCAAGTGATTTTATATGCTCTATAAGCTCATCTATCTTACACGCTCCATCAAGCAGATGCAAATGTGCAAAAGCATTGCTCGGCACGTTACTTGCAGCCATTTTCTCTCAGCTCCTTTGCAGCGGCAGCTATTTTCTTAAAACGATGATTTACCCCGGAACGCCCTATCGGAACTGTTAGAAGTTCTCCTATCTCCTTAAGGCTGAGTTCAGGATTTTCAAGCCTGAGCTTTGCAGCTTCTTTTATCTCCGGCGACATATCATCAAGTTCATTATATTTAATAAGCAAAAGAATATCTTCTGTTTGTTTTATTGCAGCATTTACAACTTTATTTATATTAGCTTCATCACAATTTCTAAGCCTATTCGCCTTATTACGCATATCCTTGCGTATTTTTACATTCATTATATCCATTGCACACTGCTGTGCACCCATAAATGTAAGCGTATCCTCTATACATTCACTGTCTTTAATATACAAAACATATGATTTTTTACGCTGAATCATTCTTCCGGATACTCCAAATGATGATAATACGATATTAAGAGAATTGCATAAACATTCTGACGGCGTTACAAATTCAAGATGGTACTCTTTGTTAGGATCAATAACACTTCCGCATATAAAAAATACACCAGCTAAAAACGCACCTACGCTATTATTTACTATATTCATAAGATTTACTTCACGCATATCCGGATCTATTTTATATGTACTGAAAATCTTTTCTATAAAATCACTGTCTGTTATAACAAAATTCGAAGTTTCACTTTCTGTTCTCTCTAAAAGCTCCGGTCTTTTACCAAATACAGAACCAAAAAGTTCCGGCACAAGACTTGATACCTCTGAACTTTCAGTCTGCAAACAAATCTGATTTTTCGTAAGCACTCTTGAATAAAGAAGCAACCCATAAAGACAGGCAAATTTTTTATCTCTATCATTTATAGTTTTGCGAACTTCAACACGCACTTCATCTGCAAACGACAAAATAACACCACCTTTTCTTTTCTATAAAATAGCCGTCCTATAAGAACAGGACGGCATTATTCCCCTAATCTTTCATTATCTGTCTTTGCCTATATCACGATGCTGCTTTATAACTCTCATTCCCTTTTGTGAAAGATAATCGCCTATACGCTCTGCAAATGTTATAGAGCGATGTTTTCCGCCTGTACAGCCAAATGATATTACAAGCCTGCTTTTTCCTTCATGGACATAAAGCGGTATTAGAAAATCAAGCAGATCCTGAAGCTTATTTATAAGCTCTTTTGATTGGTCAAAAGACATTACATAATCCTGAACACAACTTTCAAGTCCGGTATGATGCTTTAATTCCTCAATATAATATGGATTGGGCAAGCAGCGAACATCAAATACAAGATCCGACTCTGTAGACACGCCGTATTTAAATCCAAATGAAGTCACCTTTATAGACATAAAATCAGTCTGGCTGCTAAGGAATATTTCTCTTACCTGCTCTTTAAGTTGAGAAGAGGACAAAAATGATGTTTCAATATAATAATCAGCTATTCCCTTTATCTGTGAAAGACTTTTGCGTTCAAATTCTATAGCCTGATGCAAGTTTCCGCTAAACTGGTCATCAAGAGGATGTTTTCTTCGTGTTTCTTTATAACGCTTTACAAGAACCTCATCTTCAGCATCAATATACAATATCTTTACATCCAAATCTTGTCTGCGCTCCAGATGACAAAAGCTCTTGTAAGCATCTGCAAACATTCCGCCTGAACGCAGATCTGCTGCAATTGCAACGTGCTCAAGGTGATTTTCCGACTCTCTGCATATCTCTATAAATCTACCTATAAGCTGAGGTGGAAGATTATCTATACAATAATATCCTATATCCTCAAGAACGTCCATTACAACGGATTTTCCCGAACCAGACATACCCGTTACAACAATGACCTGCATTTTCCATACCTCCCTTTATTTAAGCAGTACCGGCTCTAATTCAAGCTTATAACCTGTTTTTTCTTCTACAGTTTCAATGACAAATTCACAAAGCTCAAGAACATCTTTGCAAGTTGCTTTGCCTGTATTTACTACAAATCCAGCGTGCTTTACGCTGACCTGAGCATCTCCAACGCTTGCACCCTTAAGTCCGCATTGATCAATGAGAAACGATGCATAACTTCCAACCGGTCGTTTAAATGTACTGCCGGCACTTGGAAGCTCAAGCGGCTGCTTTGCCCTTCTCTGATTAAGATAACCATCCATTTCAGTCTTTATAGCGTCATATTTTCCATCACGAAGCTGTAGTGTTAATCCGGTTATAATTCGCTTTGTGCCGCTGAATATGCTGTGTCTGTATGACAGATCCATATCTTCTTTAAACACTGTTTTAAGTTTGCCGTCTTCATCAATATATTCTGCTGAAATAACAACATCAGCCATTTCTCCGCCGTATGCACCGGCATTCATATAAAGTGCTCCGCCTACAGTTCCGGGAATTCCGGCAAGACATTCCATACCGGAAAGTGATTCTTCAAGAACACTTTTTGCTACAGTCATAAGATATACACCTGCGTCGCATCTGATCTTGCAATCATCTAAAAATTCAATATTTGCAAACTGCTTTCCCAATGAAAAGACTACGCCGTCATAGCCTTCATCTGACACAAGCACATTGCTTCCGTTGCCAAGAACTGTCCACTTTAAATTATTATCATTACAATAATTTAAAAGTTCCAACAGCACATCAACGCAGTTTATATCTATAAATGCAGTGCAGCAGCCTCCTATACGAAATGTTGTATGTTTACTTAGCGGCTCATTTCTAAGCAGCTGACAATCATAACGCTTACATATAATTTCCAGCTGTTCTATTTGTTCCATGCCTGTTCTCCTAAAATATCTATTTTATAGTTTTATGATTTATTTCTATACGCTTACGTATGCTGCGTGCGGATCGGCAAATAGCAAAAATTTTTGTCGTTTGCTATAGCTCATTAGAATGTATCGTAATCCTTTATTACTTCCTTGCCTTCCATATCAAGTCCAAGATGTTCCAAAAGGTCATTTGCAGCATTATATCCCATCTTTTTCTGACGGTTATTCATAGCAGCAACTTCCAATATAACGGCAAGATTTCTGCCGGGTCTTACTGGAATGGTAAGTGATGGAACTTTTACGCCAAGAAGTGATACATACTGTGTATCAACTCCCATTCTGTCATAGATCTTTTCAGGATTCCACTGTTCCATCTCTACTATAAGCTCAATATTCTCACGATTTTTTACCGCACCTATACCAAACAATCTACGTGCATTTATAATACCTATGCCACGAAGTTCAAGAAAATGACGAATATTATCAGGTGAACTTCCTACAAGAGTATCATTTGACACCTTTCGGATCTCTACAGCGTCATCTGCAACAAGACGATGTCCACGCTTTACAAGTTCGATCGCAGTTTCACTCTTACCAACACCGCTCTCACCTGTTATAAATACACCTTCACCGTATATTTCAATAAGCACTCCATGACGTGTGATTCTAGGTGCAAGATTAACATTCAAAAAGGCAATGAGTCCAGAAATAAAATTAGACGTACTCTCCTTGCTTCTTAAAAGCGGAACTTCATATTTTTTTGCAAGCTCAAGCATCTCCTCAAAATAAGGCAGCTCTCTTGAAATTACGAGTGCAGGCATTCTCTGGGAAAACAATGCCTCAAGACGCTACTGTCTTGTAGTTTCATCTATAGTTGAAAGATATGCAAACTCCATTTTGCCTATTATCTGAATACGTTCAGGATTAAAGTATTCATAAAATCCCATAAGCTGCAATCCCGGACGTGTAACATCTGTTTCATCGATTTGTATTTCAGATGCATCTTTGGGCAAATGGATCGTTTCCAGTTTAAATGCTTCTATTATTTTATCAAGACCAACTGTAAATTTACTTGCCATTTTACTATATCCTCATTTCTTTTTTACATCTTAGATATACTTTTAATAATTTATCACGCAGTGACCATTGCCGGAACCATCTGTATAACTAAGTGACACTGACATATCACCGCTGTTTGAGCTTGCCCAGCTTGATACAGACGACGCATCACCGGAACTTGTTTCTAAAAGTGCATATGATACATCAAGCTTAGATGGATCATATACAAGTTCTCCTCCATTCATTGCATTATATGCACTAAGGTCAAGAACAATATCAGTAGCATCAGAAGCAGCAGCATTAAGTGCATTTGCAAGCTTTATAAGTGCGTCCGGATTCTTTGCATAAATATCAGGATTCAAATATTTTTCATCAGCTTGCACAAAATTTGGATATTTTATATCACTGCACAAAACAGCAGAAAATCCACTTGATGAAAGTTCTTTTATAATATTTTGAAGATATGCTACAGTCAAATCACTATTAGGATCGAGCCATGGCTGACCGCCTTGATCCGGAAAATAGTCATACCACTGGTCGCCTGTAAGCACACCGTTTTTTTCAACTCTATATCCTGCATTCCAATTGCTGTATACAGATGAATAAAGGTGATCTTCTAAAAGGCTGCATGAAGCATATGCATAAAGTCCTTCTTCACGTACTATCTTTGCGATTTCTGAGGCTGTCATACTTCCCTTGCAAACTGCATATGCGGCATCTCCGGCTGCATTTGACGAATAATTCAATTCTCCGCCCTGAAGCTTCATAGGAATTACAACAGCACCTGCATTTGGATATTTAGACTTTACATCCTTAAGCATTGCTCTAAGAGAATCAGCATCATTAACAGAGCTTTCAGGAAGTCTTACAGAACACTGAACGCTTTTATAAACACCAGGAACCGGAGCCGGCGCATCACCATTATTATAGCTTCCGTTGCTGCCAGAACCAGAACTGCCGGAATATGAATTATCAGAGCCAGAGCCTGAACCGGAGCCTGAGCCGCCGGAATATGAATCGTCATATCCCGAACCTGAACCCGAACTATCACCTCCGGTACTGTAATCATCACCGCTTGAAGGAATACCAAGTCCGTCAATACCTTCTCCACCGTGAACAACAGGATTTTTATCTTCTTTATCAGTTGTCTTACTTGTAGTTTTGGTAGTAACAGCTGTTGTAGTTGTTTTTTTGTCACCATTAAATACTACAATATCAGTAGTTGATTTTGAATCAGTTGTGCTGCCGACCGGTGCAGTTGTACCATCTACAATAGAATTTTCATTGTTTGAAATCTCACCGTTTACAGAAACGGAATCATCATTGTTTAAAATCGGCTTTGCTATAGAATATCCAAAACAACAGATAACACCTGCTGCCGCAATGGTCACTATAGTAGGCACAATATTTTTAGTTGAAGAAAATCCCTTTTTACCTCTCTTTTTGGGTTTATATGATATAGGTTGCTTTCTATTACTCATCTTAAATACTCCATTCCATTTAATATTTTACTCAATTTAAGCCGTATAAATTCATTCTGAAACAGCATTTTTAAGTGCCGTCAATCCATCTGCTATACTTGACTTTTTAAATAAATAACTTCCAACAACAAGCATGTCCGCACCTGCTGAAACCGCCGATGCAGCTGTCTTATCATTGATACCGCCATCAACTTGTATATGTACAGGAAGATTCTTTTCATCAATATATTTACGCAATGCCCTAACCTTGTGGAGCATATCTTCCATGAATGACTGTCCGCCGAATCCGGGTTCAACAGTCATAACAAGCACAACGTCCACAAGCTCCATAAAAGGCAGAACCTCTGCATATGATGTTCCGGGCTTTATTACAATACCAACCTTAGCTCCGCCTTTTTTTACTGCCGCTATTGTTTCATATGGATCACTGCTGCTTTCAATATGAAATGTAACAAGATCTGCACCCGCTTTTATAGTCTGTGGGATATATCGCAAAGGATCTGTTATCATAAGGTGAACATCAAGGAATAGATCAGTGCTGTTGTTCACGGCCTCCAGTATTGGAAATCCAAAGGACAAATTTGGCACAAATACACCATCCATCACGTCAAAATGCAGCATGTCCACTCCGCTCATTTCAAGCTCCTTAGATACCTTTTCAAGATTTCTCATATCAGCACTCAAAACTGATGCACAGGTATAAAACTTTTTCACATTTATCTCCTCCACTATGCAGCCATAAAAATTGCATTGATTTTATATATACTCTTTTATTATATAATAATTCTTCCCGTTCGTCAATAACATTTCCCAAAAAAATAATACTTTTTACTTATAAGCTTTATCATATCAAATTCAACAACATTTTTGACGTTTATATTGACATATTATTGAACAAATGATATAATTGTGTATATAAACGAGGTAATATACAACATTTTTTATTACATATGTTTTAATATTGGATTTATAGAGAATATCAATATATTTTGTAAAAAAGATATAAATGCTTATAAATACGGCACACAGAAAACGCTATGAGTGATATTGTAAAGACTGCAATAATTACTGCTGATTATTAAGATTAAAAGGAGAATTTAAAAATGGCATATCCTACTTATGAC
>CALESG010000076.1 GCA_937907215.1 uncultured Ruminococcus sp.
TCACACCATTTTCGTAAAATCAGTACCTGACATAGATTCACTATTATGATATATAATTGAAGATTTGTATCTATACAATAGATTTACTATATTGCTTTATAGAGAAATTATTTATACAGAATAATTCGTAAAAATCGTATATGGAAACAGAAAAAGTACTATGGGAATCATTACATATTGTGAGCCGTTTCTCGGCGGCGGTGCAATGTTGTTCAGCATTCAGCCGGGTGTTGCTTATGTAAACGATATCAATGCTGAGGGCATTCGTGCGGTCAGTCGGTATTTCAATACAGCAAATATATATTTTACATCTATGGATTTTGCCGAGGTATTAAAAACTCTTCCAGCAGGTTCCTTTGTGTACCTTGACCCGCCATATGACCCAGTATCCGAAACTGCAAATTTTACGTGTTACACCAGATATGGATTCACCAATGATGACCATATCAGGCTGAAACAATGTTGTGATGAGCTGACTTCAAGAGGAATCAAGTTTATGCTCTCCAATTCCAATACGGACTTTATTCGTCAGCTGTATGCTGGATATTTTATCACGGAGGTTTTGGCAAGACGGGCAATCAACTGCAATGGTAATGGGAGAGGTGAAATTAAGGAGCTTGTTATCAGGAATTATTGTATGAATTATTTCATAAAACAAAATTGATATTAGTAATGCGGAGCCATAACAGCTCCGCATCACATTTTCAAAACATCTCCATCATCTTTTTATAGTTTTTCATCGAAGTTCGGTTCAATATGCATAGAACCGCCTATGATCAGCTTACTTTTGCCCAGTTCATCTTTCACAAATTTCAAAATAGAAAAACCGCCTTCTGGATAATATGTTTCTTCTTTCAGCAGAAAACCGGTTTTATCGAAAGTCAGAGTTGTGAAAACGTCTGTTTCGGGAGAGTAGAACTGTGCAATTCTAAGACCTTTTTCGTTTTCAAAATAACAGCTGTACTCTTTTTGATCTTTATATGTTGTCATAGCAAAATCTTTCCATGTGGTTTCCGTATAGTTTTCTACAGCTGTTCTGACAAAGTTGGGCAACTCATTTTCCTTATACTCGTACTCATTGATATTCTGGGTGATCTTGCATGCAGAGGGGTCATATCTGGTTTCTGAATAAAATACATTCATAGTATTTCTCTCCTTTTATTGTGTGCATTTCAGTTTATCCATTGTATTTCTGGCAACCGTATCAATATATTCATAAAGCGCTTCTGGGAGGTTGTTTTCATCGTTTTGGTACAATACTTCAAAATGATTGCGCATAAATTGATTGAGAATACTGCGGCGAATTTCTTTCAATAGGATACCATTATCTGTGCCATTTTTTATCATATCCCAGAATTCTATGGAAAGAACATAGGGTGCAATTTCAGGCGGAAAGTAGTAAGAAAAAGGCAGACAATCTGCATCCGGCATATATGTCCAAACGCCATTGGTTACTTCTTCAAGATGTTCATAGGCTTCTTTGAGCAAATCCTTAACTGCAAAAGGAAGATAGTCCTTATGCATAGCTGGATATTCACTGCGTACAAGGTTTGTCACATACTGATATAGGCTTTCTTTTGTTTGAGTATATACTCCATCGGAGTTGCTTTGAGTAAATTCCCCTGAAAATATTGCAGTCAGCTGAAAGTCGGTAGGATGTTCTCCAATATCCATCTTATGTAAAACATCAGCGCAATACTTAATCATACCGATTTCTTCTTTTCTGTGAAAACGTTCCAGCATAGTTGTTCCTCCTTATGAATTCGTGTTTTTTCTGAGCGGTGAGTCAGGGGCAAGAGCAGTTGTGCCTGAAATAATAGATTCTTCAGGGCAGTTGGTTTCAAAGTTATAGATTGTTCCCTGAATAAAACATTCTCCTGTATGAAGTTCACCCAGCTTGTAAATCTCACTTTTTTTCAGTCCAAGCATATTGGCAACGGACATTCTGGAAGCCAGATCAGGCTGAAAGTAAACGGAAACGCCCGCTTGTTTCAGCATACGATTTTGTTTTATGTCATTCACGTATTGTGTTGCAAAATTCATGTCAATCAGGTATTTTCTGCCTTCTTTTAAAAGTTTACTGATAACACTGTTTTCGGAAAGATTCTGGTTTTGTATCTCATCAATCAATATGCTGAGCTGATGCGGTTCAGTTTTATGCCTCTGTGCATAGTACAGTGAAGCAAGCAGCATATCTGTCAACTGATCCCCATTTTCACTTAGGCTCTCTTCCATTGAGATAATAACAATTTCCTTACAGTTGTTCAGAAACGCTGACCAGTCATTTGATGTTTCCATTCCGCTGTCAATCATTTCTTCAAAGACAGAATAAAGTTTGCCTGCAATGCTTTTTTCAGAGATGTCTTCTGCGTTTTCAAACTGTTCCAGAAGATCGATGTAAGTGGGTGAATCCGTTTGTAGCATCATTTTCTTGACAATATTCTTTAATGCTAATTCCTGATTCTGACTGGGATCGTGAATCGCTTCACCTAAAATGTTGCAGAGCATTTTTCTGCGAGCAAACGGCTTGTCCGTGTCATACGTGTGGAACAGATTCACAGGTACACCATCCTCTTCAATACTATGAAATGTGATATGATTAGAAATAAAATCTTCCGGCAGGCATTCTATAAGTTTTTCCTTGGTAAAGGACGAGTTGGCATCGAATGCAACAATATGATTTCCCGTCCTATGAAGATGATACAAAAGCTGTATCAGAAATACGGTTTTGCCGCTGCCGCTTTTTCCGGTTATGAATCGATGCTGATTACTGGCGGGTGTCAGAACTTGTCCGGCAGTATGACCAAGATAGTTTTGAACCAATGGTACAAAATTCTGAAAATGCACATCATCTCTGAAATATTGCTTTGTTTTCTGGCTTTCAATATATTGCAGTACATCTGTGTTGACGATTCCTTGAAACTTAAAAGCAATCAGTTTCTTTTGCTGAGGGATTTTGTTTTCATCATAGACAGTTGTCGGTTTACGATGACCATTGGTAGCAACAAGAAGGTCTTCTTCTTTCAGAGCAGTCAAAATGCTGTTGACTGTTGAGGCGGTAGTGATTTGGGGAAGAAAGACATTTTTCATGGTAGATTCTTCTGCTAAAAGCAGTTCACCATCATGAATTATCATGTTTTGATTTTCTGTAAAGCACATATCTCTGTTCAGTTCCCGGATATCTATGATTCCTGCCGACAATGCATGATTCAGAACACGGGTAAATTCATTTATGATTGCTGCGGAATTTCCGTTTTCTGTACGTAGACTGTTTTGAATCAGAGTAAGCAGAAATTCTTTCATGTGATCAGGC
The DNA here is from genome assembly GCA_937907215.1 of uncultured Ruminococcus sp. Lineage (GTDB taxonomy): Bacteria > Bacillota > Clostridia > Oscillospirales > Ruminococcaceae > Ruminococcus_C. The sequence continues at coordinate 3,314 of CALESG010000076.1, forward strand.
ATTGTTATGTGAAAGATACAGCACCACAAACGTAAAACGGAATAGAGAACTGCAAAAGTATTTTTGCTGTCCTCAGTCGGAAGCAGCTCATTTACTTCTTTTTTCAGCTCAGCTGTCCATGTCTGCAATTTTTGATCATAATCAGAAAAATGGGAACAGAATGTATCTATAAAGATTCTGGTCATTGCATTCAGAGATTCACACAATTGACTGCGCTCTGCGGCAGAAATTCCGGCACCAAAGTTTTCATCTATTTCCAAAACCAATGCTCTTCCACCGGGAAGTTGATGTTGAATGGTTTTTGATATAATTGCTGTAAGATGTGGTTTATACGCTTCGTTGGAATGCTCAGAGCAGATGACATCCAGTGAACTGCTGCGTTTTACTTTGCTTTCAGAAGTGGTATCATCAATGAATACAACTGTTTCATCTTTACTTTCATTTAGAAGCCGGGTCAATTCTGTTTTACTGATAGTCAATGAAGTTGGCGGCTTGTGACAATTGTAAGTCTTGATAATGCTGCATGCAAGAGCTTCGGAATCCGGATGATGTGATGAAATAACGGAAATCACGGATGGCATCAAATGAATATCATTCAGATAGGAAGAGAGCAGACCAGTAAGTCTGAATGTCATCAGTACGAATCCTGATGGCGATTTTAGGTATGGTATAATTGCTTCTGCAATTTCTTCAGGCAGTTTATTGGTCATTGGGAGTATTTTGCTTTGGTAAGGAGCAGAGATGTATGGCTTTATGAAATCCGGAAATTGGGAACTACAGCATGTGTATGCAACAGATTTGATTTTACCATTTTCCTTGTTCAAAGTAAGACCTGGGAACTCCGGAATGATAATATACCTGATATCTTCACTCTGTATGCATCTCATGAGCATATCATAAAGAAATTCATTTGCAAGACTTTTGCTGCATTCTCTTTTGAACGAAGTGAAGTACTGCATCAGGTTCCCCTTGTTGATTTTATCTATAGGAACGAAAGCGGACGACAGTGAATTGATGCCGGACCAGTATGTTACATGAATATAAAACTTTGGTATTCTATTGGTTGTCACTGCGAAAATGTAGAAGCGTTTTAACTTGAATATGCCGATTTCTTTGTGATGTCCGTTTGGTTCATTGCTGCGGACGTTTCCATTTGCATCTGTGGAAAAGGTTCTGGGTGAATGTTCCCTTATTGATTTGATAGAGGCGATTTGTGCAGTAAGCTGGGATATGGTTTGGTCTTTGGCAGTAAGCATAGAGTTTGCTTGAATTGCCATCTGATTGCATTGGTTTTCCAGCTCAGAAACCCTTAAGCCATATTGGTTACGCTGTTGGATGATTTGATTGACATCTTCAAATAAACCATGAGAAAATTGTCCTTGCATTATAGTATAACTCCTTTTCTGATTTGTATATCACAAGTTTTTCTGTGATATATCCAGTATAGCACAGCATCTTTGTGATCACAAATAAACAACATAAAATAGTGAAAAATATAATAAATATTATAGAAAATGCGTATTTAATAAGATAAAAATATTAAATACAATATAAAATAGTGATTTAATGTAGACAAGGATATCGTGATGTGATATAATAAAAAGAGAATTATGAGGAGGAGCTGGTTGCATGAAGCAGGAAATTGAATCACGTGAAATGGCTGAGATGGCAGTGATTGTTTTACTCAATGGTACAAAAAGCAAAATTGCAGTAAGGGATGATGACGGTCATTTGAAATTAGAAAATCATTCTATTCTGACACAGTATCTCAATCCATACCATAACAGAAAAAAGATGACGAAAAAGCTGGCAGATACGCTTGGTCTTGCATTTCAATATTATCTTTTCTATAGTGATAATAAGCAAACAGATATTTGTGCAAGGGCCATTCTGTTTATTTATGCAATTAGCTCTGTAGATCTTACATATTGGCATTATGATATTGCAAATGGTAAAGAGAAAACAAAACAGGAAGCAATATTAAGTTTGGTTGATGCGTTGTTTCATGCGTTTCAAGGTAAGGAAAAAGTCAGCAGAACAGAACTGCAAAATCTTGTTTATACGACAGCAATCAGCAGGCATTGGCGTATAGATACAGAACCAATGGAAATTTCAATTGCCGGTTATTTGAACATTCTGAATGCGTACCAGCTTTATGATATGCTGCCTGCTCATATGACAACTGAAACATTTCATGAAAAATTGCATAACAGAGCAGACAGGGTGATTGATGAAATAAGCGGCTTCTTACATTTTATTTCAGATTTATTAGAAACAGACAGTCTGGATGCATTCAAACAAAAGTATCCAAGACTGACTTATCAAATGCTTCATAAGCCCATCAACGAAAACAATAGAAAGTGGAAAGAACAAGTATTGACCTGTAATTTAGGCTTTTTTGATTTTCAGAACCATATAAATGACCTGTTTCAAATACTCAGTTTTACAAATTTGTATTTATTATACAATGCATTGCTGAGATGTTTTGATGAAAAGTTATCAGAATTTCAGATAAAATATATCTCTGAAAAATCAGCAGAAAACAGTGAACTGATGGAATGTGGCACGTTTAAACGCATTATCATAAAGATAAGAGATAGCATCCGGTATATACAGCTGCAAGCTCGTGTCAATATAGAGATTGGGACATTTGGAAGCTGTCACTGTATGAAAAACTCTGTTAGAACAAACAAGATTACAAATAGCCGGGAACTGATTGGAACTATGGTAGAGTATTTGTTTTATGGCGTTAGTACGAAAATCGGAAAAGAAGATGATAATTGTTTTTTGTCTCAAAAATTAAAGGAAATCCGGAGTGATATTGTTTATAAATATCTGAACGGCGAGCAGAAGAAATTTACAAATCATGTATATGATGCTTTAAAGTATCGGGTGAGGTATTATTTGTATCCAAATGAAAGGTCCGATGGAAAAGAGACAACAACTTCACCGCAGCAATTCGGAGAACTTTTGTGGCAGTTTTTCTATTATGCTTTTGGAATAGATTTCTACATGCTCAGAATGGACAACTCTGATGACCGGACTCGAAAAGAACATTGGTGTGAACTTATGCGTATGATATTTAAAAAGATTATGAATGAAGAAACAATGTCGGAACTGGACAGGATGGTAAATAAAAAGTTTGTTGAGCTTCAATTTAAAATGGAGGGAAAGTTCATTTCACGTTTCACACCAGATGAAATAGAATTTTTCAGACACCAGGAGACACAGGGACTGGCAAATTATGATATGATTCATAAAAAGGCAATGTTGGGAGAAGCAGATCATGAGGCAATGTCATTGGCTGAGGATATCATGAGGCGATTGATAGAAGCAAAGATAGCAGCTATGCTGGATAGAATAAATAAAACGAAGAATTTGATTTCTCATCTGTTAAGAACAAGTGATGCAAAATCTTTTAAATATCATCAGGAATATCGTCTTCCAATTCAAGAATATAATGGCAACTGGAAATATAACTTTTATTCTTTTTTGAAAGATGGAAACGGAGAGCCACTTGCAATAGATGATACACAGCTTGACGAATTCATGCAGTGGATTTCTACAGGTGTGATAGCAAATAGGCATCAGAATTTAAAAATTGATTTTAGTAAAATCAAAGAGAAACTGTGGATTCTTATAAATGAATTTTTTGAAATGGAGCAAATAAGTTACAAGACGCTTTACGGTGAAAGTTACGGAAAAGCGGAGGAGGAAAAATTTAATGTAGTCAATGAGAAGTTCTTGGAATGTGATAAAATACAAAATCTAAATCTGATGCTGCAAAGGATGTACAAGTATCTGTTATATGAGGACTGGATTGATGCAAACTTGAAACTCACATGGTTATGATTTTTTTGTTCTTTCTGAAAATATTACGGATTTCAAATTTTTTTGCTTGAAAAAGTTTATGAAGTGCGGGCTTTACGAAAAAAATCTCATGAAAAAATTTGAAATTCGAAAAAAATTTGAAAAAGACAAAAAATCCTCTGTGCCACTGCCGCACAGGGTGT
>CALESG010000077.1 GCA_937907215.1 uncultured Ruminococcus sp.
ACACAGGGTCTGCCACGTGTTGAGGAATTGTTTGAAAGCCGTCACCCGAAGAGCGCAGCTATTCTGGCACGTGAAGGCGGAACTGTTCATATTGAAGAAATCAAGACTGCACGTACAATTTATATTGCAAATGAAAAGACAGGTGAAACTGATTCTTATCCAATTCATTACAGCTTTAAGATACGTGTACGTGAAGGCGATGTAATTGAAAAGGGTACACGTCTTACAGAAGGTAACATTTATCCTGGTGATATACTTACCATCTTAGGTGTTGACGCTGTTCAGGATTATATTATCAAGGAAGTTCAAAAGGTTTACCGTTTACAGGGTGTTGATATCAATGATAAGCACATTGAGGTTATCGTTCGTCAGATGCTCAGAAAGGTAAAGATCATGGATTCCGGCAGCAGCTATTTACTTCCGGGAACACTTATTGATAAGAAGAAGGTTATTGAGATCAATTCTGAAATTCAGCAGCGTATGGATAATGGCGAAACAGATCTTAGATTTGTAGCAGTCGGTCCTGTACTTCAGGGTATTACAAAGGCTGCTTCAAGTTCAGACAGCTTTTTGTCCGCAGCATCATTCCAGGAAACTACAAAGGCACTTTCAGATGCTGCTATTCGTGGCAAGAGTGACTATCTTTGCGGTCTTAAGGAAAATGTTATTATCGGTAAGCTGCTTCCAGCAGGTACAGGTATGGACGTATATAACAATGTTCGCATTGTCAAGAATGAAAATTATCTTGAACAACATACTTCAGCAGTTGGAAAGACTTTTCAGGGTTTATAATGAATAAGATTGAATGAGTTGATTCGATCTTAGTGAAAATCAATATAAAAATAACAGCACTGTCTTATGGCAGTGCTGTCATTATATTTATATAGGAGTATTTTATATTATGAAACGACGGATTTTAGTGCTTATCTGTTCTTTGTTTATGCTTATTGGCAGTGCAGTAACTTCTATAAGTGCATATGCTGAACCTATGGCTGAAACAACAGAAGTTTCAGAGCATGTACAGGAAACAGATTCTTCACCATCAAGAGGTGTAAAAATAGCAGGCTTTCTGGTGATATTTACAGTTGCTATGGGTACAACAGCATTTATTGTTGTAAAACCTAAGCTTAAAAAGCTGAAAACAACAAAAAACAATAAAGATTAAATATAAAAAGGCTGTTGCAAAGATTTAAGTTGCAACAGCCTCATTTTATAAAATTATTTAAAATTACTTAGCAGCAAAATATACGTCATATCTTTCAGCATCGTCAAGATCTGTTGTTCCAGCAGGGTAACCGCTAGTTTTGAATGCGATCTTGTCATATCCCTTTACCATAATATAAAGAGCTCTGAAAGCATATGTATTGCCTACCTGATAACTTGGGTCTTCTTCAGTTGTAAGACCAGTTGTTGATGAAAGACCGATATATGTGGATGCACCGTCAGCACTTGGGAATCCAGCACCATCTGTATTTTCTATACTAAGTGATGGGTTTGGAGCAACTATACCCCAATCATTTGTTGGGAAATTAGCAGGAACAGTGACCTCATAGTCAACTATGCACAGTTCACAATCAGCTGGAACCTTGAGCTTAGATACATCTATCTGACCGAAATCAGAAGAATATTCATTGTTAAGAGCGATTGCATCATCAACATATTTCTGATCATCAGATGCAGTTGTTACCTTTGTAATTCTAACAGCAATGTTGTGATATGCAGAATCTGTAGGTGAATATGTACCGATAGTTGCCCATTCATTGAATTTAACAGGAGCTTCTTCAGTAGATTCAGAACCGTCCATGCTTATAGTTATATCGCCAAAGTCATCTTCTTCAGAAGAGGATGCTTTTGAATCAGCAGATTCATCAGATGTTTCTTCTTCAGATTCTTCGGAAGTTTCAGCTTCAGTTTCTTCTTCTGTAGCTTCTTCAGTTTCAGCCTCTGTTTCAGCTTCAGTCATTTCTTCTGTCTGAGATTCAGTTGCCTCGGAATCAGCAACAGAACTATTATCAGTATTGCCGCAAGCTGTAAACATTGATGCAAAACATGTAAAAGCAGCCAAAAATGCTATTGCTTTTGAAATTTTCATTTTAAATTCTCCTTTAAATAAAAACTAATTTTAATTTGCTTTATAAGTATATCATAAAGCTAAAATAAAGTCAATTAGAACTTTTTTGTAATATTAAATGTACTTTTAGTGATATTGACAATGTAAAAATAAATAGCAATTAGATATAATTATCTTTTGACAATATTAGATATATATGTTAAGATGTATTTGAAAACGATAAGACTAATTATATTATCGTTTTAATAGATCAATTTAAAATTGATTTTATTGGGTGAAAAAAATCAAGCAATTATTTTCAAAATGAGTTAAAATGATTTTAGACGGTAGGAGAGGAGCATATAAGCAGATTATGGACTGGATAAGAAGCTTTCAAAAGTCGATTGATTATATTGAGGAGCATATAACCGAGCCTATTCAAATTGAAGATATTGCCACTCAAATGAATATCTCAACTTTTTACTATCAAAAAATTTTTTTAATACTATGCGGATTTACTATCGGAGAGTATATTCGTAATCGTAGACTTACGCTTGCCGGCTGCGAATTGATTTCTACGAATGAAAAAATTATTGATATAGCTATGAAGTATGGCTACGATACTCCGGAGGGATTTTCAAGAGCTTTTGTACGATTTCATGGTCTTACACCCAGTGCAGTAAGAAAAGGCGGAAGTGTGAGATCGTTTGCCAAGCTTGCCGTTGAAATTTCATTGAAAGGCGGTAGTGTTATGAACTACAAAATTGTAAAAAAGGATGCATTCAAAATTATTGCAAAGCAGCAGCGGTGTGAAAAAATCAAAGATGTAAGAGGGAGAAGTGATATACCTGAATTTTGGAATGAATGTTACAATGATGGAACAATTGAGTTTCTCATAAAGAGTTGCAAAAAAGATGGAATTTTGGGTCAGAACCTGGTTGGAATGTGTATGGAGGATTCTGTTTCTGCAAAGGATTTTCCATATTTTATAGGTGCAGAATATTCAGGCGGAGAGATTCCATTGGGATATAATATTGTGGAAGTTCCTGCAATGGAATATGCGGTATTTGCTGTTGAAAGCACAGATACAGATAGTATATCAACAGCAATCCAGCAAATGTGGCATAAGATTTTTGCAGAATTTTTCCCTTCATCAAATTATAAACCTAAGGGCAATTTTGATCTTGAAGTATATCCTACTGATAAATATAGATGTGAACTTTGGATTTCAGTAGAGAATAAGTAAAAATAATAACTTTAAAACAACAAAAACGCTGCTGCAATTCAAATCTTTGCAGCAGCCTCTTTATTTTATATACACTAATATAAAATGGATAACATATCAGAATTTATTGATAAATCGCTTATATCAATTAACCATTAGGCATAGTTGTGTTCATAAATAATACTTGAATAATTTCAGCAAATAGTATATTATATTTTTATAACAGTTGGGATAATATGGATGAAATAACGAATAAAAAACACGATAGAATAATTTATAGAAAATATACGGAGAGGAGAATGAGCAAGTTATGAATATGAATATTTATAAGAAAATAAAGATTTTTATTACAATAGGCATTTTGTTTGTGTCTGGAATTACAAGTATATATAGTGCCGATGCTGAACAGAGTGTAAGTGACAATAGTTTACTCCGTGCGAGTGCAGATGAAATAATTTATAATATAAATAATTTGGAAATATACTCCGACAGGAGTATACAGGAAATAGCTGATAAATATTCTGATGCAAGATATATAGCTCCAGCTTATAATGATAGGGATTATACTACGTGGTATGATGAACTTCCATCTGCTGTTTACCCATATAATGTCGGAAAAATTTCCAGTGCTGCGCATTCAGAAATGACAGCGATGACGAATTTCTACCGTTGGCTTGTAGGCTGTGATCCTGTAAATGAGCTGAGTTATGATGAAGATACACTTCCATTGCAGACAGGTGCATTGGTGCGTAATTTTAGTTGGCAGCATATTGTAGCTGACAGTCAAAAGCCAGCTGATATGTCTGATGAAATATGGCAGAAAGGTGCTAAATGTAATCATAATATACTTGCAAGAGGTTATACACCGATAGGAGCAGTTTCAGCGTGGATGAGTGAAGGATACGATTATGAACTGGAAACTTGGAAATCAATTGGACATCGTTCTATTTTGATGAATCATAAGCTTAAAGAAATAGCTTTTGGTTATTGTGATACTGTTGCAATAGGAAAGGGAAATACATCACGTGGAAGCATGGATCTACCTTTTGCTGCATATCCTGTACCCGGATATATGCCGTCTAATTTGATCAAATCACTGAATTGTGCATGGTCTTTGCAGCTTAACGATGATCTTTTTGAATTTGAAGATATAGAAGATTTGAAAATAAATATAACTAATCTTTCAACTGGAGAAAAGTGGACAAGGTGCAGTGATGATGAAACTTTGATATACAGTTTTAATCATATTGCATTTGTGCAGCCTGGTGGATTTAATGATGACGCTCAATATACAGATAGCTATCAAGTTGAAGTAACAGGAATTCATGATATTGAAAACGATGCACCAGCAAGACTTGTTTATACTGTAAATTTCTTTGATATGAATGACTATATAAAAATTCATGTAAGTTCAGTTGATACTTTCCGTAAATATATGCTTGGACCGGATATGATGAGTGATGAGAATTTAAGGCGTGTTGCAGCCATTCTTCCAAAAGAAATTGAAATTAAGGCGGATAACGGGCAAAAATTTACTATTGGTATAAAAGGTGAATGGCAGCTTGATACTGCTAATAAGCGATTTGTTGCAACAGGCGATCTATCTGATGCTCCCTCAAGATTGAGTGACCCATTTGGCTTTTTAAATGAAATATCAATACCATATGATGAAAAGACAGATATTTGTGCAATTTATGATACACTTGATATTATGCCATCAACTGTAAAGGCTGGAGAAAAAGTTAGTCTATATGCTTACAGAACCAATATGTCTTCTGATACAGTGCATATTTTTAAATTGACAAAGAATTCAGATGGCAATTTTACAGCTGATAAAGTCTTTGATTCAAATGAAGTTTCTAGTTCTGGAGATGAAGTGGCAGAGGGTTATGAAATAGAGAGTGCATCGGGCAATGACAGCGGAGAATATATATCTGTATATTTTGAAAACAGCTGGTTAAAGAACGAATATACAACACCCATCATGGTCAGCAATGCTGTTTCTACGCTTGATGTTGAACATTTGCAATATGATGTTAATGGTGATGGTTTAGAAAATATACAGGATATTATATTTATGAAGGAAATAATTTATGGTTCTTCGTCCTGTATACCATCTGCTGATGTGAATAATGACGGTAGGGTAAATGTATTTGATCTATCTATGATAAAAGATTATATCCGCAGCATTTTAGAATAATTCAGAAAATAACAAAAGGCTGTTGCAAATATTTAAGTTGCAACAGCCTTTTGTTACCCGATTTTATATAAATCCAGACAAAACAAAAACCCCGAAAACGCTTTGTTTCCGAGGTTTTATTAGTAATCCCGATAGGGATAAATTTATCTCTTTGAGAAGTTAAAATGCTGGATTTTAGGCGTTTTTAAGCCGTTTTGTTAGTTACCTGTTAGTTACTCTTTCAGGTTTATTGATTTCTAATAGCACTTCCACCTTCTTGTGATTCAAGCATTTGAGAAACAGCTTTATCAAAATCAGAAGTGATTTTCTGCGTTTTATTGAAAATATCATATTCCGATTCAGCTTTTTTCTTTGCCTGACTGGCAGAAACCTTTCCGTTATCCCTCAAAATATCATAACGGCGGAAGTTTAAAAACTCGTTGATGCTTGCTTCAAATTCTTCCATTGTAAATGTGTTTTCACGCTCTATCAAATCTTCAATATAATCAAAATACCCTGATACAGCCCTTTCAAGCTGGCGTATCTGCTTTTCCTCAAGATAATTTTTTGCTACTGTAACATCAGATTTCAAAATACGTCCATCGGGAGAATTTTTCCATGTGGATAATCCCATGTTTTTCTTTTGGCTGTCAGCAGAATTATAAATAATTTCAGCGGCAGTTTTCCCTGTAATTGCATAATGGAACTTATTCTGAACCGTAGCATAAAATCTTTTTGTAACTTCAGATTTTTTATCATAATCAATACTGCATTCAGCAAAAATATCTGTTATCTGCTGCCATATTCTTCGCTCACTTGCACGGATGGAACGTACTCTTTCAAGAAGTTCCTTGAAATAATCCTTGCCGAAAACAGCTTCACCCTGTTTCAGACGTTCGTCATCAAGCACAAATCCTTTTATCATATATTCTTTCAAAACGCCTGTCGCCCATATACGGAATTTTGTCGCCTGATGAGAGTTTACACGGTAACCTACCGAAATTATTGCATCAAGATTATAAAAATCAACGTTTCTTTTTACCTGTCTGCTACCTTCGGTTTGAACAAGTGCAATTTTTGCACAAGTTGAATTTCTGGATAATTCCTCCTCTTTGTAAATATTATTAAGATGCTTTGTAATTACGCTTCGGTCAACATTAAATATATCCGCCATAGCTTTCTGCGTAACCCATATGCTGTCATTCTTTACAACGGCATTAACTGAAACATCCGTTTCATCAGAGTGGTACAGCACATAATGTATTTGCCTATTCATATCATTCATTTTTAAACACCTCCGCCAGACTTTTGTCCAGCTTTTTTAGTATATATTTTCAGAAATATAATCAAAGGTATCTTTAATATAGTTTTCTATCAAGGAGTAATTCAAATCATTCAAACCCAAAGCTGACTTAACACCTGCTGTTGCGAATTCCACGGCAAGGGTAATTTTCTGTCTGTCAGGAATGTTTTCCTTTAAAACACGTCTGCAAGTTTCATTACTCAATAAGCTTTTAGTAAATACATTTCCAGTCCTTTTATTTATTCTTGGGATACCTGAAGCGATAAGACCTAAATTATAATCAAAACCTGGAGCTAAACTGAGTATTTCACCAGTCAAGCTGTCACGAATTATGCCTATATTCTGATTATGCCTGTCTCCGTTGAATAATAATGCATCGTAGAATACGGTCATAACATACTGCTTTATGAGTTTTTCAGGTAATTTGGGTATAATGAAATCAAGTTCCTCATTATCACCGAAATAATTGCAGAATGGCTCAAAATCAACCTCTGCGTTATTTGTAAAATCCTTTGACAGCATGAATGTAGTGCTTAAACCTGTTTCCGCTGATTTAATAATCTTTATACGATATTCAGCCACATAAAACTGCATTGCCTTTAAAAATAAATATGAGTAATATTCGCTTACCAGTTCCTGAGTTCCACCCTGCTTATACATATACCAGGAGTTTCCTTCAAAACGCCATGCTTTTTCATAGCTGCCTACTGTTCCAAGTTCAAGGTATCCTTCTGTATTTCTTTCATCAGAATCTGAACCGCCAAGCAATGCTATATCTGCTATTTGTTCATTATACTTTTTTAATTCACGATATTCTAAGTTTTCATCATCACGCTGTATCCACCAGTTATCCGTAATTGATACGCCATGCCCGATAGATATCAACTCTGCTGTATTTTCAGAATTTCGCAATCTTAATGCTTTGAAAAGCCTTCTTGAATGTGAACGATGCATATCAACACATCTGTTGTCCAGCCATATATACAAAGGCATACCCACAACAAAACAATGCGGACATAACGCTTTATTTATTATTTCAGTTATATTTTCTTCATCTGCCAGTGCTATTACTTCGGTTTTGTGCATTATTTTGTACATAGTGGGCTGCTCCTTTCTTTTGATTTCTTCTCCTAATGAGAGTCTTTCACGCCTTTTTAATCATACAACGTTTAGCCTCAAAAGCAATGCCGTATTTGATAATTTTTTTGTAGCCCTCATTTACAAGACCAACTTCATACTGCTTTTCATCAATCTGTTTAAGGGCAATGTCACACATACTGTCAAGAGTTTCATTTTTGTCAACTGATTTTATCTCAAGTACGACAGCAATTTCACGGGTGAGAACATTTTTAATCACAATATCATTCCGACCAGTACCGCTTTCACGATTTGATTCAACAAGATATTCGTCCGAGTATTCCAGAAGTCCTACAAGAAAACCGTGATAGAAGTTTTCGTAACCGTCATGATAGCTGATACTCTTCAAAAGCCATCTGTTCACTTCAAGTTCAAAAGTTGCGGAATTGCCGTCAAGAACAGCTTTAAGAAGCACGCTTTTATCTGCAACTCTTATTGACTCGTCAAACCACTGCCTGAAAGTATTTTCGTAAATGGTCACGATTTCAAGATTCGGAATCACAGCAGAAAAATATGTTTGTATGCCTTTTTTGTAAATTCTAATAGGTTTAAGATAACCAGTATGGAGCAGAAAACTCCATATATAATCGGATTTCACATTCATGTTTGCATAGGTGATATCCTGGTAAAGAGGCTTTTCAATCGAATCTCCCTTGATAAGTTTTTCTATATCTTCACGGATTAGTCTGTCGCTTTTTATAACAAGCTCATGAATAATGTTGTTTGAACTTGTATTTACCCAATATGCATCTGGAAGACGACTATTATTAAACAATGAAAATTGCACATATTTCAGTACACTCCATGGATTGTAGATTTCTGTTTCGCCAAACATATAACCGTCATACCAAGTTTTAATTTCGTCAAAGCAGTCTGAAATACCATAATAATCCGCAAGCTGTTTTACTTCCTGCTCCGTAAAACCAAAATACTGTGAAAATGCATTGTCCGTAACAGGATATACATTCAGGTTATTCAGTCCAGTAAAAATACTTTCCTTAGATATACGCAGACAACCAGTCATAACGGCGAATTCAAGGGAATCATTGGTTTTAAGCACGCTCTCAAAAACTGAACGTATCAGATTTATCATTTCGTCGTAGAATCCATTAAAATAAGCATTTTCCAGCGGCACATCGTACTCGTCTATGAGGACTATTACTTTTTTCCCATATACTTCATAAAGGCAATCCGAAAGAAGTTTCAATGCAGTATTATATACAGCATTATCAGCAGTATCATCGCAAATCATTTCAAGTTTCTTTCTGTTTAAAGGCATAAGTTTATCAGAAACTAATAATTCTTTATGTCTCCATACTTCTTTAGAAATCATATTCTTAAATTCTGAAAAAGCCTCTCGATAATCCGACTGCTTCATACTCTTTAAAGAAATGCTGATAACAGGGTACTGGCCTATATATTTACAGTATTTATTCCCTAATTCTGCTATGGCAAGCCCGTCAAACAAATATGAGTTATCCTCTTCCGTTTTCTCAAAGAATCTTCGGAGCATACTCATATTAAGCGTTTTACCGAATCTTCTTGGGCGAGTATATAAATTGACCATACTCTTCATATCAATAAGCTCTTTAATCATTAACGTTTTGTCCACAAAATAATAGCCGTCATCAATCAGCCTCTTAAAATCTTCAATTCCTATCGGAATAGGCTTATACTCGTTCATACCATCACCTCACAGCTTTTGTTAACTATATTATATCATATTCCTCTGGACTTTACAAGCACATACAGAAAGTTTCACTGCATACAAAACAAGCAGTAAACCCTTTATTGGATTTACTGCTATTATTTTTAATAAAAATCAATGTAATCAGAATCTACCCATCCGTAATAATCGCCGTAATCGGAATCCCACAATTCGTACCACGTAACGCCATAGTTATCGCATTTGTTTTTCGCTTTTACATGCCATGTATCACCTAAACTGTTTCTTACCTTTTGAGCTGCTCCGCCGTTTACAACATAGTCTGTTGTAAATCCTGCAACTGTTCCACCATGACAATTAAGAACTTGTACCAATAAGCTAAAAACGTTTTAACAGAGTATGCAGATGTG
>CALESG010000078.1 GCA_937907215.1 uncultured Ruminococcus sp.
AAAATGCTGGTCGCCGTCCGCAGACGGCGAAACGGCTTATCACCAAAAGGGTTCGTGCGATAAAAATAGAAAAACAAAGCCAAAAATAAAAATTTCGCATAATAAAAAGGCTTTTTGTCAAATTAAAGCAAACAACAGAAAGCCTTGTTTTAAATTCAAGCAAAGAAAAATGCGAAATTTTTATACCCAGCAAGAGCGGAGCGAAGCGACAAATCTTGCGGATGGATATAGTATTCTTTATATAGAATATCTTGCTAATGTATAAAATAAAAAATAAAATCATACCAAATTTCACAAAATCATAGCAAAGCTGCAACTCTTAGAGCAACTTATTCTAGAGCGTGTTCACATAAAATGAATGTGCGGATTTTCGAGCATAATTTTGGCGAATACAAGGCGGAAAAGTGAAAGCATACTGACGTATGGTGAATTTTTTCAATGCAGTAGTCGTCAAAATTTGTCGAAAAGACGTGCGTTATATTTTTATGTGAACACGCTCTAAATTAAACAAGATTTAAACCGTCCGCAAAAATTGGTCGCTTCGCTCCCTCTTTTGCTTTGTCAACAAAATTTCGCTTTTTTTCTTTTACTCAAAATTAAAACAAGACTTTCTGTCATTTACCTTACTTTAACAGAAGGCTCTTTTTGTATGCGAAATTTTGTTTTTGCTTTTTGTTCTGTTTTTATCGCACGTAATTTTTTAGTGATGAGCCATTTCGCCGTCTGCGGACGGCGACCAGCATTTTTGAAAAATTGCTGGATCAAAAAACTTTTATTGATTTAATCCTTTTTTTCTTTTCCTGAAACTAAAACAAGGCTTTCTGTCGTTTACCTTACTTTAACAGAAAGTCTTGTTATTATGCGAAATTTTGTTTTTGCTTTTTGTTCTGTTTTTGTCGCACGTGATTTTTTTGGTGATAAGCTATTTCGCTGTCTGCGGACGGCGACCAGCATTTTTGAAAAATTACTGAACCAAAAACTTTTATTGATGTATATTCTCCGCTTTTATCTATTCACTTAGCTCAAAGTCAATATTTCCACTGTTTACATCTGTTTTCACACATTGAACCTTTACAGTATCTCCAAGTCTGTATTCCCTATTTCCAAAAGCTTCCTTGAATGATATGCTCTCATCATTATACCATTCACCGTCTTCCGGCAATGTTCTTACATGAACCATTCCTTCTACTGAATTCGGCAGCTGAACGTAAAATCCAAAGTCACTTATACCTGAAACAATACCCTCAAATTCTTCTCCCAAATGCTGCTGCATATATTCAGCTTTATAACAATCTTCACAGTCACGTTCAAGCATTATAGCTCTTACTTCAGCATCACTTGATGCCTTTGCAGCTTCCGTAACAAATGCCTTATATCTCTTATTTACCTTTTCAGAGCTTTTACATTCACAATAATAACTCATTATGCGGTGAATTGCAAGATCGGGATAACGTCTTATAGGTGATGTAAAATGAGCGTAATCTTCAAGAGCAAGTCCGAAATGCCCTATAGGCTGAGTATCGTATTGAGCCTTTGCCATAGAACGCAGAACCATTACATTTACTACCGGATATACCGGCGTACCCTTTGCATTTTTGAGTATTTGTGCTAAATGTACAGGTTTGACATTAGAAAAATCAGGAACACCCACACCCAAACGAACCAAAACGTGTTCAAGATTTTCTATTTTTTCCATAGATGGTTTCTCATGTACTCGATATACAAATGGAAGTTCCTTATCAGCAGCAAATTTTGCAGCAGCCTCATTTGCCAAAAGCATCATCTCTTCTATAATGCATTCACTCTTTCCACGAGTCCTTGGCTTTACATCTACGCAAATGCCGTTTCCATCAAGTACAAGTTCACTTTCTGTAGTTTCAATTTCAGGTGCACCACGTCTATCTCGTTCACGAATTCTTACATCGCAAAGTTCGTCCATTATCGGTATCATATCAATAACTTCAGAATACTTCAGCTTAAGAAATTCATCCGCTTCACCAGACAAAATTTTATTTACTTCCTTATAAACACCCTTCACTCTTGAACGTATTATCGTCTTTTTGAAATCATATTTTACAATTTCACCATGTTCATCAAGCTCCATAAGTGCAGAAAATGCAAACCTGTCTTCCTGCGGATTAAGTGAACATATGCCATTTGAAAGTTCTTTTGGCAGCATTGGAATAACTTTATCAGCATAATAAACACTTGTGCCACGACTTATAGCATCCATATCAAGCGGTGACTTAGGGCGAACATAATGTGAAACATCTGCAATATGCACACCGAGCTTGTATCCGTTTTTCGTTCTTTCAATTGAAACCGCATCATCAAGGTCTTTGGAATACGCACTGTCTATCGTAAAAATCGGCATATCACGCAAATCAAGACGATGTGAAAGCTCCTCATCTGTAGGCAATGTTCCACGTGGAACACTCTGAGCCTCCTGCATTGCTTCAAATGAAAATTCTTCTGTAACTCCATGTAAAGCTATCATTGCCTTAGCACATGAATCAGCAGTATCTGAATTTCCAAAACTAAAGATAACTTTAGCCATATGTTCAGCGTGTCTTTTTCCACGAATGCAAATTTCAGCAAGCACCTTATCGCCTTCATTATATTCAACACTCTGACGGCGGTTTATACGAATGGGCGTTCTTGACATCGTATCAGGCAATAAAAAAAGTATGCCGTCATCAGAAATAATTTTTCCTGTTAATCGACTGTCTGATTCTTCTATAATATCAACAACTTCACCCTCTGGCTTACCGCTTCTGGATGGTATCTCTCTGTAAAGCACTCTATCGCCCGGCATTGAACCAAGCAAAAATTTTCCCGGTATAAAAACATCATCAGCACCATCATATTCCGGACGCACAAATCCAAATGTACCGCTCAGTCTTACAACTTCGGCTGAATAATATCCAAACAATTTTGAAAGACCAAATCCCTTTCTTCTGATGCAAACATCTCCTAAACGCAAAAGCTCTTTTAATGCGGCATTATAAGCGGCTGCATTTCCTTTATTTGCTTTGCATTTAGCTTCAAGCTCTTTTTTGTCAAGACATTTGGCACCGGCTTTTTCAAGAGACTTTAAAATTTTTCTTGTATATACCTGAACAAACTCATTGAAAATATCCTTGTTTTTTTCGTCCATAATTTTTCTCTTTTCAATCTCCTGTTATCTTTAGGCAACACTGCACAAAGCTCGCCTGAAGGCTCAGCACGGTTCTGCCTTTATTTATCTTATATCAAATCGGCAAAAAAATTCCTGTGAAACAGATAATGCTGACTCACAGGAAGTATTTTTTTATTTTTTGATCAGCGGCATTACAATATCCATGAACAAAATCATTGCAAAGAATAAAACAGTTAAAACAGTAGTAAATTTCTTAAGTCTTGCTTCTTTTGTTCTGCCTCTGTTCTTGTCATAGAAAGAATCATTAGATGCACCTGTAAGGGCTGATGTAGCATTCTGAGGTTTCTGTTCCTGCATCAGACAAATTATTGTTATAATCAAGCATACCAGAAGAATAGCTGCACCGATAATAATTTCCAAGGTTGTCATTTGTTTCTCCTCCTCCGTTATTTAATATTCAAATTTATTATATCATAAAATCGAAGATTTTTTGATATAATTGTCCGATATGCAGGGAACAAATCTTTGATTTGCGTATCTGCAAGGACATTAAAATAAATTATAATAAATTCTTTGAATTTATTATATCATAAAATCGAAGATTTTTTGATATAATTATCCGATATGCAGGGAACAAATCTTTGATTTGCGTATCTGCAAGGACATTAAAATAAATTATAATAAATTCTTTGAATTTATTATAGCATATAAAAGCACCGATTGCAAGGGCTTTTTTAAAAAAAGTCGATCTTATTTTTGTATTTTCATAGAAATATCAAAACATTTTACAGAATGTGTAAGTGCTCCAAGTGAAATTATATCAACACCTGTTTCTGCAATTTCACGAATATTAGCTTCAGTAACATTTCCGGAAGCTTCCAAAAGTGCCTGTCCATTTGTTATTTCAACAGCTTTTTTCATATCTTCACAACTCATGTTGTCAAGCATTATTATTTCAGTTTTAACATCAAGTGCTTCCTTAAGCTCATCAAGATTTCTTACCTCAACCTCGATCTTTACCATATGACCTATCTTCTCACGAAGAGCATTTACAGCACCGGTAATGCTTCCATATGCATCAATATGATTATCCTTAAGCATTGCACCATCGGATAAATTATATCTATGATTTCTTCCGCCGCCTACAGTCACAGCATATTTTTGCAGCTGTCTGAGTCCCGGAAGAGTTTTTCTTGTATCAGTAATTTTAGCATTTGTCCCAACAACCAAATCAACACAACGGCGTGTTGCTGTTGCAATGCCACTCATATGCTGAAGAATATTAAGTGCGGTACGCTCGCCCTTGAGCAATGTCTTTGTAGAACCACTCATTCTTGCAATAATATCACCTTTTTTTACAATTGCACCGTCTTTAATGAGAATCTCCATCTCAAAATCTCCGCCTACAATTTCAAATACTCTCTTTGCTATATCAATACCGCAAAGTACACCGTCATCTTTAGCAACATAATAAGCATTTGCTTTATGTTCATCGCTCAGCAAATAATCTGTAGCTACATCTACATAATGAATATCCTCTTCAAGTGCTGTTGTTATAATTTTATCAATATAAAAATTCTGAAGCAGCATAGCTTTATTTCTCCTTATTTTTTATTATTTTTCACTTTTTATTACTTTTGATTTATATATACTCATATTATCTCTTTAAGAATAATATATCCAACTTCGGCAAGTGATTTTGCTTCAACATAATTATCATCTATTATATAATTACCTGTCATAAGAGTGCGTCTTATCTCACGAATACGCTCAAATCCTTCAACCACCTTTGCAGTATCGGGAATAACAAAAGTACTTTCCTGCATGATATGGCGTATTTCCGTGCGGAATCCTGCCGGCATAGGTACAGCGTCTTCTTTTTTCGGAAATACAGCTTCCTCAAATTCATCTGTACATTCAGGAAGTCTTTCTGCAATAGTATCTGATGCTTGACGTGAGAATACAAGTGCCTCAAGCAGAGAGTTGCTTGCAAGTCTGTTATTGCCGTGTACGCCTGTATGTGAACATTCACCGCAGGCAAAAAGATTATGTATTGATGTTTCAGAATGCTGGTCTACATTTATACCGCCCATTAGATAATGATGACAAGGATATATCGGAATAGGTTCTTTTGTCATATCATAACCCTGTTCAAGTACATTCTCATATATCATAGGAAATCTATTCTTTATAAACTCAGAATCCTTATAAGAAATATCAAGATAGAAATCATCACTGCCTGTACGTCTGCTCTCCATTACAATAGCATGTGATACAACGTCACGTGGTGCAAGTTCCAAACGCTCATCATAAAGATGCATGAATCTTTCCTTATTGCAATTAAGCAGATATGCACCTTCTCCACGAACGGCTTCTGATATAAGAAAACATTCTCTCGTGTGATGATTATTAAACGCAGTAGGATGAAACTGTATCAAATGCAGATTTTTAATTTCTGCTCCTATCTGACTTGCCATAGCGATTCCATCACCTGTTGCTATCTTACTATTGGTAGTAAATTCATATATTCTGCCGATGCCGCCTGTTGCCAATGTCATAAAATGACAATTTGCAACTGAAAGCTCACCATTTGAAAGCAGCTGTACAGAAAAACCTGTAGATGTTTTCTTAAGATCGACCATCATTGTATTTTCAAGAATAGTCACATTTGGCAAAGCCTTTACTGCTTCTATCAGCGTTCTTAAAATTTCAGCACCCGTAGAATCTTTATGATGAAATATTCTATGCTTTGAATGACCGCCCTCAAGCGTTCTGTGAAGTTTGCCGTCAGGCGTTCTGTCAAAGTCTACACCAAGCTCCAATATTTTAGCGATTTCAAATTTGGCATTTTCAGTTAGAAGCTGAACAGCCTCAAGATTATTTTTAAATCCACCTGCGATCAATGTATCCTGTACATGAAGGTCAGCGGTATCATCTGTAGTATCACCAGGCGGCTGATATACGCCGGCAATTCCACCCTGTGCCAAAGCGGAATTACAAAGAGTTATTTCTTTCTTACAGATTATCAAAATTTTACAGGTGCGTGGTAAATTGAAAGCATTATAAAGTCCGGCGGCACCACATCCAGCAATTATAACATCATAGTTATTCTCCATTTTGAGAACATTCCTTTCAAAAGATGCATAAGCATCTATATATTCTTGTACGCCGTGATGGTATACTTATTTTATTATATCATATAATTTTCCATTTGTCACCTGTTTTTTCAAATAATTTGATGTTTTTTAGAATTTTACTATATAACAAAAGCAAGCAGCTGATCTCTTTTCAGCTGCTTGCTTATCTTGCTATTTAATTAGTCTTAATCATTTGGCAATACAGGCAAAACCTTTATCTGTCCAGCTAATAATTTCATAAGTGCAGTCGAATCTTTTGCATTTATCTCTGAATCTTTAAATGTATCTGCATGGATTATCTGCTGTTCGTTTAATTGAATAATTCCTGCTATATACTTATTCAAATATACAATATCTAGCATAGAGCGGCTGCCGTCAATGTTAACGTCACCATCGCCGCCTTCAGGAGTACTGCCGCCTGTAATTGCAGTAGTAGTTTCTGAACCTGTATTTGATGTTGTAGTCATTGTGGTTGTTGTCATAGTTGTTGTGGTTGTAGTTGTAGTTGTTGTTGTTGTTTCTGACGGCTTTGTTGTGATCGGTGGTTTTTCCGGCTTTGTACCATCAGGTTCAACACCCCAAATAAGAGTATCACCATCGTACATTGTCATATAAGGTGTATCAACCATTGCATCTTCGCCGCCCTGTGTCAAGCCCTTGAATGAATAGTCATTAGAAGCATCCCAAACTCCCTGAAGATTATCCGGAATAGAAATTCTGAACTGACACTCACTTCTATGCTCAGACTGACCTGTAGGCATTACAACACTGCCATCAGCAAATGAAAGCTTTACATAATAAACGCTGCCATCATACTGGATCGGATCAGAAATGGAAATTTTACCCTTATCGGAAGAATGCTGGTCATAACCAACTCTTACAGAAACATCATTTATAGACAATCCTGCTTCTTCAAGCTCAGAAATATCAAAATAATAATTATAAGAAAGATCCTTTACAGTTCTTGCCGGCCATGCAGAATGGTTCATAGCAAATGCTTTTATTTCAGTATAGCTGCCTGCTGCCTGATTTATAGAAGCTCTCATGAAAAATTCATCCCACTTAGGCTCTTCTGTAGGAGGGAAATCTGGGTCGGAAGTACCGCCATATTTTTGTGTCATTGCACAAAGGGCAGCTGTATAACCTGCGTTATAGTCAATAGCAACTTCAGTATACTGGTAATCACCGATTTTATCTGAATAACCGTCCTGTTGATCCGGACCGCCTACCAACGCACCATAGAGAATATGTGCATGAGGCTTAGCATCCTCGCCCTCTGTCTGACCGATATTGCTCCACTTATCATTCCAAGCACCGGAAGATGTTCTATGGTGCCATGCCTGAGGATAGTCATCACCCATACCTACAACATAGCTAAAGTTCTTTGAGTTATCACCAAAGCAATAATTCATTGTATCGTCAGCAAATTTTGTATACTTATCCGCAGCGGCTGAATCGCCAGCAAAAAGCTCGTCAACAGCTACATATGCAAGGAATGCTGTAGTAGTAGCGTGACGAAGTGAACCCCACTGGAACAGCCATGAAAGTCCATCCGGAGTTTTTGTGATCTGCTTGCCGCCATAACCTGTTGTCCAATATTCAAGATGCTTTTTGAACTGTTCTTTCCACTGTGATTCTCCTGTATTGATAGCATACAGCAGCATACCGCCCTGCATTGTATCGTCCCAACAGTGACCCCATGTGTATTTCAATTCAGTAGACTGCTCTTCTTTGCCAAGATTATTGATATAATCAGAAGCACAAAGGTCAAGATATTTCTGTTCGCCTGTAGCCTTATACAGCCAGTTCGCTGCAAAGAAAAGATCATCATAAAATGTCGTTGGCTTATAATATGAATGCTCTTCGGTATCATCACCGATAGAACGGTTTTTATCTGCACGTTCAAAACAAGCTTTAGCGTGTTTAAGGTAGCCATTAGCACGTTCAGGATCGCTGTCCTTGAATACAAGATAACCTGTACTGAGGGCAGCGGCCATCTGCGCTTCTATACAGCTGTCGTTGCAGGTATAATAAGGACGCTCTGTTTCGCCCTTCATAAGCTCAAACTTATTCATATACATTTCAGCAGCACCCCACCATACGTGGTCAAAGCTGCCTTCACCGATCATGTAAACAATTTCATCCCCCAAATCGCAAGCTGCGATATAATCGCATACGAACGCAAGGTTATTCTTGTACATTGCCATCTGACCTGCTTTTTCAACACCATCAGGATACTCAAGCAAACCCCAGCCAAGCAGTGTTGCTGCATAAGCATTAGTAAGAGTAAATTTCAGGTGGTCGCCTGCGTCGAACCAGCCGCCCGGAATGTAGTCATTAGTCATACAATCATCACGCCATGTTACTTCATTCCATTCTGGCAGAACGCCGCTCTGCTGAACCTCGTAAAAGAACATTGACTTTTGTAAAGCTTCACCATAGTTATACTTAGAATTCGGCTCAGCTGAAACTTCAGCATTTAATACAGTGCCGGAAACTGCTCCCGTAACACCCAATACAGCAGCTGAAACAAATGAAATCAACTTCTTCATTTTCATAAATAATAATACTCCTTTCATAATTTGTGACAAAACACCCCATTGTTGTTTTAAGTGTAACATATTTTTCCTACAATGTCAAGGCATTTTTATATTTTTTAACTTTTTTATAAATTACATTTCAAAGAGCATATATTCTTAAAAATTCATCAAATTATAAAGCAAAATATGCTATGAAACCCTTGGTTGCAACCAGCAGTTGACAAATTTCAAGGATAGATCTATTGATTGCAACCTGTTTTTTGTGATATAATAAAATCACAGAAAGATTTTCCAAAAGGCTTTCTGAATAAATAAAAGGTGGATGTTATATGATATTAGCAGACAAAATCATCAAACTCAGAAAACTAAACGGCTGGTCGCAGGAAGAACTTGCAGAGCATATGGGAGTTTCACGTCAAGCAGTTTCCAAATGGGAAAGCGCACAATCTGTCCCAGACCTTGACAAAGTTTTAAAACTAAGCAATATTTTCGGTGTTACAACAGATTATCTTTTAAAAGACGAAATAGAAACAGAAACATTTACAAACGACAGCAAATATTCAGAAGATTCAAATATAAGAACAATAACAATGGAAGAGGCAAACAGTTACCTTACCATAAGAAAAAATGCATCATTTAGAATCGCAATAGCTACTTTTATGTGTATCATCTCTCCTATATGCCTTTTCATTCTTTCGACTTTGTCAGAAATTAAGTATGCCAACATATCTGAAAATATGGCTGCTGTTATAGGACTTATAGTATTACTACTGTTTGTTGCTGTTGCGGTGGGAATGTTTATATTTACAGGCTTTGAAAGTTCGGAGTTTTCATTCATGGAAAAAGAACCCTTTGAAACTGAATACGGCGTATCCGACATGGTAAAAGACAAGAAAAAATCATACAGAAATACCTACATAAAAATGAATATATTAGGTGTGGCTCTATGCATTATATCTCCTATATCATTATTTATATGTGCTGTAAATGAAAATGAATTCTTTGCAGTTTGTATGCTGTCCATCACACTTTTAATAGCAGGAATAGGTGTTTTTATTCTTATAATGTCAGGTGTCAGGCATGCAAGTATGCAAAGACTCCTCAATGACCCTGATTATGTAAATTATAAAAAATTCAAAAAAGAACCACTTAAAGATGCATTAAGTGGCTGCTACTGGCTCACTGCAACAGCAATTTATTTAGGCTGGAGCTTTTGGACTAATGATTGGCACAAAACATGGATAGTGTGGGTAATTGCAGGTATACTTTTCGGTGCTGTTATGGCTGTATTTGATATATTTGAGAAAAAAGATAAATCCAAATAGTTGACAAGTCTTTTAATATATTGTATAATAAATTATACAGTATATATAATAATCAACAGGGAGGCACTATCATGAATAAAAAAGCAATGTACAGTCTATCCTATGGCTTGTTTGTTCTTACAACAACGCTTGGCAGCCGCAGTCAAGGCTGCATTATCAATACAGCTATGCAGGTAACAACAAAGCCAAATCGCATAACTATAACAGTAAATAAGCAAAATCTTACTCATGATGTTTTGGTTCATACAAAAGAATTTAATATTTCAGTAATTTCGGAAGATGCAAAGTTCTCACTTTTCAAACATTTTGGATTCCAAAGCGGAAGGGATACGGACAAATTTGAGGGATACGCTCATTCAAAAACATCCGCAAATGGAATGCCTTATATAACACAAGGAACTAATGCCTATATATCAGGCAAAGTTATAGATACTGTCGATTTGGGTACGCATACAATGTTTATTGCAGATATTACTGACGGCGAAATACTGTCTGATACAGCTTCTGCAACATATTCATACTATCAAAATAATATAAAGCCAAAGCCTGAAAAAACAGAAAACACAAAGAAAGGCTATAGATGCAAAATCTGTGGTTATATTTATGAAGGTGATACATTGCCTGATGATTTTGTGTGTCCAATATGCAAACACGGTGCAGATGATTTTGAGAAAATATAAATAAAATACAATAAAAAACAGCTTCGAGAATTTAAACACTTCCCGAAGCTGTTTTTGTTTTTACTTAATTAGCTGTGCATGATCTCTGAAATAGCATCCAGAATCTTATCATGGCATCCACCGCATCCGGTAGAGCAATGAGTTACTTCCTGAACGTGCTGGAATACAGACAGTACATCAGAGAAGCTGGTCATATCGTGCATAGCGTCCTCAACATCAGCAAATGATACGCCCATGCAGTGACAAATCTCATAATTTTCCATAAAGACAGCTCCTTTCTGTATGGCATGCCATACTGTTTTATTCTTTACAGTATAGCACATATTATATAAAATGTCAATAAAATAGAAGCTTATTTTTTAGGCATTATATTCTATTAAGTAGAATTTTACCCTTTTGTAATTCACTTGTCAAGGAATATCTCGCTTTAAAATTTAAACCGGGATTTCAAATGGAAATACTTCCATTTGACGGATGGTTTCAGTAGGGCAAAGTCCTCCTAACAGTAAATGTAATGCCAAAAAATTAGTTTTTCATCTCAAAGCTTTCGCCCAAAATGTCTTTATTTGCGTCCAAAATAGGCTTTATGCATTCTGCAATGAATTCTTCTGTCTGCTGTGCACTTCTTCCTGTGAAGTTCTCAGGCTGAAGTATAGCGTCAAGTTCTTCCTTTGTAATCATAAACATAGGGTCAGCAAGTATCATATCACAAAGGTCATTCTCCAAACCTTCTTCCTTAACATGCTTGCCGGCAACCATGGAATATTCACGAATCTTTTCATGCAGAGCCTGACGGTCACCGCCCTTCTTTACAGCATCCATCATGATATTTTCAGTTGCCATAAATGGAAGTTCTCTCATTACTCTCTGACGAACCATCTTAGGATATACAACAAGACCATCTGTTACATTCATCATTATATTCAAAATAGCGTCTATTGCAAGGAATGCTTCCGGTACAGATACTCTCTTATTTGCAGAGTCATCAAGAGTTCTTTCAAACCACTGTGTGCCTGCTGTAAATGCAGGATTAAGGCTGTCTATCATAACATAACGTGAAAGTGATGTGATTCTCTCGCAGCGCATTGGATTACGCTTATATGCCATTGCAGATGAACCGATCTGTGTTTTTTCAAATGGTTCTTCCATTTCCTTAAAGCTCTGGAGTATTCTCATATCATTTGAGAATTTGCTGCATGACTGTGCAATTCCGCTGAGTGTCTGAAGAACCTGTGCATCCACCTTTCTGGAATATGTCTGTCCGGAAACAGGCATTACTGCATCAAAGCCCATTTCATTTGCGATCTTCTTTTCAAGCAGCTTTACTTTATCAGTATCGCCCTCAAACAACTCCATAAATGAAGCCTGTGTACCTGTTGTACCCTTTGAGCCTAAAAGCTTGAGGTTTGCAATTCTATATTCAAGCTCTTCAAAATCCATAAGCAGTTCATTCATCCAAAGAGTTGCTCTCTTGCCTACTGTTGTAAGCTGTGCAGGCTGAAGATGTGTATATGCAAGTGCAGGCATAGCCTTGTACTCATCTGCAAACTTTGCAAGGTTTGCAAGAACATTTATCATCTTACGGCGTACTATCTGCAAAGCGTCACGCATAATGATAACATCCGTATTATCACCTACGTAACAAGAAGTAGCACCAAGGTGAATAATGCCCTTTGCATTTGGACAAACCTGTCCATAAGCATAAACGTGTGACATTACATCATGACGTACAACCTTTTCTCTTGCCTCTGCAACATCATAATCAATATTTTCAATATTTGCTTCAAGTTCATCAACCTGATCCTGAGTTACCGGCAGACCAAGCTCCATTTCTGCACGAGCCAGTGCAACCCAAAGCTTTCTCCATGTAGTAAATTTTTTATCAGCAGAAAATACATACTGCATTTCTTCACTTGCATAACGTGTACAAAATGGACTCTCATAACTTTTTGTATTACGCATAAAATATACCTCTTTCTTTTTAACAATAAAAATCAACTTAATTCAATTTAACAGCTGTACCATATGCCATAACTTCAGCAGCACCATTCATAACTGAAGATGTAGCAAAATGTACTGATACTATAGCGTCTGCACCGATAGATGTAGCCTGTTCGATCATACGCTGAACAGCAATATCACGTGCTTTATTAAGCATATCTGTATAAGACTTAAGTTCTCCGCCTACGATGGTTTTAAAACTCTGACTTATATCCGAACCTATGTGCTTTGACTGGATGGTACTTCCACGTACCAATCCCAATGTTGAATAAGTCTTTCCGGCAATAAATTCAGTTGTTGTAATAAGCATAATTCGTTTTCCTTTCAAAAGGTAATATTATATTGTATTTTTATTATAACATATTATTTATATACTTGCAAGAAAAATATTCTAAAAATAAAAGATCCGCACGAGATATGAATTTAACTATCATCTGCGGATCTTTATTTTTAATCAATTATTTTCACGTTTTAAAAATTCTATTACATCAAGAAGATCATCTTCTTTTGTATAAGCAATTTTCAACATATCCTCTGTAGGTTCAATCAAATCAGGAACAAGAATAGCTTTCATACCCGCATTATAAGCACTCCACAAGCCGTTTCTTGAATCTTCTACAGCATATGTTTCAACAGGCAAAACGCCGAGTTTTTCACACGCTGTAAGATATATTTCAGGGTCAGGTTTTCCCTTTTCCACAATATCACCTGTTACTATTTCATCAAACATCTCTGTAAGACCTGTCGCATTAAGATGATGCAATGCTGTTTCACGTCTTGACGAAGTTGCCAGAGCAGTTTTCCACATATTTCCCCTAAGCCATGTTAAAAGTTCCCTTGTGCCGGTTTTTATAGGTATTCCATTCTCATCAAGCCATTTACTAAATTTTTCTGAAGAACGATTTATAAACCATTCAAAATCTATATCAGGATGATGTTTGGCAAAGTATTCCTCTTCACTTTTTCTATTAAGTCCGGTACAGTTTTTTATCGTAATTTCGGGGTTTTCAAGACCTATTTCCTTAAATATATCCGTCCATACAATATTGCAAACCATCTCCGTATCAAAAAGCACGCCGTCCATATCAAAAACTATTGCCTTTGCCATTTTTCATTCCTCCTGAATTATTCTGCATTGTTTAAACTTTCAACTTTCTTTTCAACTTTTCAACATCAACATATTGAATCGACTTACAATTTTATTTTAGCATATTGTTGGGAGGGTTGTCAAGGTCTGATTATCACAATAAAAACGAGCTGTTGCCAGCTCGCTTTTATTAACACTAGATTTTGTTATCAATAAATTTAATATGAATGCTGCACGTCATAAATATTTACCCAGCCAGCACCTGATTTAAGTTTTCCCCAAACATCATATTCGCTGTCTGACAATCTGCATTCTTCAACTATTGTATATTTAGTAAGTTCTGTAAAGTATTCTGCAACAGGATAGTCATAACCAGGTCCTTCATATATTGGCAAATAGTCATTTACTTGGATCAAATAATTAGTTTTAGTATATGTAGGTCCTGAACTAGATCCCGAAGATTCGTAACCTACAAAGTTTCTTACGCTTTCAACAGTATCTCTAATGAGATCCTCAGAATATTTGACGGCATCAGAATAACTGATGATCTCAATATTATTCATATAATCACGGGCTGTTTCTTCTGATACGTCCTCGCTGTCTACTCTATATGTGACACTTTCAAATACACCAGCAGGGGAACTATAACTATATTCAGCATATACCTCTTTGGTAATCGCATCGGAAACAGTCACGCCTTGCCCTGAATTACTGCCATGTATAACAATTTCAGCTACATAATATTCTTCTATATTATTATCATATACAACGGCAATAGGAGCTAATGATGTTGCACCGGGAGAGGACACACAATCTACGTATGAACCATTACTCTCATATACACGCAAACAATAAACGTTAGAACCATTCTCATAGCTAGCTATAGTTTCCTTTTTTCCGTCTCCGTCTACATCATAAAAATATGTATCTTGCAATTCACCGTATCCTGAACCATTAAAATTAATTCTATTAGGGCAATTATATGGTACTTCCACTTTTTCAGTTGTGGTAGTAGTTTTCTTTGTTGTTGCTTTAGTAGTAGTTAGTTTAGTCGTTGTTTTAGTCATTGTTGCAATAGTTGTTGCAGTTTTCTTGGGAGCAGTAGTTATTATTTTCTCTGTTATTTTTTTATTATTATCAATTATTACTCTTTCCGTTGTTACAGCGGGTTTAGTATAATCTTGAAGCCACGGAGCGTCATCATCAAGTAATTCAAGGCAAACAGCCATACAATTATCATCAAGCGTTGTACTTATACTGACCATTTCTTTCTCATCATGCCACGTTCTTCCGAATTCTTTTCCTTTCGAATTATGTATCTCATAAGGAACACCATAAATTTCTAGATAGTGAGCATTTATTGCATCATAGAGAGCGTCAATATCGTCTTTATTCGATGGCTCAAAATACATATAAAGTTGAGTAAGACAATTCGACTGACGATCTCCGTAATAATTCAAAACGTAATCATGCTCCGCCGGAACCAATCCTTCAATACGTTCAGAATCCGGTATTTTTACATAAGCTTTAAAGCCGGATTTGCCGCTTTCTTCACTATTCAAAATCTCATGATAAAATTCACTTGATATATGGTTAAACATAATTACATTTGCATAGTCATTTTCTGTGGGAAGAAAGGCTTCATCGAGAATAAATTCTCCGCAAATAGTGCATTTGCCATGATGAGTTGTATGTTCATCATAATCACCATCACTCTCTTCATCATCGTATACTATGGCAGGCTGTATCTCATGATCGTGCTGTTTATCATCGCTTGAGAAGACATTAGGTAAAATCAAGCATAAAACCAATATTATAGCTGTTGCAAGAGAAACTATTGCAACAACAGATAATAAAATAGATAATCTTTTATCATATGTTTTAGCATTATTTGAATTTAAAGATTCATCAGTTTTAATACCGGCACACTCACGGCAAAGAGTTCTTTTATCTAATATTACAATTTCGTTATCTTGAATATTCCTTCCGCATTTTTGACAAAACATAACAATTGCTTCTCCTCTCTAAAGCATTAATTTTTATTCCTTTTTTCAATTGTAATGCAAAGAGCAAAACTGCTGATTAAAACCATGAAGCTTCCGAACGCAATTGCAAATGTTTGTAAAATATTATTAATCGAACTAATTACATCACAGATATTATTAGCAGCAAGGCGAGTTGCATCATGGATTTCCGTGTAAAAATCTCCTCCGAAAACAACGTGTTCTGGATGATCACCAGACTTATAAAAGTCTATACCAAAGAACAAATCGCTTTTAGTAAAGCCATTTATCAGCAACAATGCACCCATAAAAATGCCTATTGCACAGATAACGATTTTAACTATAAATATTCTTTTTTCAGATTTATTCACTAAAACAGAAACACTCGCTTGTTGTGTATAATAAGGAGCTTGTGTACCAGAACTTTGATTTTTCACTTCATTTGTGCTGTCGTTCTCCACATTATTATTTTCATTATTATTTTCCTCTGCTAACTGCTTTTCACCGCAATGCTCACATTCCAATGAATTATCGGCAATATTTTTGCCGCAGTTTTTACAAAACATAACTACTCTCCTTTCAATTCTAATAAGTTTTAGATCTTGTGTTCATAGGTGAAGTATGCAGACTTTCGAGCATAATTTTGGTGAATATAAGGCGAAAATATGCAGGCGGGCTGTCACCCGGCAAAGATCTTCAACGTAATAGTCATCAAAATTTGCCGAAAAGATGTGTGCTAACCTATGAACACAAGCTCTTAATTATAGGCATAGTCATAAGCGTCCTGATAAAAGTCGCCATAATCTTTAAGTTCATTTTTATTTAGCTTGCCGTCACCATCATAATCCCATGACTTAGCGTCAAACAAATCCTTATCGCCGCCGCCCGAAGAGCCGCCACAACCTGTTGCTATAGCTGACATACCTAACATCATCGTTATAGCAAGAATTAAACTTAGTTTTTTCATTTTAAAATTCTCCCTTCAAATTTTTACCAACCATATCCACCATCATAATCATCCATGGCATCATTTAAATAATTTTTCCACTCGTTTTCCCAGTCATCTTCATCTACATCATTATCATAATCGTTATCTCCAACTATTCCGTCTGAAGAATCGTTATAATCATAATCATCAAGTTTATCATTAAGATAATTATCCCACTCAGTTTCCCAGTCATCTTCATCTACATCATTATCATAGTCATTATCGCCAACTATCCCATCTGAAGAATCATTTTTATAACTATTATTATTTTTGGCTGTTGCTTTAGTGGTAACTTTTGTCGTAGATTTTGTTGTTTCAGCAACATCACTTTCAGAAGAACCTCCACAACCTGTTGCTATAGCTGACATACCTAACATCATCGCTGTAGCAAGAATTAAACTTAGTTTTTTCATATTCTATTTCTCCTTATAAAATAAATATTTCCAAAAAAACTTTGGACTATATTCTAATTATATCAATAAAAATTCAAAAAAGATAGACTTACTTTTGAAGTAATTTTGCAATATGTTTTGATTGCAAATTCTCTTGCAAGTAAAAAAGAGCTGCCGTCATATTTCAGACAGCAGCTCCTAAAGCGGATTTCTATAAAGCTTCAATGTTCATTTTTTGTTTTACGACATTCTATAATATACTTTCCGATGCATATATCATGTAATACGCATCAGCAACACCCCCAGTGAACTAAAAAAATTTACCGATGGATTGCAATACTATTCTAAGTTATCAAGAGCAAATCTGATACATTGGATGATTAGTCCATTTAATGACACATTATTCTCACGTGCCAGCTTCTCAAGCTGCTCCATCAACGATACTGGTATGCGAAAAGTCTTTGTTTCCGTTTCACACTTAGGTTCAATTATAAACTTTTCCATTATATTATTTATCATCTGAGCTCCTTATGTATTATTTCCATTATATGGATTTAATTTAATTATATCAGATTATAATATAAAATGAAACACTCAATATTGCAATCATTTTTGCCTATCAATCGTCTTGCATTTCCTAATAAATTCTACTTGCTTTTAGCACTATCTTTTAAGTCAATATTACTTAATGCAAATTCTATGCATGATATAACAAGATGATTAAGAGATATTGAATTCTTAGCTGCAAGGACTTCAAGTTCATGTGCCATAGGCTTCGGCATACGTATGGTTTTGGTTATATTTTCATAACCTTTTGGAATTTTGAACATATCAGCTTTTAAGACACAGACCTGCCATAACCCTTAAGCACTCAAAATCTGTACCCTTTCCTCCGCTTTTATTTGCATAAGGATTATATATGGCATATACCAATTATACTATATTAAAATAAAATTTGCAAATAAAAGTGTAATAAAAAAGTCCCGTTACGATAAGTAACGGGACTTAAAAAAATATGTGGTGGGCCATCGGGGATTCGAACCCAGGACCTACCGGTTATGAGC
>CALESG010000079.1 GCA_937907215.1 uncultured Ruminococcus sp.
TATTATATTTATTAATTGCATGACGCTTCTGGGCAGTATATGGATACTTTTTGCGTCTATACAGAAACAGGGACAAACCTATGCTTTTGGGGTACTAAACCTATGCTTTGTGAGAGCTAAAGCACCGCTTTGTGAGAGTTAAAGCGCCGCTTTGTGAGAGC
This sequence comes from uncultured Ruminococcus sp., assembly GCA_937907215.1. Lineage (GTDB taxonomy): Bacteria > Bacillota > Clostridia > Oscillospirales > Ruminococcaceae > Ruminococcus_C. The sequence continues at coordinate 162 of CALESG010000079.1, forward strand.
TAAAGTGGCACTTTTATTTTTTTTTTAAATGAAGATAGTATATTCTTTCTATTAATTGCTACATTTGTATGAACTCTTTTAATTCAAAAAACTGCAGAATGAGAATATACTATGGATGTCCTGACACATTTTAGAAGCATTGAAGAACTGACCAAGACACTCTCACGTGAGCAAGGATTGCTGAGTGAGATGTTTGAAAAACGAAAACTTATGAAGTTTCCGGTGGGTCTTGCCATCGATCTTGTCGGAGGAAATGAAACGAGATTGAGGAAACTGGTGGACTATGGTGTGCTGATGGAAACAGGCAATGCGGTTGAGATAGAGGCTGACTACCTCAATTTCTTCGAAGAAGTGCTGAATGTAAACGAGGAAATCAGCGTGCTGAGTGTGCAGGAATGTATCAACACACTGAAAGAGTATATTGGGTATTTTCTGCAGGAAACGAATGTCAACCGTAAAGCTGGTTATCAGGATAGTGTGCGCCAACTTTTAAAGAAAACCGGATTCAGGACTCTGAAGAATGTGGTTGATTTGAAGCGTAATATGGATAACACCTATAAGCAGGAGCCCAATTATATCATCAAAAAGAAGAAACTGGAGAACTTGGACGAGAAGAGCCACAGCATTCGTGCTATGATTCGTGAATGTGAAAAACTGATGGATAAGGAACAGGCTTTTTTCATGATGACCAATGATCCGCACATGGCGAAGACTTGCAGCGATGTGAAGCATGATTTTGTTGAAGCCTATCATGCGTTAATGGAGATTGACAGGCAGATTATTTCTTATATCAATCAGATAGACAAGCAAAATAAACTGTACAAAAAAATCCGAAAGTTGAAGTATCTGAAAGACCAACTGCTTATCAAGACCGACACGAATATTTTAAACGTATTGGGGGAAAGAAATCCGCTCTGGATGGAATCCCGTCAATACAACAAGATTCGTCTGTCTTTAGAAATGTTGAGGGAAAACGAACAGGTGGTAAAGATGCTACGGCGGGTGGCTGAACGCAACGGTGTACAGAAAATAGCCAGAACGGAAGCCGAACCTTTGACTGGAGAAGACCTGAAAAATCATGTTCGACTATTGAAGGAGGTGGATGCTGCTGAAATATGGAATTCATTTTTAGCATCAAGCTATGATTTGTTTGAGTTCATTTTGAGGTATGACTATAAGGTGAAACGTACGGTGGAAGAACATGCTACTCTTTTCTGTCAGTTGGTGATTCTGCATCCGGATGAATGCAGAATCACTGGGAAATATGCAATTTATCAAGACATTGAATATCCAATAATTTATGCGAAATAATACTCGAAGAATATATGATAAGTTAAGCCGGGGGGAATTTCTTTCGGTGGATAGTGCCGACACGGCGGTGCATCATCTGTATGAGGATGTAGAAGAAAATCTGGAGGATTATACAGAATACTTCAAGGAAATCGGTCTGCAACTGGAAGCCGGCAATGGTTACTTCTATTTTTCCCGAATGGGAGAGGCGAAACAATCGATAGAGCAGAAATTGGACAGCTTTTCAAAATGGCTTGACTATCTGGATTTTCTCAAATGCTATAATCAATCATTTGCTGCTGGATATCAGTTTCGCAAAAGTCATCTGATAGAGCAGATGAGTCTGGATATCGAACTGAAGGAAAAGGCTCTTCATTTGTTCAAAAAATATGGTGTTGGTTCAAATGCTGAGATAGTAAACAAACTGTTACTGGAAATGCAGAACATGGGCTTTGCGGAGTGTATCAGCGAACTGGAGGAAACGTATAAGGTTACTTCGGCATTCCGTTATGTCGAAGAATTGGTTGACATAATTCAAATCGCAAATGAAGATGAAATACCTGAATAAGATCATTTTTATCAATAGTGCCAATATCCCGTATGCAGAGATTCCTGTAGATGGAAATGTGCATTTCACGGGAACTCAAGGGGTGGGTAAAAGTACTTTGCTGAGAGCATTGCTGTTTTTCTATAATGCAGATAAACATCGATTGGGCATTCAGCAGGGGCAGAAATCGTTCGATGATTTTTATTTCAGCCAGTCAAATTCTTACATACTTTATGAGGTGATGCGTGAGAATGGCGCCTATACAATTCTTGTATGCCGGTATCATGGAGGTTTATTGATGCTCCTTATCAGCGTGAATGGCTGATTGACGATGAGAACCAAGTGCTTAGCGACTGGGTGAAGATTCGGGACCGCATCGACAAGAATGTAACTGTTTCTGCCAGAATAGAGTCGGGTGTGATGTTTAAGGATGTCATTTTCGGCAACACACACGACCGTAAATATGCACGTTATGCACTAGTGCAGAGTGCGCATTATCAGAATATCCCTCGAAGCATTCAAAATGTGTTTTTGAATACAAAGTTGGATGCGGATTTTGTAAAGGATACTATCATTCAATCGATGACGGATGAAGATCTGCCGATTGATTTGCAGATCTACAGACGGCTTGTTACAAATTTTGAAAGAGAGTATGACGAGATTGACTGCTGGTTCCGTCAGTCACGGGACGGCAGTTATCCGGTGCGTCAGCAGGCATTGAAAATAGCGGAACAGGGGCGCACTATCGTAGCACTCGACCAGCAGTTGGCGGATGTGTGGCGTATGCTCAACTATGCTGTGGCTTACAGCGAAGAACACATACCTCTTTGGGAAGCCAAAGTTGTGGAGGTAGGTGCTGAAATAGAGAAAGAGATTAATCGTGAAAAAGAACTCACCTCAGAATATGAAAAGGAGAAGGACTCGCTCAATCAAGACCTTGGTGCTAAGAAGGGTAAACTGAAGGAGATAGTTCAAGCTAAAAAGGAGTTTGATAGCATGGGGATTGAAGAAAAACTGACTCTTGCCTCCAGGGAAGCGGCTATCAAGCAGGAAGTGGCCGAAAAGCAAGCACTCTTGGATGATTTACTGAAAACTCATGCCTCGATAGAAGATAAGTACAACATTGCAAGGGGAAAATTGGAAAATGCACGTCAGGCTTTCGAAAATGGTCAGAAAGAGGCGTATTATCGTAAGCAGGACGAACTTCTGAGTAAACGGAAGAAACTGGAAGAAGAGCGTACGAAAAACCGGAATCAGCTGCAGGAGGCTTTCACTAACTGGCGACATGAGTCGGATGAGCGTTTGCAAATGCTGCTGGGAGAACAGCACAAGGCTGACAGTGCACTGAAGGAGCTTCGTCAGTGGCATCCCAAGGCTGATGAGATAAAGCAGGTGGATGAGGATTTGCAACAATTGAGCTTTACGGAGAAGGAAAATACGGCGAGGCAGGCAGCTGTAAACAGTCAGATAGGCAGGATTACTGCCGAGTATGAGATGAAAGAATCGGATGTAAAGCAGGAGTTGCAGCGTGAGCAGGAACGTCTGGAAACTGAGCGTACAAGTCTACGTGAACAGCTTGCAAAAATTGAGGATGTCTTGGCTCATTTGGATGGCTCTTTATATAGGTGGCTTTGT
>CALESG010000080.1 GCA_937907215.1 uncultured Ruminococcus sp.
AGAGAGGTAAATGATAGATTTTTCAGTTTGTATCTCAGACCATTAAGTCCAGCAAAAGAAATGTTGAAGTGCTTTCTGGAAACATAAAAGTAAAAGCCGGCAATGATGCTATTCAGGCTGCTACTTCTATCGATATTTCAGGCGGTACAGTTGTTGCAGGCGGTGACAGGGGACTTAAACTTGACGATGGCGGTACTTTGAATATTACAGGCGGAAACGTTATTGCAACTGCTACAGATTATCAGATAACAGACACTGCACAAAGCCTTGCGAATGTTGATATGAGCGGTTCTACTCAAAATATTATGCTGCTTGATTTCCTTTCACAGCAGTCTAAAAATCAGGCTGTAACTCTTACTCAAAATGGTAAAACAACATTTGAAATGACAGCAAATAAAAAGTTTAACTACGCACTTATAAGCTCTTCTGCTATTGCTTCAGATTCTACATATAATCTCTATGTAGGCGATGCACAACAGGGACATCCAAACGGTCAGTCCGCAGACTTCAAAGTATCGTCAGGCTCAACTGAATTTACTGATGTTGCAGCTCTTATAGGAAGTGTAATTACTATACCTGATGATAACACAGCAACGTCTATTGTATATAATGGAAACAGCGTTTCTGCTTTAAATGCTTCCGGTTCAACAATCAGCTCACCGTCTAATGTGACTATTTCAGGAAACAGTGTTACTGTTAAAGAACCAAGCGTTATGTCTGTAAGTGGTTCATCAAGCAATGCACAAATAATCGTTGACTGCGACAAGACTACATACCCTACAGGTGTTGTTGAACTTGACCTCGTTGGTGCAGAACTTTCAAATTCTTCTGCTGCTCCTATTTACGTTAAGCAAATCGGCGATGAGGTTCAAATCGTTGCTAAAAACGGTACTGTGAATACAATTTCAGACGGCACAAGCCACAGCGATACAAATACTGACGGCGAAACTATTCCTGCTGCTATTTATGCTGAAGATGACCTTAAAATCAAAGGTCAGGGTACTCTGAATGTAAACGGCAATACTGAAGATGGCATTGCTACAAAAAATGATCTTAAAATTTACAACGGTACTGTTAATGTAACTGCTAAAGATGATGGTTTAAGAGGTGGTGACAGTGTTACTATTGGAAATGATACTGCTACTGATTTCAGCGGTTTAAATCTTACAGTTAATGCTGAATCAGGCGACGGTGTTAAAGCTAATGATATGGACACATCAAGCGGAAAGGGATTTATCACAATAAACGGTGGTACTATAAATGTTACAGCAAACTCTGATGGATTCCATGCATCACAAAACCTGAATGTAAACAATGGAGATATTACAATTAAAACTACCGGTTCATCCTCTTCAACATCTGATGCAAGTGCAAAAGGTCTTAAAGCCGGACGCACAGACGATACTACAGGCACATCTGTAACCGGTGTTATAACTATAAACGGCGGACATATCGATGCTGATACAAAGGACGACTGTGTTCACGCAAGCGGAAATATTTACCTCTATGGAGGAACCCTTGAACTGAATTCCGGCGATGACGCAGTACACAGCGATGCTGATCTTACAATAGGCAAGGGTAATAATACTTTTGATGACCTTACTGTAATCGTAGAAGCTTGCTATGAAGGAATGGAAGCAATAAATATTACACAGAACAGCGGCAGTGTTATTGTAAATTCTACTGATGATGGATATAATGCAGCAGGTGGTGCAGATGGTTCTGGCAATATGGGTCCCGGAAACTGGGGCGGCGGAAACTGGGGCGGCGGCTCTTCCGGCGGTAATTATTCAATTACTATAAACGGCGGATTTGCTCTTGTAAATGCAACAGACGGTGACCACGATGGCTTTGACTCAAATGGTACTCTTACAATTGCCGGCGGCTTTGCTATTTCAAATGGTACTGATGCCTTTGACTCTGATGGTACTCAATCCTATACCGGCGGCGTATATGTTAAGGAAGAAGGCTCAGGCGGCGGCTGGGGCGGTCCTGGCGGTGGAATGGGCGGTCCAATGGGCGGTTCATCCTCAATGACTCAATCTGTATCCGCATCCGTTTCTGCAAGTGCAGGTACAAGAATAACAATTTGCGATGGAAGCGGAAATATAATTGTATCATTTATTGCTGACAAAAACGTTTCCAACATTATTGCAGGCTGCACAGCATATACCGGTGCAACTGTTTATACCGGCGGTGAACTTAGTGGAGCAACATACTTCCAAACAGTAGACCAGACTCAGCTGGCAGCATATGGCGGAAAGCTTACAGGCGGCACAGCAGCAAGCAGCGGAAGCAGTACTACAAATCCATGGAGATAAATTTTTAAATTTTTCAAGCCGACATTTTGTGTAATGTCGGCTTAATTTTTTTATTTATTTAAATTATTTATTTACCTACACAGAATCTTGAAAAGACATCTTCTACTACCTTTTCTGATACTCTCTCTCCTGTTAAATTCATAAGTTCCTCTGCTGCTCCATCGAGTATTACAGTTATTGCATCAAGATTTATTCCTGAATCTAATGCTTCTATGGCTTCGTCTACAAGCTCCTTAGCTGCCTTGGCACAGCAAAGCTGTCTTTCATTTGATAGTATTCCCATTTCAGGAATTATATCTCCTCTATAAAACATCTCCTCAACGGCCTCTGTAAGCTCCTCAAGCCCTTTGCCTTCCTTGGCAGACATTTCTATGCACTTCTCAAACTCGCCGCTTAAACGCTCCTTCAAGCCGCTCTTAACGCTCTTGTCAAGCTTATTTATTATAGCAACCACTCTCTTGCCCTTGAGCTTATGCAAAAGCTCTTCATCTTCTTCGCTAAGCGGCTCTGTTCCGTCAAATACTGCCAAAACTAAATCCGCTCTTTCTAATCGCTCTCTGGCTATGTTTACTCCTATCTGCTCTATTACATCTTCTGTTTCTCTTATTCCGGCTGTATCCCATAATCTTAATATAGCATCTCCCAAACGTATCCTTTCTTCTACTACATCTCTTGTAGTTCCCGCTATATCTGTTACTATACTTCTCTCACATCCATTAAGCAAATTAAAAAGCGTTGACTTGCCAACATTTGGTCTTCCTATAATTACTGCTGATACGCCTTCTTTTATTATCCTGCCATAATCTCCTGTATCTATTACCTTAAAAAGCTCATCATATACTTCACAAAGATTAGATCTCAATACATCAGGCTCAACCTCCGGTATATCATCTTCAGGATAATCTGCCCAGGCTGCAAGTGCACCTAAGACTTCAACTATTTTATCTATTATACCTCTTATCCTTCTATACACCGCTCCTTCCTGTATGGAACGAGCAAATTTAAGCTCTCGCTCTGATGACGCTGATATTATATCCATTACCGCTTCTGCCTCTGTAAGCATCAGCTTGCCATTTTGAAATGCTCTCTTTGTAAATTCTCCTGCTCCCGCTAAAACAGCACCTGCATCTATTACTGCACGCAATATCATACGTGAAACATATATTCCGCCATGACAGGAAATTTCTACCACATCTTCACCTGTATAACTCTTTGGTGCTTTAAAAACTGTGAGAACACCTTCATCAAGAACTTCATCATTCCTTACAGCCTTGCCGTAAGCACAGGTGTATCCTTTCATTTCAGATGGAAGTTTACCGGAAATCGTATGGAAAACTTTATCTGCTATCTCAAGCGAACTGTCACCCGAAATTCTTATAACAGCAATACCGCCTTCTGCCTGAGGTGTAGATATTGCTGCAATCGTTGTACCATTCATATTTTACCTCCTTAAAAATAATCTGCAAAAATGTTCCACGTGGAACATTTTGCCGAATGCTTTTTTCCTGCATGAGATTCGTAAATTAAATCAATAATTAAATTAACTAAAGAAAAAGACCGCTGCAAATTTTCAGTCTTGCAGCAGCCTTTTATTTTTTAGAACCTGTCCACATAGAAATTGTGTGCGAATTTTCGAGCATAATTTTACCAAGTGCAAAGAAAAAATTCGCAGACATACTGACGTATGACAAGGATTTTTGATGCAGCAATCGGCAAAATTTGCCGAAAAGACGTGCGGAATTTCCTATGCGTACAGGTTCTCAAAGCTCTATTTTGCCATAAAGACCAGTGTTAAGTTCATCTTCAGGTCTTGGCTTTTTGTAATCCTTCTCAAAGCTTGTCTTCATATTGTCAAGATTACTTGGCTTGAAATCTTCCGGTCGCTTTTCACGATACGGTCTTCTATTGCCATCATTTCCATTGTTTCTGCGATTACGGCGATTTTGTCCGCCAGGTACTGCTACAACTACCTTACGATAAGGGTCTTCGCCTACACTGTGTGATACTACACCGTCGATCTCTGCAATCTTTGAATGAATAATTCTTCTTTCATATGGATTCATAGGTTCGAGCGTAGTAGACCGTCCTGAACGCAGTACATTCTTGGCGATCTTTTCAGCAAGCTGTTCAAGTGTCTTGCGGCGTTTTACTCTGTAACCATTGCTGTCAAGCATTATTCTATTGTATTCTTCTATGCCTCTGTTGGCAATAATGCTTGCAAGATACTGAATAGAATCAAGAGTTTCTCCCCTTCTTCCAATGATTATACCGCTCTTGCTTTCACTTGTTACATTCATAAGAATGCCGTTCTCAATTATTGAAACTGCTACGTTTACATTAACGCCCATTTTTTCATAAATGGCAGTAATATATGTTTTTGCAGCCTTGAGATTAACAGGCAATTCATCATCTGAAAGTTCTTTCGCTTCTGTATATGTGCTTTCTCCATTCTCTTCAGCAGTTTCCAAGGATATTTTCTCTTCCTTAACTGCTGTTTCCTTAAGATCTTCTGACTTAGAATTTACTTCTTCTTTTGTATCTTCTAAATTGCTTTTTTCAGCAAAAATATCGTCCATTTCAATAATAGATGGAGCCTTTGTTTCTCTCTTTGAAGGTTCTGCTGTCTTTGGAGAAACACTTTCTTCATATATAGCTTCAACCTTCATCTTACCAAAAAATCCTTTTTTCTCTTCAAGAACTCTAAACACAATAAAATCTTCAGATACCCCAAACTGCTCGACAGCAAGCTTTTTAGCTTGTTCCATCTTTTTTACGATAAAAACCTCAGTCATTTATGTTCAACCTTTCATATTATATATCGGATATTATTCATCATCATAATCAGAATATTCTTCTCCGTATTCTTCAGCCATACGTTTTCTTGCTTCTCTTATACGCTGACTTTCATATTCATTTTTTTCTCTCTTTGACATATTTTCTGTATCCACATCCCTTAAAGAAGTATTATTCATAGCTGCTGCCTGATTTTGGGCTTCCAGCATTCTTTGTGAAAAACTTTTCTTTCCATTAGCATACTTCTTTTGATTTTTAGCATTTTCACGCTCACAAATTGCTTCAATTCTTTTTGGTGTAAAATAATTGTTAAGTCCGATCTGAATAAGAAGAGATACAAGAGAAGAACAAGCCCAATAAAAACCTACACCGGCAGGTACATTAAATGCAAACCATATTGAGAAAAGAGGCATACCATAAAGCATTATGTTCATGCATCCCATATTAGGCTGATCTGGATTTTTCTTCTTAGTTACTATCTGTGAGTAAATAGTCATTGTAAGCTGAAGCAGACCTGAAATAAACGGTATGCACCACAGACCAAAGTTGCTCATGTCTTTAATATTAGGTGTTACACCAAGATCTATACCAAGGAATTTAAAATGATTCAGGAAATTCGATACTTCAGCATTGTCAAATCCTGCAACATTAAACAAACTTGAATCTTGTTTGAATGCTTCCATAATATAAAGCTCTTCACGAAGGTCGCCGGACTTGAATTTATCTGCGATCGCCGGGAACTGTTCAGTTACCATCTTTACTGCATTATCAATTACATCTCCACTATAGCCCAATACATGAGTAAGTGGCTTGTAAACAACCGCTAATATACCAAAAAGCAGGAAAAATTGTAAAAACATAGGCAGACATGATGCTCCGGGATTTACACCCTCTTTTTGATAAAGCTCCATTTGTGCCTGCTGATATTTCTGTGGATCTTTTTCATATTTCTTCCTAAGCTCTTTGAGCTTTGGGTTTAATCTCTGCATCTTTACAGAACTCTTTTGAGTTTTATAGTTGATAGGAAACAACAATGCCTTTGAGAAAAGAGTAAACAAAATAATAGCAATGCCATAATTCTGAACCAGGTGGTAAATCAAACGCATTACGTACCCAAATGGTACGCCAAGGATGTCGTATAAAATATTCATAGGATATGTTTTCCTTTCCGGTTATAATCAATCGAATTACATCTCTTTTTTCTTATAAAAGATGGAAATTCTTCCGGAACGTAATCTATGCCGCCTATATTCCATGGGTGACACCGCAAAATCCTTTTAACTGCAAGATATGTACCTCTTACAGCACCAAATCTCTTTACCGCTGTTATAGCATAACTGGAACAAGTAGGATAAAATCTACAACACGGCGGCTTGAGTGGAGATATGCATTTCTGATAAAATTTTATCAGTGCAAGCACAAGATATTTCATCTTGACTTACCTCCGATCTCATACAAGCACCGATTTATTCTTTTCAGTCCTTGTCCTTTCAGAAAATCAGCAAGCTCCGTTGAACGGATTTCGCCTATTGCTGCTCTTGCTACTATGACCATATCTATTCCAACCGGAAACAAACTTTCCGTTTCTCTATATGCAGCACGAATCACTCGTTTTGCACGATTTCTCTGTACTGCTCCGCCTACTTTTTTTCCGGCTGTTATTCCAAGTCTATTATATTTAAGCTTGTTTTTGCGTACATAGATAACTACATATGGCGATACTACTGTCTTTCCACGCTGATAAAGCATTACAAAATCTTTATTCCGTGTAAGAATTGCTGTTTGCAGCATAATTTCCTCCGTTCCTCTGGAAGTTTTTTTCCTCCTAAAACAAAAAGACCACAAAATAATTTGTGGTCTGACTCGTTAGTGGCTAAGTCTTGCTCTGCCCTTGGCTCTTCTACGAGCTAAAACCTTTCTTCCGTTCGAGGTTGCCATTCTCTTCATGAAGCCATGCTCCTTCTTTCTATGGAGCTTCTTAGGCTGATAAGTTCTCTTCATCTTTAATTCTCCTCCTCTCGGCTATTGTCTTAATGTGTTTTTAAGGCTCTTTCAATACGCTGATCACTGCCAATTATTTGCACTATCAACTTCAAAGACCTTTTCCACAATATTATACTCCATTTTTTCCCCATTGTCAAGGGTTTTTTCTCTTTTTAACTCATTTATTTTTATTTTACACAAATATCAATTTCAAATATAAAACATCAGAAAAACTTTCAACATCTTTTATATGTTTAAAACTTAGAGTAACACTGCACAAAGACTGTGCGTCAGATGAAACAAAAAATTCAGTAAATACTTTATGTATTCACAAGGCTTTTTGTGAAATATGACAAGAAATATGCAAACAGATGACGTGCAGAGCAGTAAGACGATCCTTGTGCGGTGCTGCCTTAATTAAAGCCCGATATGTTATGATCTCTTTTTTACAACAACTTTAAACATATTTTCCAATACTTATGTGCTTAAAATTGCAAAAGATTTTAACTTTCAACAAAAAATGTTGAAAAATAAATTGAAAACTCTTGCATTGATAGAAAATATATGCTATACTATTATTAAGAGGAATATTGTGAAAAGCTGCATACATAGTTTCTAGATCATGCAGCTTTTTATTACTCGATCTTTGCAGACAGCTAATAACTGCTGCTTTTTTCAACAGTATAAAACAATATAAAGGCAACACGGCACAAAGACTGTGCATCAGATGTGCAGTCAGATTTATTGTCAGATGAAACAAAAAATGCAGTGAATACTTTGTGTATTCACTAGGCTTTTTGTGAAATATGGCAAGAAATATGCAAACAGATGACGTACAGAGCCGTCAGGCGGGCTTTGTGCGGTGTTGCCTAAAATCTCTATCACATTCTAAAATTTCTTACAGCAGCTTGTAAGCTTAAAAATATTAAAAATACTTTCTTGTTCTATATATTTATTTAATATTTAAATGCTTAATGTATATATTTCCTGTAAGAATAGATTTTTTATCTTAATTTTTTACTATATTTCAGAAAAATAAACAAAGGAGACGAAGCATATGAATTCATTTGAAGACGTATTTGCTCGTGTAAAGGAATACTGCCTTAAAGAAGGCGGTCTTTCCGAAGTCGCTGTAAAATTATGGATAGGCTCTCTTCAACCTCTCAGCCTTAGCGGTACAGTTGCCGCATTTACTGTACAGTCAGACTTCCAGCGTAATATCGTTCTGCAAAATTACGAAGAACTTTTAAAAGAAGCTTTTGAAAATATTCTCGGATTTCCGGTAGAACTTGTTATTCAAGTAGTTGAACCGGACGATGATTATATGAGTACTCACAGCGATCCGGCACCACGGAATGCTGAAGAAATTGATAAACGTCACGCATCTCTCGAAAAATCTCTTGAAGGTGCAAATTATGAATACACATTCTCTACATTTATCGTAGGCCGTTCAAATGAGTTTGCCTATGCTGCTTGTACAGCTGTTGCAAAAGAACCGGGCAAAAATTATAACCCACTGTTTATTTATGGTCCGTCCGGACTTGGAAAAACTCACCTTATGCACGCTATAGCTCACGAAGTACAGCAGAATTATCCAAACTATAATATCATATATGTTACAAGTGAAGAATTCGGAAATGACCTTATTAAAGGCATAAACGAAAATAATATGCTGGGATTTCATGAAAAGTACAGAAGTGCAGACCTGCTGCTTATTGATGATATTCAATTCTTTAGCAATAAAGACCGTATGCAGGAAGAATTCTTCCATACTTTCAATAAACTCCATGCAGAAGGAAAACAGATAGTGATCACATCTGATAAACCTCCAAAGGAACTTAAAACTTTGGAAGAAAGAATCCGCACTCGTTTTGAATGGGGTCTTATTACCGATATTTCTATTCCGGATTTTGAAACAAGAATAGCTATCATTCGCCGTAAAGCAGAATTGCTTGACCTTGTAATTCCGGATGATGTTTCTGAATTTATCGCAAACAGACTTAAATCAAATATTCGTCAGCTTGAAGGTGCTGTAAAAAAACTTAAAGCATTAAAGCATCTTGCCGGTTCACCGCCGTCTATATCAATGGCTCAAAGTGTTATCAAAGACATTCTTAATGACGATCAGCCTATTCCGATCACTGTAGAGAAGATCATAGTAGAAGTTGCTGATGTATATGGCGTAACTCCCGAAGAAATACGCAGCAGCAAACGTTCAAGCCAGATTTCTACTGCACGAAAAGTGGCTATATATGTTGTTCGTGAAATAACCCAGATGCCTCTTCAATCAATAGGTACTGAATTCGGCGGACGTGATCACTCCACTATCGTTTATGCAATCAACAATATTGAAGCAGGTATGAAACGTGATGAAAACCTCAAGCAGCTTGTAAACGATATAATCAAAAATATACGTGATAAAAGCCGCATCTAATGTTTTTTTATAAACTTAATTCCTAAGCCAAGACTATTTTCCACAGAAGATCAACCTGTTTCAACACACTTTTCAACAGAGTGTTGAAAGAGAGGTTGAAAGATATTTTGCCATTATTACGTGATAAACTAAATTATCTTGTTCTGGGAATTATAGGATCTAAACTAATTCAACATTTGACAAAAGTAAAGATATCCACTTTTTCCTGCCGGTATTTTGCCGGCGGGGGATTTTTTCAACTTTTATATCAACATTTTTTTGTTTTTCACTCCACATTCTTTCAACTTTTCAATTTGAAAAGTTGGTTTGAACTTTTGCACAAAATTTCAAGATTACTCGTTTTGAAAAATATACCAGTAATATCGGTGAAAAATAGTGTTTTCCACGCTTTCAACGCCACTACTACTACTACTAAATTTTATTCTTCTTTATTTTATTTTTATAAACGCAGCAAAGCTGCGTTTTAGCCAATAAGTGTTGAAAGTATATTTTCAGCCAGATATTTGTTAAAAACAAACTCAATTTTTTTATCTATTGATTCTTTCTGACTTTATTTAAGCTCAGTTAAAATTCGATACTGAAAGGAATCCTTATTATATGATGAAATTTATTTGCGATAGGCAGTCACTTTATGATGCTGTTGCCCATGTTTCAAAAGGTATTGCACAGCGTTCAACAATTGCTGCTCTGGAAGGCCTTAAATTAAGACTTAGTCCAGATAATTTGGAACTTACAGGTTATGACCTTGAATTCGGCATTCAGAAAAATCTTGATGTTGAAACAGAGGACGTTGGCGAATTCGTTATAAATGCAAGACTTTTAAGCGAATCTGTACGCCGTATGTCCGGCAGCCTTGTAAGATTTGAAATTGATGATAATCTTAATGTAAGTATGTATTGTGAAGCTACTGAATTCCACATATCTGCTATGTCAGCAGAAGAATATCCGGCTCTTCCTGATATGAATATGGATGAAGGAATGCATATAGATCAGGCTGTTTTGAAATCTATGATAAATCAGACAAGCTATGCAACTTGCCTTAATGAAGCAAAACCTGTACTTACAGGTGAACTCTTTGAAGTAAAGGATGATGTATTGAGCGTAGTTGCAATAGATGGTTTCAGACTTGCTATACGCAATGAAAAAATACAGGCCGGAAGCTCTATGCAGTTTGTTGTTCCAAAGAGAACTGTAACAGAAGTTGCAAATATGCTGCATGATGATGCTCAGGAGCAGTGTGTTATTTCTGTAAGCAGAAGTCATATCATATTTGAATTTGATGGTTATATCGTATTTTCAAGACTGCTTGAAGGCGAGTTCCATAATTATAGAAGCAGTGTTCCTGCTGCATTTGAAACTGAGGTCATTGTTAATACAAGCGATCTTATAAGATGCCTTGAAAGATGTTCTTTGCTTATAAACAGCAAGTTTAATGCTCCTATAAGATGTACATTCAGCGGCGGCAGCTTAAATGTACGCTGCAAAACAGGTATAGGTGAGATAAACGATACTATTTCGGTTCAGGTAAGCGGACCTGATGTTAAGATAGGTCTTAATAATCGCTTTATGTTGGAAGCTGTTCGTGCATCTGACTGCGACAGTGTTAAGATTCAGATGTCAGGCGGTAAAAGAGTTGTAAAGATAGTACCTATGCAGGGAGAAAGCTTTATTTTCCTGCTTATGCCTATTCAGTTAAAGGATTAAATAAATATGGAAAAATATGTTACTGTAAAAACAGAATTTATAAAGCTTGATGCATTGCTGAAATTTGCAGGAATATGTGAAACAGGCGGCATTGCAAAGGAGATAATACAGAACGGTGAAGTGTATTTTAACGGTGAAGTATGCACTATGAGAGGTAAAAAAGTGCGTCCCGGTGATACTGTAGCTGTGGATGATATTACTCTTTATATAAACGCTAGTGGTAAAGAAGATTCTGATAATGCGGCTGACTGATATAAAGGTTGACGGCTTTAAAAATCTTTGCGGTATAAATTTTACTCCTGATGAAGGTTATAATGTTATATCCGGTGAAAATGCTCAGGGCAAAACCAATCTGCTGGAGGCTTTGTGGCTGTTTACAGGCTGCCGCAGTTTTCGCAAGACTAAGGAAAGAGATTATATCAGCTTTTCAGGAGGTCCGATGTCGGCAAAGATTTCATTTTTTGACGGCAGACGTGAGCAGCAGCTTATATGCGAAATGTCATCGGGAAGCCGTGAAAAAAAGATAACAATAAATGGTGTGCCTGTACGGCAGACAAGTGAATTATTTGAGATATATCACTGCGTTGCATTTACGCCTGATGATCTAGAGATTATAACAGGCGGTCCGGAGATAAGAAGAAGTTTTCTTGACCTTTGTTTTTCACAGATCCATAAGCGTGGAGTGACATATGTAAGACGCTATCAGATTATTTTGTCCCAAAGAAATGCGGTATTAAAACAGCATCTGCCTTTATCGCAGATAGAAAATATGCTTGATATTTGGGATCGACAGCTTGCATCTGTTGGTACTTACATTTCACTTATGCGTAAGTCATATTCAGAACAGCTTGAAGAAGTTTGCAGCAAGCTTTACAGCAGAATATCTTCTGATACGGAAGATGTGAGTGTTTCATATAAGAGCCAGATCTTTGGAAAACGGCCTGTAATTTCACAGGACTGCGAAACTGAACTTGAAGAAATTTATTACGAAAAGCTGAGATCTTCAAGAGAACAGGACATAGAGCTTGGGTTTACGACCAGCGG
Organism: uncultured Ruminococcus sp.; assembly: GCA_937907215.1. Taxonomy (GTDB): domain Bacteria; phylum Bacillota; class Clostridia; order Oscillospirales; family Ruminococcaceae; genus Ruminococcus_C. The sequence goes on from CALESG010000080.1 coordinate 12,280, forward strand.
AGTTCAAAGAGATGATATTGAACTTTTGATAAATAATGTAAGTGCCAGAGAATATGGTTCTCAGGGACAGAAAAAAAGTCTTGCACTTGCACTTAGGCTTTCTCAGGCACAGATTTATGGCAATGCTAAAAATGAATCGCCTATAATACTTCTTGATGATGTAATGGGTGAGCTTGATCGAAGCCGTCAGGAAATTGTTTATACTATAATAAAAAATATGCAGGTATTTATAACTACCTGTCATGATGAGGTGTTGATTCCTGAGCTTAAAGGAAAGCATCTTATGTTGAAAAGCGGACGCATCATTTCAGAGTGACTGTTTGAAAATATTGGAAATGCGTTTGAAATCCACTTTTCCACAGTGTGTTGAAAACGTTGTGGAAAGATTGTATAGTGTTGTTGAGAGTCAGAAAATTATTCAGACTTGATATATATGCAAAACTGCAAAATTAAGTATAGGAGGAAAAAACATGATAGAAGCACAGATTCCTCATGCAGAAAGCACAGAGAACTATGATGAAAATCAGATACAAGTTCTTGAAGGTCTTGAAGCTGTTCGGAAACGTCCGGGTATGTATATCGGTTCTACAGGACCTAAAGGGCTGCACCATCTTGTTTATGAAATCGTAGATAACTCGATTGATGAGGCACTGGCAGGCTTCTGTAGTGAGATAAATATAGATATTCTGCCCGGTGACATTATTCGTGTGTCAGATAACGGAAGAGGTATTCCTGTAGGAATTCACCCTAAAGAAGGTATTTCTGCTGCAACTGTAGTTTATACAGTTCTTCATGCAGGAGGTAAATTCGGCGGCGGCGGCTATAAAGTATCAGGCGGACTTCACGGTGTTGGCGCATCTGTTGTAAACGCTTTGTCTGAATGGCTTGAGCTTACTGTAAAAGATGGAAAACACGTGCATTTCCAGCGTTTTGAGCGTGGAAATTACAATGAAGAACTGAAAATTATAGGTGAAACATCTGAAACCGGTACTTCTGTTACATTCAAGGCAGATCCGGAGATCTTTGAGAGTACTGTTTATGATTATGAAGTTTTGCTTAAAAGACTTCGTGAACAGGCATTTCTTAATGCAGGTATAAAAATTATATTCTCAGATAAGAGAGAGAATTCTGCGATCGTTACAGAAGAACTTTATTATGAGGGCGGTATACGTCACTTTGTTGAGCATCTTCACAAAGTAAGAGGTGTTTCACCTTTGTCTGATGATGTAATATATTTTTCCGGCAATGACGGTGATTCATTTGCTGAAGTTGCAATGCAGTATAATGACAGCTACAATGAACTTGTACTTTCATTTGCAAATAATATTCATACGATTGACGGCGGCAGCCATGAAGTCGGTTTTAAAAATGCACTTACTAAGGTCATAAATGAATACGGCAGAAAGATGAATCTTCTTAAAGATGGCGTGAAGCTTTTGGGCGATGATGTAAGAGAAGGTCTTACAGCTATTATTTCTGTTAAACTTACCGAATGTGAATTTGAAGGTCAAACCAAAGGCAGACTTGGCAATCCTCAGGTAAAACCATTTGTTGAGAAGCTTGTTGCTGAAAAGCTTATGGATTACCTTGATGAAAATCCAGAGGCTGCAAAAAATATTTTTGAAAAAAGCATATCCGCTCAGAAGGCACGTGAAGCTGCTAAAAAGGCAAGAGATCTTACAAGACGTAAATCTGCAATGGAAAGTGCAAGCCTGCCTGGCAAGCTTGCTGACTGTTCTGAAAAGGGAGTTGACGGAACAGAACTTTATATCGTCGAGGGTGACTCTGCCGGCGGCTCTGCAAAAGAAGGCAGAGATAGACGTTATCAGGCTATACTTCCTCTTTGGGGTAAGATGCTGAACGTTGAGAAGGCTCGTATTGATAAGGTTTACGGCAATGAAAAGCTAATGCCTGTAGTTACGGCGCTTGGTACTTCCATTGGTGAAGATTTTGATATATCAAAGCTGAGATACGGAAAGATAATAATAATGGCGGATGCCGATGTTGACGGTTCTCATATCAGAACACTTCTTCTGACATTTTTCTTCCGTTTTATGCGTCCGCTTATTACAAATGGCAATATATATCTTGCACAGCCTCCGCTTTTTAAAGTATCAAAAGGAAAAAAGTTTAAGTATGCTTTTGATGAGGAAGAGCGTGATAAATATATAGCAGAATTTAAAAATTCTGATAATGGCAATGCCAAAGTCGATGTACAGAGATATAAAGGTCTTGGTGAAATGAGTTCACAGCAGCTTTGGGATACTACTATGAATCCTGAAACTCGTTCTATGATACGTGTAGACATTGAAGACGCTGAACGTGCTGATGAAGTGTTTACAATTCTTATGGGTGATAAGGTTGCTCCAAGACGTGAATTTATTGAAACTAACGCACGCTATGTTCAGAATCTGGATATATAATATTATATCATTATAATGCCAAAGGAGAAATTTATATGACAAGTTATGATGATAATACAAATAAAAATAATTCAGAAAAATTTGACAGTGAAACAGAGGAAATTTTAAAAACAGAAGATCTTGAAAATATCAAAAGCAATGAAAATGCTGAATCTGAAAATGTTGATGCTGCTGAGATTTTAAGCGGTGTTGACAGTGATTCGGAAAATTTTGATGATTATAGAGAAGAAAAACTAATAAATGATTTTCAAAATAATAATACGTCTGATAAAAAGCTGATCCCGGATACTGTACCTTATCAGATAAGCTATGACATTTACAGTGAAGCATATAAAATTTATCAGAAATATTATGTGTTCCCAAAAAATAGGATATTACAGCTTATACTGCTTTTGCTCGCTGTTGATTTTGGATACCATGGTGCAGTAAATCCTGATAATAAACTTGCTTTTTTCCTTATGGCTTTGTGTGCTGCACTTATTTGTGTTTTGTGGTATAATCCAAGGAGAATGAGAAGGAGCATTATGGACGTTGTCCGTGAAATGGACGGAGATGAATATGTCTTTTCAATGGATGATGAAAAAATGACTTTTTGTACTGTTCCGTCTGAATTTATTCAGGATGTTTCTGATAAAGAAATTCCTCCTGCCAGACCAACCGAACTTTATTACACTAAAGAGCTGCATATAATTGAGAAGGAAAAATTCTTTCTGATTTGTCGTGGCAAACAGGAATTTTTCGTTCTTCCAAAATATGCTTTGTATGATAATCAAACGGAAATAATCCGTTCCAATCTTGAGAAAAGAATCGGAAAACGTTTCCGCTTTAAAATTTAAAGGTGAATTTACATGAGTGAAAATAATGAAAACATGGACAATAAACTTGAAAATCGTGATGGGAAAATTATTCCAATCGAGATAAGCACTGAGGTACAGCAATCATTTTTGCAGTATGCAATGTCTGTTATTGTATCAAGAGCGCTTCCGGATGTGCGTGATGGACTTAAACCGGTTCACCGCCGTATTCTCTATACAATGTATGAAAAGAATTTGACTCCGGATAAACCTTATCATAAGTGTGCGGATACAGTTGGTTCTGTTCTCGGTAGTTATCACCCACATGGTGACGCTTCTGTTTATGATGCTTTGGTTCGTCTTGCACAGCCATTTTCTTTGAGATATATGCTGGTTGACGGTCAAGGCAACTTCGGTTCTGTAGACGGAGATCCCCCGGCTGCTTATCGTTATACTGAAGCCAGAATGTCTAAAATCGCACTTGAAATGCTTACTGATATTCAAAAGGAAACTGTTCCTTTTATGCCTAACTATGATGAAAGACTTAAGGAGCCTGTTGTATTGCCTTCACGTTATCCTAATCTTCTTGTAAACGGCTCTGTGGGCATTGCTGTTGGTATGGCTACAAACATACCACCGCATAATTTAGGCGAGGTTGTAGACGGCATAGAGCTTCTTATGGACGAACCTGACTGTACTATAGAAGAAATTATGGAAAAGATAAAAGGTCCTGATTTTCCTACAGGCGGTATTATTATGGGCAAGGCGGGTATTCGTGCTGCTTATAATACTGGAAGAGGCAAGATAACGCTGAGAAGTAAAGTAGAATTTGAAAAGGTTCGTGGCAGAGATGCTATTATAGTTACAGAAATACCTTATATGGTCAATAAGGCTCGTCTTGTAGAAAGCATTGCACAGCTTGCTAAAGAAAAGCGTGTTGAAGGTATTGCTCATATTCAAGATGAATCCAGCCGTGAAGGAATGAGAATCGTAATTGAGCTTAAAAAGGATACTAATGCTGAAATAGTTCTTAATAAGCTTTATAGTTATACTCAGCTTCAGGATACTGTTGGCGTTATAATGATAGCACTTGTAAATGGTGAACCTAAAGTGCTTTCTATAAAACAGATACTTGAGCATTATTTAAACTTCCAGATAGAAGTTATAACAAATCGTACTAAGTTCGATCTTGCAAAGGCTAAGAAACGTGCTCATATACTCCAAGGTTTTGTAGTTGCTATTGATAATGTAGATGAAGTTATAAGAATCCTGCGTTCAAGCCAGACTATTCCGGAAGGCAAACAAAGACTTATAGAGCGTTTTAAAGATATTGATATGACAGATCTGCTTGACCGCAGTGAATATGATATGAGTCATTATAACTTTGATCCTCAGATAGGTCTTACAAATGAACAGGCTGATGCTATTGTTCAGATGCGCTTTGGCGCTCTTACAGGAATGGAGCGTAAGAAGGTTACTGATGAGCTTTATGAGATAACAAAGAAGATCGCTGAATATATTGAAATTCTTTCTGATGAAAATCTTGTTAAGGATATTATTCGTACTGACCTTCGTGAAATCGCACGTAAATTCTCTGATCCACGCCGTACTATGATAGAAAATGTATGCGGTGAAGTGGAGATAGAAGACCTTATACCGGTTACAGAATGCGTTGTTACTTATACTAATGGCGGCTACCTTAAGCGTATGCCGTCTGATACCTATAAGCTTCAGCGTAGAGGCGGAAGAGGTGTAAACGGCATGAAACAGCGTGCTGAAGACTATGTAAGCGAAATGTTTATAAGCTCTTCTCATGATCATGTTATGTTTATCAGCAACAAGGGAATTATGTATAAGCTGAAATGTTATGAGATACCTGAAGGAGGAAAAACCTCGAAGGGACTTAATATAGTTAATCTTATAACTATGAGCGAAAACGAACATATTTCTGCAATACTTCACACATCTGATTTTGATGAAGGAAAGTTTGTAAATATCGTTACTAAAAAGGGCAAGATCAAACGTACTTCACTTTCGGCTTATAAAAACGTTCGCAAAAACGGTCTTATTGCTATAGGTCTTGATGAGGACGATGAGATCGCCGGTGTTGTTATGACAGAAGGCAATGATAATATCTTTATTGCTACAAGAAACGGAATGATACTGCGTACAAATGAAAATAATGTAAGACCTATGAGCAGAAGCGCTCACGGTGTACGTGCTATATCTCTAAAAGAAAATGATGAAGTGGCTTCAATTGCACGTGAACGTGATAATGCAGAGCTTCTAACTATCACAACAAATGGTTATGGAAGAAGAAGTGATGCTGATGAATACCGCATTCAGAACAGAGGCGGATTTGGTATTAAGAATTATAATATTGATTCTGAAAGAGGTCATGTTTGCGGAATAAGAATGGTCGAGTCTGATGAAGACATTATCCTTATATCAAGTGATGGTGTTATAATTCGTGTACGCTGTGAAGATATACGCATTATGGGAAGAACTGCAAAGGGTGTAAGAACTATGAAAGTTACACCGGGCAATACTGTTGTTGCCTTTACAAGTGCTCCTCATGACGAGTCTTCTGAAATATCTGATGTTGAGTCAGAAAATATATCTGATGAAGAAGTAAATACTGAAACTCCTCAGGTAGATACAGTATCTGATACAAATGAATAATATATTTTTGGGTACCGACAGTGTATTGCTGTCGGAAACCCATTTTTTATGATCATTCTTTATATTTTAGATATTTATGGTGAACTGTAAATGCTCATTTTTTTTATTATTTTAATTGCTGTTATTTCAGCTTTGATTATTTGCTGTTTTATAGAACGTCAGATAATTATTACCCGCAGGCAAGATATTAGCCTTGAAAATTTGCCGCCTGCTTTTAATAATCTTAAGATCCTTCAGATCTCCGATATTCATCATCGGAAATTTGGTGAAAATCAAAATCGTATTTTAAAGCGTGTAAAAAGAGAAATGCCTGATATTATAGCAATTACAGGCGATCTGATCTCACGTGATATTCGAGATTTTTCGGGAACAGGAAATTTCTGCAAGGCTCTTGGCGAAATAGCTCCGGTGCTTTTTTCAATAGGAAATCATGAACTTGATCTGCCGGATAAGGTTCGCAGTACATATATAGAAACTCTTAAAAATGCAGGTGTTAATGTACTTCTTAATTCTTCATATCCTCTGCGTAAAGATGATGAGGTTATCTATTTTATAGGTGCATCACTTGATATAAGTGTTTATCATGATGGAAATCATTCATATGCAGATTTGAATACTTATTCTTTAAAAGAACTTGAGTCGGATATAGGTACATATAATGGATTTACTGTTTTGCTTGCTCATAATCCTTTGATTTTCGATGTATATGCCGAATGGAATGCAGATCTTATTCTTTCAGGTCACGTTCACGGCGGTGTGATAAGACTTCCATTTATAGGCGGTTTGCTTTCACCCGAACGCAAGTTTTTTCCTGCTTATACACGTGGTTTGTATCAAATGGACTCTTCTAAATTATATGTATCAGCAGGTATAGGAAAATTTAGATTATTTAATCCTTCTGAAATAAATCTTATTACACTTTTATCAAAACGCTGAAAAGATAAGTTTTATTTCTATCATTCATAAAATATTAAAATGTTCCACGTGGAACATTTCTCAGATGCGCTTCAATAAGCTTTGCTTGCTTTTAGAACATGTCCACATAGGAAATTCTGCACGTCTTTTTGACAAATTTTGTTAATTGTTGCGTCAAAAATCCTTGACATACTTCAGCATGCCTGCGAATTTTTTTCTTACATTCGGTAAAATTATGCTCGAAAATTCGCACACAATTTCTATGTGTACAGGTTCTTAAAATAACAAATTGTTCCACGTGGAACAATTTTGAATATTATTATTTGAATAGTATTAACTATATTTTTATGGGAGTTGATTCGATGTACCATATGGGTGCTTTTGATGTCGCTGTTATCGGTGCAGGTCATGCAGGTGTTGAGGCTGCCCTTGCCGCTGCAAGACTTGGCTGTAAGACTGCTCTATTTACTATATCTTTGGATCAGATCGCAAATATGCCATGTAATCCATCTATTGGTGGTACTGCTAAAGGTCATTTGGTTAGAGAAATAGATGCTCTTGGCGGTGAAATGGGTAAAGCGGCAGACGCTTGCTTTATTCAAAGCCGTATGCTTAATCGTGGAAAAGGTCCGGCTGTATATAGTTTGCGTGTTCAGGCTGATAGGGTGAAATATCATAATTATATGAAAAAAGTCTGTGAAAGTACTGAAAACCTTTTTGTAAAACAAGCTGAGATCGCTGAGATTATTACTGAAAATGATCGTGTTGTAGGAGTTGTTACAACTCTTGGTGCTGAATATGATGTTAAAGCAGCAATAGTTGCAACCGGAACATATCTTAATGGAAGAATTCACATAGGTACTGTTTCATATGAAAGTGGACCTGATAGTGCATTGCCTAGCCGAAGCCTTGGAGCAAATCTTATAAAACTTGGATTGCCGCTTAGAAGATTTAAGACAGGAACTCCATGTCGTGTGCATAGAAGAAGTATAGACTTTGATGCTATTGAAGAACAGCTTGGAGATAATGATATAGTTCCGTTTTCATTTGAAACATCCACAGAGGGCTTGAAAAATCTTGTTTCATGTTATATTACTTATACTAATCAGAAAACGCATGATATAATAAGAAATAATCTTGACCGATCACCAATGTTTACCGGTCAGATAGAAGGCGTTGGTCCTCGCTATTGCCCATCAATTGAAACAAAAATAGTTAGATTCGCTGAAAAAGAACGTCATCAGTTATTTGTTGAACCTATGGGTCTTGATACAGATGAATTCTATTTGCAGGGAATGTCTACTTCATTGCCCGAAGATGTTCAGCAGGATTTTTTAAGAACGATTCGTGGACTTGAAAATGTTGAGATAATGCGTCCGGCATACGCTATTGAATATGATTGCGTTGACCCTACTGCATTGAGAGCTACACTTGAAACTAAAAAAATAAGCGGCTTGTATGGAGCAGGTCAGTTTAATGGAAGTTCAGGTTATGAAGAGGCTGCTGCTCAGGGTATAGTTGCCGGAATAAATGCTGCACTTAAGATTTTTAATAAAGCTCCAATGATCCTTGATAGAGCATCTTCATATATTGGTACTCTTATTGATGATTTGGTTACAAAGGGCTGTGAAGATCCATATAGAATGATGACTTCAAGAAGTGAGTATCGTTTGATATTGCGCCAGGATAATGCCGATGAAAGACTTATGCCTATAGGATATGATATAGGATTGCTTCCTGAATATAGATATAAAAATATGCTGGAAAAGTATAAGGCTGTTGAATCAGAGAAAAAACGTGTTCAAAAGAAAAATATGTCTCCTAATACTGAGCTTAATAAATTTCTTGAATCTAAAGGTACAGCACCCCTTTCAACAGGTTGTAAATTAGGTGATTTGATACGTCGTCCTCAGCTTGGTTATGATATGTTGAAAGAGTATGATCCAGAGCGTCCGGAGCTTGATCCTGTTATAGGTCAACAAGTTGAAATACAGATAAAATACGAAGGATATATTGAAAAGCAGCTTGCACTTATAGAAAAAATGAGAAAACTTGAAAAAATAATATTGCCAGAAGGAACAGATTATTCGCAAATACGTGGTTTACGCCTTGAAGCTGCTGAAAAGTTGAATGCACATCAGCCCGGCAATATAGGTCAGGCAAGCCGTATATCCGGCGTTTCACCTGCTGATATTTCTGTCTTAGTTGTCTGGGAAATTTCAAGAAAGGATAAACACAGTAATGAAAATTGATTTTTCAACAATTCAAAAGCTGTTTGTGGAAAACGGTCTGGAGTTAGAAGCAAGTCAATATCAAGCACTTGAAGTATATGGTGAATTTCTTGTTGAATATAATAAAAAAGTAAATTTAACATCTATTACAGAGCCGATTGAGATTTGGAAAAAACATTTTTTAGATAGCATATATCCGCTTAAATTAGTTGATATTCCAGTGGATTCATCTATGATAGATGTTGGTACAGGTGCAGGTTTTCCAAGTGTTCCAATGGCAATTTACAGAAATGATTTGAAAATCACAATGCTCGACAGCCTTCAAAAGAGAATAAATTTTTTAGAACAGCTTGCTGTTAAAACAGGATTGAATTCCTGGCAGTGTATTCATGGAAGAGCTGAGGATATGGGAAAAGATTTGGAATATAGGGAAAAATATGATATAGCTGTTGCAAGAGCTGTTGCATCATTGCCGGTTTTATGTGAATATTGTATGCCTTTTGTAAAGATTGGTGGAAGCTTTATTGCATTAAAAGGCCCTAATGAAAATACAGTCGATGCGGCAAATGCTGTATCAGAACTCGGCGGAGAAATTATAAATGAAATTCCTTATAATATTTGCGGTGATGACAGAAAGCTTATTGTAATTGGTAAAGTATCGCAAACTCCGACAAAATATCCTCGCAGAAGCAAACGAATCCAGCAGATGCATTTGTAAAAAATTGTTATCTTGTCATAATCAGTCGTATAATATGATTTTTATGCGATATTTCTCTATAGTCACGATATTTCTTATCTGTTATAATATATTTAGGCGATAAATTATAGTTAGCATGTTTTGCCTTTAAATATAAATAAAAGAGAAATTTACTGAAGGAGAGAATATTATGTCAGGATTATTAACTTTTACAGACAGAAAAAATGCAAGTAAAATTGCAATGCTCCCATTAAAAGAAATATTTATAAATGACCATAAAAAATGTATGACCTGCAATCCTCGTGAACTTAAAGGTTCAGTAATAAATATAGAAAAAAATGGTTTAGATAGTCCCTTGATAGTAAAAAAAATCGATAGGGGATATGAACTGATTTCAGATATAAAAAGCTATTATTCTGCTAAATTTGCAGGAATAGAATCAGTCCCATGCATTGTATTAAATGATAATGACGAAAATTACGCTATGCTTAATCAAATTCAGGCTATACATAATCAAAGCTTTGACTTTTTTAAGGAAGCAGAAGAAATAGAAAAACTAATATCTCACTATGGTATGACACAGGAAGATGCCGCTTTGCATCTTGGAAAGGCACAGAGTACGGTTGCAAATAAATTAAGATTGCTCAGACTTACAGCTGAAGAGAGAAAGCTTATAATAGATAACCATCTTACTGAAAGACATGCCAGGGCCTTGCTTAGACTTGCATCATCACAGGAAAGATTATATATATTAAATATGGTTATACAATATGGTTTTAATGTTGAAAAAACAGAACTTGCAGTTGATAAGGTCATAGGTCATCGCCACCCAAGAGAATCCTATCGTAAACGCAGCCGTTCGGGTCAGAGTGTGAAAACATATATAAATACAATAATGAAAGCAGTTGAAGGACTTGAATCGTCCGGCTTTAGAATAGATGCAAAGAGAGTGGAACATGATAATTGTTTGGAATTAAGAGTCAGAATCCCTAATAATAACGGATATATTACTGCAAATGAAAATTCATATGTTTTAAAAGATAGCAATTTGAATTGAAATTTAAATAGGCTGCTGCAAAATTAAACCTTGCAGCAGACCTATTATTTTTTTATAAAAATACTGCCAGGAATCAAATCATAAATTGTTCCACGTGGAACAATTGGAATTGCGTTTGCAAAATTATGCTCAAAATTCGCACATCTTTTTTTATTATATAAATTATTAAATTATAAAAATGTTCCACGTGGAACATTTTTTTTATTGCCATATATTAGGGTGTGTTGACACTAACGCTCAACGCCCGTCTTACAGACATCGTTTCCGTCTTTCTGTGTTAAAAATCCTTGTCATACAACAGTATGCCTGCGAATTTTTGCCTTGAAATACGAAAAATATCTTTGCAATCCGGGCATTTTGGATAGTGTCAACACACCCTAGAACTTCCTTATGAACACAAGTTCTTAGCATATAACTGAAAAATCAAATATTTTTTGCTCGTTTTATTGTAAAGTCATAAAAATACTTTACAAACAAAATAAATCATGATATAATATAATAAGAAGAAAGGGGCGTAAAGAATGATCTATGCAGTAGGAAATCAAAAGGGTGGAGTTGGAAAAACGACAACAGTTGTAAATCTTGGAGCATGGCTTGGTTTGCATGGCAAGAAGGTATTATGTGTAGACATAGATCCTCAAGGAAATACAACTTCTGGCTTTGGAATAAAGAAAAGAGAGCTTGAGAAGTCTTCCTATGATGTAATATCGGGCAAAGCCAATATATCTGATGTAATAGTCAAAACACAATTTGAAGGCGTTTCTATACTTCCGGCGACAGATGACCTTGCGGGATGTGAAATAGAATTAAGTCATTCTGATAATAGAATAAATAGGCTTAAAATGCAGCTTTTAACTTGTAAGGATGAATATGATATAATACTGATAGATTGTCCTCCTGCACTTGGTTTGCTTACATTGAATGGGCTTACAGCTGCCGATGAAATGATAATACCAATGCTTGCAGAATTTTATGCTCTTGAAGGTTTGTCACAGCTTACTAATACATTAAAGATCGTAAGAAGCAGTTTTAATCCATCATTAAAGATCGCAGGAATACTTTTTGTAATGTTTGATCAAAGACTTAATTTATCAAGACAAGTAGAGGCAGAAGTGGAAAAATATTTTCCGGGAAAGGTTTTTAAAACAAAGATCCCTAGAAATGTCCGACTTTCAGAAGCTCCGAGTCATGGCAAGCCTATATTTTATTATGATAAAGGCTCAAAGGGTGCTGATGCATACGAAGATCTTGGATATGAGCTTTTGAAGGAAGAAAAGCCTAAAAAAGAAAAGAAGCGTCTTTTCTTTGGAAAGAAAAAAGAAGCGGAAAATTAAAATAAAAAGCAGTAGTAGTAATAATTATCAGGAGGTGCAAGATGGCAAAGGGTGGACTTGGCAGCGGTCTTGACTTTTTATTTGATGATAATGCCGCAGATGTCCAGGTAAAGAAAACTGTTAGAATGTCTGAAATAGAACCAAACAGAAGTCAGCCAAGAAAAAATTTTAGTGAAGAATCAATAGCTGCACTTGCAGATTCAATTCAGCAATATGGAATATTGCAGCCTATTCTTGTAAGACCAAATTCTGATGGATATCAGATAGTAGCAGGCGAACGTCGTTGGAGAGCTGCGAGAATGCTTGGTTTGGATGAAGTTCCGGTTATAATAAAGGAATTGTCAGACCTTGAAGCTATGCAGATCGCACTTATAGAAAATCTGCAAAGAGAAAATTTAAATCCTATTGAAGAAGCGTTGGGTTATAAGGAGCTTATGGAAACATATGGAATGACTCAGGATAATGTTTCCAAAACGGTAGGCAGATCCAGAAGTACAGTTGCAAACTCATTGAGATTGCTTCAGCTTGATGAGGAGATACAAGGATATATCGAGAGAGGACAACTATCTTCTGGTCACGCAAAGGCTCTTTTATCTATATCAAATTTAGAACTTAGAAAGAAGACTGCTGAAAGAGCTGCAAGAGGTTTACTTACGGTAAGAGCTATTGAAAAGATAGCTGCGGAAGAAGCATCTATACAGCCGGAGCCTTATGTCCCTGATGCTTATACAAAGAATTATTTTAAAGAAGTTGAACTTAGCTTGGCAGAATGTTTAAAACGTGGCGTGTCTGTTAAATACGGTCAAAATAAGGGTACATTGACCCTTGATTTTTACGATGAAGATGATCTGAATTCTCTTGCAGAACGTCTTACTTGGTAATTTAATTTTTTATATAAGAACTTGTTCTAATAGGATTTGTGCGTAGATTTTCGAGCATAATTTTATGAGTGCAAGACAAAAAAAGTGAAAGCATACTATCGTATGGTGAACTTTTTTAACGCAGCAATCGGTAAAATTTGCCGAAAAGATGCGTGCAGTATCCTATGAGAACAAGTTCTAAATATATTGAAAGGAATATAAACAATGATAGATATTAAATGGATAAGAACCAATCCAGAACTTGTAAAGGAAAATATAAAAAAGAAGTTTCAGGATGAGAAGCTTGCACTGGTCGATGAAGTGGTAGAGCTTGATAAAAAATATAGAGAAACAAAAACAGCTTGTGATGGCTTGAGAAGTCAGAGAAAGTCGATCAGCAAAAAAATAGGCGCACTTATGGCTCAAGGCAAAAAAGATGAGGCTGAAGCAGTAAAAGCAGAGGTTGCTGACCTTGGCAAGCAGCTTGAAGAAAATGAAGCTTTAGAAAGTGAGCTTGAAGGCAAAATAAGAGAAATAATGCTCGTTATTCCAAACTTTATTGATGAATCTGTTCCAATTGGTAAAAATGATTCTGAAAATGTAGAGATAGAACGTTTTGGTGAACCGTTTGTACCGGATTTTCCTGTTCCATATCACGTTGATATAATGGAAAAGCTCGGTGGAATAGATATAGACTCTGCAAGAAAAACAAGCGGTAATGGATTTTATTATCTTTGCGGTGATGTTGCAAGACTTCATTCTTCTATTCTTGCATATGCAAGAGATTTTATGATAAATAAAGGATTTAAGTATTATATCCCTCCATTTATGATCAGAAGCAATGTTGTAACAGGTGTTATGAGTTTTGCTGAAATGGAAGGTATGATGTACAAAATTGAAGGCGAAGACCTTTATTTGATAGGTACAAGTGAGCATTCAATGATAGGTAAGTTCATAGATACTATTATTCCTGAACAAAAGCTCCCGCAGTGCTTGACAAGCTATTCACCATGTTTCCGTAAGGAAGTAGGAGCACATGGTATAGAAGAGAGAGGTGTATATAGAATACATCAGTTTGAGAAGCAGGAAATGATCGTAGTATGTAAGCCGGAGGAAAGCATGGACTGGTTTAAAAAGATGTATGAATATACAGTAGAGTTCTTCAGAACTCTTGATATACCGGTAAGAACACTTGAGTGCTGTTCCGGCGACCTTGCTGACCTTAAGGTAAAGAGCCTTGATGTAGAGGCTTGGTCACCAAGACAGAAGAAGTATTTTGAAGTAGGAAGCTGTTCTAATCTTGGCGATGCACAGGCAAGAAGACTTGGTATAAGAGTAAAGGCAGAAGACGGCAGCAAATATTTTGCACATACACTTAATAATACAGTAGTAGCACCTCCAAGAATGCTTATAGCCTTCCTTGAAAATAATCTTAATGAAGATGGAAGCATAAGAATACCGGAAGCTCTTCAGAGATATATGTTTACAGATAAGATCGAAGTAGAGAAGGATTAAACAGAATAAAGGCTTAATTACTAAAAAAGCAAAAAATAGAAAGTCGGAATCAATAAAAATCTATTGGTTCCGGCTTGTTTTAATATTATTTTAAGTTTTATGATTTATAATTATATAAAAATATAATAAGGAGGTTTATCTTATGAAAATATTAGTTGTTGAAGATGAAATTGCCTTGTCAGATGCTTTGAAAGAAATATTAAAAAGGAATCAATATAACGTTGATACTGTAGACAATGGCGAAGATGGATTGGAATATGCATTGACAGGACTTTATGATTGTATCATTCTTGATATTATGCTGCCGATAATGGATGGATTGCAGGTCTTGAAGATTTTGCGTAAAAGAAAAATATCTACACCAGTTATGCTGCTTACAGCAAAATCTGATATAGATGATAAAATAACAGGTCTTGATTGCGGTGCTGATGATTATCTTACAAAACCATTTGTTACCGGTGAATTTCTGGCACGTGTACGAGCACTCACAAGAAGGACAGGTGAGGTGAATGTTGATACCTATGAATTTCACGGACTTGCTCTTAATAAGAATACATATATGCTGTCATTTGAAAATCAAAGTGTTAAGCTTAGTTTAAAAGAATATCAGATAATGGAAATGCTTATTATGAATCCCAATCAAATTATAACAAAAGAACGTTTTATAGAGAAGATATGGGGATTTGACAGCGACGTTGAGTACAATAATATTGAAGTGTATATTTCGTTTCTTAGAAAGAAAATTCATTCTATAAATTCAAATGCTGTTATTCATACTGCAAGAGGTGTTGGATATTATCTGGAGGAAAAGTAATTATGATAAAGCACGTGCGCAAAAGCTTTATAAAAATAACTATGGTAATGCTTACATTGATGCTTATAGTTCCTCTGGTCGCTCTTAATTTTATTACTATAACTCTTACTTATAATAATAATAAAGAACTATTAAAACAAATTGCCCAAACAGAGGTATATGCTTTGTCACCTCATTATGATACTCCTCCGCCGATGGAAGAAGACCATGTTGGTATTGGAAAACAGTATCGTACAACGACGGAAGAAGAAACAACAACTACTGCTGTTACTACAATTACTACAACAACTGTAAAAACTAAAGTTTCTGAAACTTATGTGGCAAAACATCATAATGAAGAATCAATTCAAGATAATAATAATAAAACTACAACGAATGAAATTCCAAAAGAAACAATTCCGCCGGCAATAACAGATAATCAGGAAACGAACAGAGTTTCAAAACCTTTCAATCCTCCGTGGAATGGTGGATGGGGAAATAATGGAGATGATTGGCAAATTCCACCTCCTGATTATGATGATAAGCCGCATTATCCAAATTATGGTTATGATTTTGATTATGGAGGATATTATAATTATAATGCAGTTATGGTAACTCCGCAAAAGCTTAGATTTTCAAAAATATTTGGAGCATTATTACATTCTTATTCTATTGAAAATTCTAATAATAATAATAAAATTGTAAATACAACGCCATCAATAGAAAATGATGCAGCAACTAAAAAAACTACATTTACTACAACTATAAGCACAATAAAAACAAGCACTGAGTATTCAGATAAACCAGATATTGAGCGTAATGAAACCAAAACAAGAACTATGTACAAAAAAATTTTTCATAAGGAACTTAGAAAATATGAGCCGCCTAAAATGGATAATCCCAATATGATAGACCATTTTATAGTATATATCGATACTGCTGGAAAAATTACTGACGTTCGTGGAACAGATGATTATACAGTTGAAAGCTGTAAACCAATTATTGAAAGTATAGATAAAAAGTCGTCATATGATGGTTTTTACAATTCACTTCAATATGTAAAGAGAGATTACCTTGGTGGAAGTATAGTTGTACTTTCAGACAGACAATCTGATATTGATATGATGCAAACAATGTTTTTTGTAAGTTTAGGTGTATTTATACTTATGGAAGGAATCGCATTTATAGTTACAAAGATCCTTACAAAGAGAGCTATGCATCCTATGCAGATTTCATATGAAAAGCAACAGCAATTTATTTCCGATGCTGGTCATGAACTTAAAACACCTCTTACTGTTATTTCTGCAAATGCTGATATTTTAGCTGATGAGATAGGTGAAAATAAATGGCTTTCATATATAAAAAGTCAGACAGAAAGAATGAGAATATTGGTTCAGGAAATGCTTGATCTTACAAAGATAACTAATTCAGATAATCATATAGCAGCGAGTAGATTCAACATAAGCAGTCTTGTTGAAAATGTTGCACTTCCTTTTGAATGTCAGGCATTTGAGCAAAACAAAACTTTTAACATTGATCTTGAGTCGAATGTTGAATTCTTTGGAAACACAGAACGTATACGCAGAATGGTTGGTATTTTCATTGATAATGCATTTAAATACAGTAATGAAAACGGTACTATAAAAATTCAGCTTAAAATTGAAAATAATAAAAAAGTATTGAAAATTTATAATACCGGTATAGGAATAAAACATGGAGAGGAAGAAAAAATATTTGAAAGATTTTATCGAAGCGATAATTCACGTTCAATGCAGGGTGGATATGGTTTAGGTCTTGCAATTGCTAAAAGCATAGCCGATCAGAATAATATAAAAATTCAAGTACAGACTGAACCTGGGGAATGGATAAGCTTTAATTTGACTTTATAAATTAAATGAAATTATAAAATAAGAAGCTGAGTCTTGATCGATAGAGATTTTGACTCAGCTTTTTTTATTTATTATATAAAAATTTAATTTTTGCTTTTAATAGGTGTATGCTGTCTGATTGAAATAATTATAAATACAATAGACATATAATAAGAAAAATCTCCGGGTATATATATCTTTATACGATTTGCAAGAAATTCATCAGTCAGCTTTCCTGTAACTACAAAATGCTCAATGCCTTTGTAAAAATCCTGGTAAACGCACCATAGGCAGACTCCTATAATACCAAGACACAATATTTGTATTATTATTCTTAAACATATTGGATAGGGTCTAAAAAGCAGCAGAGTAGTCGCAATAAACAGTATTAAATTCATCCAACTTTGAAAATCCGGATTTAAGAGATTTACAATTGTAAAAACACCGGTGCTTATAAGAATTATGGATAGAAAACGATTCATAATGAATGGTGTTATCACAAGCAATAATCCTGTAATAAGTGTACCCCAGTGGTCAATTGAGAATGCCATATTGGTCATTGAAACTTTCTGAAATGCTCCATAGCAAAGCAGCAGCCCGAAGGGAACCGCAAGGAATCTTATAATATAACTGGCAGGTTTAAGACTTGTCTTTTCTTTTATTTTATTATTTGAATTGCGTTCCATTAAAAACACCTTCCTGAAAATTATTTTAATTTTCTTCTATTCCTTCGTTAAGAATATACCAATATCCGTTTACTTTGATAAGTATAGGTGAATTATTAGATTCTATGTTGTCTTTTTGTCCCTTTACAGTTTGAGTCACATTTAATCTAAGTGCTTCTTCTGCTGTAAGTTGTTCATCGCACAAGGAACCTACATTATCATTCCAATTTTTTAGAAATTCTTCCGGCTCTTCACCAGATGCTGTTATCTGAAATGATACTTTAGCATCATCTCCACATTTTGCTTGCCATTCGGTTTTTGTATTATTTATAGCATCGTTATATGTTTTTATAATTTCTTCTTCTGTCTTGCTGTATGTATTCATATAATATGACCAGTATTCAGGCGGTGCCATGAGTTTATAAAGTGCTTTTCCATCTTCACCCATAATAGCAGAATAATATTCAGACATAAGATTTTGACAGGCTGTTGCAGAATCTTCCTCGCCTATAACTGCAAATTTACCTGGGGTTACAACATTTTCATCTCTTTTATTATCTCTAAAGATCATGAATAATCCAATACCGATAATTATTAAAGCGGCTGCGATCAAAGTGATTCCAGTTATAAGGGTTTTATTTGACTTTTTATTTTTATTACCTTTTCCCATTTTAGAAAACCTCATTTTTATTTTTATTATTTACCATACATTATATCCGGCATTTTCACAGGCAAAGCTTACTATTTCCATAGCATCTATACTATACCAATCATTATCATATTTATAAAATGTAAGTGTTTTGTTTTCAGTTGATTGTGTGATTGATCCCTTTGTTGTAAGGCGTATAGTTACATAAGCGATCTCTGAAATATCAAGGTTGGTGCTATATGTAGAATAAATACTGTCCTCTAGTGTTTTAATTGAGTTTGCATCGTCGACAGTGCGTTCTGATGTTATTTTATATGAGAATTTAAGATCATTTCCAAAGTCTGATTTATATTGTTCTTCAACATATTCAAGATAATCGTTGGTATTTGACTTTATGTCCGGTCTTTTCATATTATAAAGTGACTCCGCATTTATAAGATATATTTCCGGAACGATCGATAAATAATTAGTACCGCTTGAGCTTGTACGTCCGTCAATATATTTATCAAGAGTACGATGATAACCGCTGCTTCTGAAGATAAAATAGATACCTGTTGAAATAATTATCACACAGACTATTATAAGCGCAATGATTCGTATAATTTTATTTCTTTTATCACGTTTAGCAAATGCTCTTTCCAGAGGATCTGTCAATTTATCTTCCGAATTTAGTTTATTATTTTTTTCAGATGCCTTTTTATTATTATCTTCATCTTCTGAAATCGTATCATTTTTTATTTCAGTTTTATTTTTATTTTTGCTTTCTTTTGATTTTTCAACTGAAAGATATGGCATAGAAAAAAAACTATTGTCGAAAGACGATTTATTGTTATTTAATGCTTGAGTTTCTCCACAGCTTGGACAAATAACAGCTTCATCTGCAAGTTCTGCACCGCATTTTTTACAAGATTTCATATTATAAAATATCCTTTCTAAAAAAATGCCGTTTCGCCTTTCGTGGCAAAACGGCGTATAATTTATATGTTATGATACATTTTGCAAATAGTAGAACTTTATTCTTATTCTCAAATAAGTTCGTTTTAATTATTCACTTATACGAGTGCCGCAGTTTGTGCAGAAAATATTTCCGTTAATAATTTCATTACCGCAGTTTTTACAAAAGACTTTATTAGTACTATTGTTTTCAGCATTATTATTTTCAGTATTATTTAAAGGCTGAGGAGCTGAAGGATTATTCATTACAGCGTTGACTTGTTCCTGAGTAGCAGCAGCTTGAGCAGCGGCAGCTTGAGCCTGTGCCTGAGCTTGAGCCTGAGCTTTAGCTGCTGCTTCAGCGGCAGCCTTTGCTTCAGCTTCAGCTTTTTCACGGGCAATTTGCTCAGCTACAGGATTTTTCGTACCACATTTATCGCAAAAAGCAGCTGTAGCATCTATTTCAGCACCACAGTTCTGACAATTTACTTTTCCCTTGTTTTGCTTGATTTTATTTCTATATTCACTTATTAAAACTTCACGTTTTTTAATATCATTTACAAATTCAGCAAATTCAGGAGCAGGAGATTTGCCGAATAATTCAATATACTTTTTTCCGATAGCAATGTAATCATTATTTATCTGACGCTCTTCATCCTTAATAGAGTTTGAAAGACGAATATTTTCAGTTCCATTAGTAGTTTTTTCAACTACCTTATTGCTTATGCTGTTTACCTTATCCGCAAATTTGTCAAGAAAAGATGCCATAACGTAACCTCCAAAAAATAAAATTAACAATATTATAAAATTATATAATAATATATACTATTATACTATAATTTATCATATATTGCAAGTGCTTTTTTATAATAATTTTACTTTAACATAATTTACTTTTTAAGAATTGAAATTACTAAACAAATATTATATCATATTTAAGGCAACACCGCACAAAACTCGCCTGGCGGCTCTGTATGTCATCTGTTTGCATATTTCTTGTCATATTTCACCAAAAGCCTTGTGAATACAAAAAGTATTCACTTCATTTTTTTAATCTGACAATAAATCTGACTGCACATCTGATGCACAGTCTTTGTGCGGTGTTACCTTAAGAACTTACTCTTCAATATATTCTCTTATTCTAAGACCTATGCCAAGTTTTTCTGCAAGTGCTTTAGACTGCTCTATTTCTTCTTTGGGCAATATATCTACAATAGTAAACATAACCTTTTTCACATACTTTTTGCATTCAGCTGCAAATCTCTGCATTTCTTTGAATGAATCTTCTCCGAATTTTGGTCTTGTAACTCGTAAATATTCATCTTTTGTTGCAGCATTCAAACTCACAGATACTGTATCAATGCGTCCTTTTAGCAAGTGTGCAGTAGGTTTTTTATTTATAAAATCTGATAAACCATTTGTATTAAGCCTTGTTGGAATATCATTATAATTTTGTTTTATAAAATCAGCAGTACTGCATAAAAGTTCCATGACTTCTGTAGGCTCTCCATATCCGCAAAAAACTATTTCAGTATATTTTGATGGGTCAGCCTTTTTTATAGCAGCTTTAATTTCTTCGAGTGAAGGTTCATGCTCAAGCCATAGCGGATCTGAACCATATGCACCATCACCATTATTTCTTATGCAGAAAATACAGGCACATGGGCATTTATTTGTAAGATTCAAGTAAAGCTTATCTCCTACAGAGTAAGCAATTGTCATTGATTTTTCAGCCATATCGAAAAGTCCTCCCGATGTTTTTTATTTTTGATTTAAATATTATGAAAAATGTTCCACGTGGAACATTTTGAAATGCATTTACACATGCTTAATACTTTATATTTGTTTATAAAATTAACTCCGCATACAGCGTTTGATCTTATCGCTTTTCATGCGGAGTTGCTTTTATTTGTTATTTACAGTAAAATTGCAGCCAGTTTCCGTAATCTCTGAAATGTTCATCAAGAGTCATCTTATTTGTAAATCCAGGGTCATTTATCGTAAAGTCAGCAGCTGTAAGATTTTCATTGCTTGATTTAGTACAGCCTGTTACTACTACATAATGCATACCGCCGTAAGAATTTGTAGCACCTACAATTACAGGACCTAACTGAAGATGATCGTATAGAGATTGTAAATTATAGCTGTTGCTGTTGCCTGAAATTGAGATAACCTGATAACCTAAATTATAAACCTCTGCCCAAAGAAGAGAATTATTGCTATAAGTTAGATATTGCTTGCACATTACATCAGGAGTGATCTCTGTACCTGTATAATATGAATGCATCATAGCCATAGAACTTGTAAGGCAGCCTACTTGAGCGATTGTCTTTGAACCGATGTAAACATTACCCCAACGTGGATCAGCCTGAGCATAATAAGGTACATCGTAAGAAATACCAGTTTTAACTTCGCCGATAAGTGAACCGAAGCCATCGAATTCATAAGTTTTACCATCTATTTTTTCACAGCCGGTAAGTTTTCCCTTTTCGGAGTCAACGTAATATGTGTTATTCATATAGCTTACCCAGCCGATGCATATTTGTCCATTATTAGGATCATAGTAATATCTTTTGCCATCAGCCATCTGCCAGCCGGTTTTAAGAATTCCTTCATCAGTAAAGATATAAGTGTAACCGTCACTAAGAACAGATACACCGCTTGCAAAGGTGCCGTCCTCAAAATAATATGAGAATGTTTCACCATTATCTCTTGTATACCAGCCTTCTTCAGAAATTTCACTTTCAGCTATAGTATAAACTTTTTTATATTTTCCGTTTTCTCCTATTTCCAGTAATGTGCAATTACTTTCAGCAAAAGCATTTATTGGCATTGCACACATAGCGATCGCACAGCTCAGAATTACTGAACTGCTGCGTAAAAAGTGATGCATTGCATACACGTCCTTCCATAGTTTCAAATTGTAATCAAAAAACAACGCAAATAAGTGAGCTTGTCACCGATTTGTCACTATTAGCTATTCTTTATTATATCATGAAAATAACATTTGTCAAGGAAGAAAAACGCATTTTCGGATAGATTTCACAATATTTCGGTAAAAACGTAAATATGCTGAAGATGAAAAAGGATTATTTATGTATTATGCACATATAAATTGGAATATTTTGTCTATAATTATCAATTATTAAAATGAAGTTTTTATACTGCTGCTTATAATATTATACATTTCAGGGCGTCTGTCACGGAAGATACCCCAGCTAAGTCTTGCGTCACGCAGTTCATCAAGATCAAATGAATCAATAATAACGCCTGCATATTCTCTTGATGCCTGTTGGATTATTTCGCCGGTATTATCTGTAATAAATGAAGAACCGTAGAACGTAAGACTTGATTTTTGAAATTGATTTTCCTCACATGGAATAACAGATTCTGTTCCTATTCTGTTAGCGGCAATTACAGGCATAAGATTTGCGGCAGAATGACCCTGCATACATCTTTGCCAATGCGGCATGCTGTCCACATCAAGAATTGGTTCAGAGCCTATGGCAGTTGGATAGAGCAGCATTTCTGCACCCATAAGAGCCATTGAACGTGCGGTTTCTGGAAACCATTGATCCCAACATATTCCTACGCCAATGCAGCCGAAACGTGTATTCCAAACTTTGAATCCGGTATCGCCGGGTGTGAAATAGAATTTCTCCTGATAGAAGTGGTCATCAGGGATATGCATTTTTCTATAAATTCCAAGTACACTTCCATCAGCATCTATCATTGCAATGCTGTTGAATGTATTGTTGCCTGCATTTTCATAGAAGCTTATAGGCAGTACTACGCCAAGTTCTTTTGCGATTTTTCTGAAATGCATGATTGCAGTATTTTCATCTGCATTTTGAGCAAACTGATAATATCCATATTGGCGTTCCTGGCAAAAGTATGGACGTTCAAAGAGTTCTGGAAGCAGTATAATATTAGCACCATCAGCGGCAGCTTGACGAACAAGGCGTTCAGCTGTTTGTATATTCTCATAAACTTCTGTATCGCAAGCCATTTGTACGGCTGCAACGGTAACATTTCTCATAATTATTTCTCCCTTATTTAAAATAAAAATTAAAACTAAAAATAAAAAACTCAAAATCAATAAAAGTTTTTTGGTCCAGCAATTTTTCAAAAATGCTGGTCGCCGTCCGCAGACGGCGAAACGGCTCCATAGCCAAAAAACTGCGTGCGATAAAATTAGAACAATAAAGCCAAACAAAAAATTTCGCATTCCATAAAAAACATCTGTTAAAACAAAGCAAAAAATAGAAAGCCGTGTTTTAATTTTAGTAAAAGAAAAAAATGCGAAATTTTTTAAACAAAGCAAAAGAGGGAGCAAAGCGACCAATTTTTGCGGACAGATTAAGCCATCTTTAAATAGAATGTTATGCTAATGAATAAAATAAAAAGCAAACTATTCTAAATTAAGCAAAATCAGAGTTATATATCTTGCGAATAGTTTAATTGTTTTTTATAGAACATCTTGATAATAGAAAAATAAAAATTGAATTATCCTAAATTAAGCTTGTTTTAAACCGTTCGCAAAAATTGGTCGCTGCGCTCCCTCTTTTGCTTTGTTTAAAAAAATTCACATTCTTTTATTACTGCTTACTTTTACAATATTTTCTGAATATAACTTTGCTTAAATTGCAGTGCTATTTTGAATGCGAAATTTTTGTTTGGCTTTATTTTTCTGTTTTTATCGCACGTAACTTTTTTGCTATGGAGTGTTTCGCCGTCTGCGGACGGCGACCGGCATTTTTTGAGAAAATTGCCGGCTCAAAAAAACTTTTATTTTTTTATTCGCTTTTAGCTTTTATTGATTCTTTAATGCTGTTTTGTCTTGATTTATCTTATAAATTCCTAAATGCCGGTACTTGCTGAGTGATACAGTGTATATTTCCACCGCCTATTAAAATATCCCTTGCGGCAATGGGTTCTATTTTCCTGCTGGGAAAACATTCACTTAAAATATCAATGGCAGTCTTGTCCATCTTGTCACCAAACTGCGGAACTAATACAGCATCATTTGTAATATAAAAATTTACATACGATGCGGCTAAACGTTCGCCGGGTGTTCTTGTAGGTTCACCGTCCCAAAGGTCAAGTTCACTGCATTCTTTTTCAGTCATGCATACAGGTTCTTCAGGTATAGGCATAAGCCTTACTTTTATCTTTCTGCCCTTTGCATCTGTTTCATTCTTCAGTACATCAAGGCATGATTTAGACATTTCATACTGCGGATCATTTTTATTGTCAGTCCATGCAAGAACTACTTCACTCGGAGCAGTGAATGCACATACATTATCAACATGTTCATTTGTTTCATCATTATAAATACCTCTTGGAAGCCATATAACTTTTTCAGCTCCAAGACATTCAAGAAGTTTTGCTTCTATTTCAGCTTTAGTCATATGAGGATTTCTGCCACGGCTTAAAAGACAGCTTTCCGTTGTAATAATAGTACCCTCACCATCGCTGTGGATACTTCCGCCTTCTAATATAAAATCACGGCAATTATATGTATCTTTAAGAAAAAGATCGCATATTTTTCTTGCAGTATGGTTATCATTATCCCAAGGGAAATAAAGTCCGTCTTCAAGTCCACCCCATGCGTTGAATCCCCAGTCTATGCCACGGATCTCACCATCAGCATTTTTTACAAATGTAGGTGCAATATCTCTTGCCCATGAATCATCTGTCGTGCATTCACATAATCTTACATCCGGTGGTAAAACAGCACGTGCATTTTCATATTGACCATTGCTTACAAGTACAGTCAAAGCTTCGCTTCTTGATATTACTTCTGCAATTTTAACAAAAGCTCTTCGTGCTGCATAACAGCCGCCCTGCCAAGAGTCGGTTCTTTCCGGCCATATCATAATAGTGCCATAATGTGGTTCAAATTCCGCCGGCATAAAAAAGCCATCGGCTTTTGGCGATGATTTAAGTATACGCATTTTTATTTACTCCTATAAAACATAAAATCTAAAATCATAATTGTTTTTATACTATTATACTCATGTTTATTACTCATTTTAATATACTATATTATTATACTAAAGCTTATAAGAGTTGTCAATGATAAGAATTCAGAATGATAGATCTGTTTTTATAAGAGGTTATGTACATTAACTGACTTAAATCTAAATAATTCACTTAAATTCAACATAAAAGCTTAAGAAGCACTTGACGAAACAAAGAAAATAGGTTATAATTTATCTAATAACTTGAATTATGGTAAGGCTAGAGAAAGCTTTGCCTGAACAAAGATATGGAGGGTGATAATATGGGAACAGAAATGTGTTCTGATAAGTTTGGCAAACAGGGACTTACATTTGATGATGTTTTGCTGATTCCAGGTGCGTCTGATGTAACTCCAAATATGATTGATCTTCACACAACGCTTGTAAAAGGTGTAGTTTTAAATACACCTATCATGACTGCTGCTATGGATACTGTAACTGAAGCAAATATGGCAATTGCTATTGCTCGTGAAGGCGGCATTGGCATTATTCATAAGAATATGACAATCGAACAGCAGGCTGATGAAGTAGATAAAGTAAAGCGTTCTGAAAACGGCGTTATTGCCAATCCTTTTTCTTTGACTGTAGATCATGTTGTAGCTGACGCTGATAATCTTATGGGCAAATATAAAATATCCGGTGTTCCGATTGTAGATAATGCGGGCAAGCTGGTAGGCATTATTACAAATCGTGATATGCGTTTCCTCAGCGATTTTAACCAGAAGATCGGTGATGTTATGACAAAGGATAACCTGATTACTGCTCCTGTTGGTACTACAATGGAAGAAGCTCAGGCTACTCTGCGTAAGCATAAGATCGAAAAACTTCCTATTGTTGATGAGGAAGGTTACCTTAAGGGTCTTATTACTATTAAGGATATTGAAAAAGCTGTACAGTATCCAAATTCTGCACGTGATTCAAAGGGCAGACTTCTTTGCGGCGCTGCTATCGGAATTACTGGTGATGTTCTTGAAAGAACAGGTGCTTTGGTTGAAGCACAGGTAGACGTTTTGGTTCTTGACTCTGCTCATGGACACAGTAAAAATATTATGGAATGTTTGAAAAAGGTAAAGGCTGCTTATCCAAATATTCCGGTAATTGCGGGCAATATTGCTACAGCTGAAGCTGCTGAAGATCTTATCGCAGCAGGAGCAGACGCTGTAAAGGTCGGCATTGGTCCGGGTTCTATTTGTACAACAAGAGTTGTTGCAGGCATAGGCGTTCCTCAGATCACTGCTGTTTATGATGTTGCAAAGGTTGCTCAGAAACACGGCATTCCGGTAATTGCAGATGGTGGCATAAAGTATTCCGGTGATATTGTAAAGGCTATTGCAGCAGGTGCAAATGTTGTTATGCTTGGTTCGCTGCTGGCTGGATGTGCAGAATCTCCGGGAGAAACTGAAATATATCAGGGCAGACAGTTTAAGGTTTACAGAGGCATGGGAAGCCTTGCAGCTATGGCTTGCGGTTCAAAGGACAGATACTTCCAGTCCGGCGCTAAGAAGCTTGTTCCGGAGGGCGTAGAAGGTCGAGTGCCTTATAAGGGTGCTGTTGCTGACAGTGTATTCCAGCTTATCGGAGGTATAAGAGCAGGTATGGGCTATTGCGGTTGTCCTACTATTGAAGATATGCATAGAAAGGCTAAGTTTGTACAGATTACAAGCGCCGGTCTTATCGAGAGCCATCCGCATGATATTCAGATTACAAAAGAAGCTCCTAACTATTCGGCTCATGTATAATTTAATATAATACTAAAAAGGCTGTTGCAGAAATTTAAGTTGCAACAGCCTTTTGTCTACTTAGATTTAGGATATGGGATTTTAACATCAGTTCTGCCCATAATATAGTCAACACTTGTTTTATGAATATCAGCAAGATCGCTTAAAATTTCAGGAGGAGTGGTATGAACACCAATTTCATAACTGGAATAAGTTCTGCGATTTATAAAAAGCATATCAGCTATTTGTTGTTGTGTCATATCAGCATCTTCACGTAAATCTCTAATTCTTTTATAGTGTGCCATAAAATACACCTCTTTTGTTTTATTGAAAATATAGTGTTATTCAGGCTTGTCATTACTTTGGAGTTTTTTCAAATCGCTTATAAAATTCTTAATATGCTGAATTTGTTCGTCAGTAAGTCCGGTAACATCTATTGTGCTGGGAGAAACATTGGGATTTTTTGATTTTGGATAAGGCTTTTTTTCATCCGTGCGTCCTATAAGATAATCAACACTTGTATTAAAAAGATCGGCAAGCCTGCTCAGAATTTCCGTAGGCATCATATGCCTACCTGTTTCATAGCATGAATATGTTCTGCGATTGACAAAAAGAAGATCGGCAACCTGAGCTTGTGTCATGTCAGCATCTTCACGTATATCACGTATTCTTCTATAATATGCCATAATTTTCTCCTTTTATTAAATGTATAAATATTTTATCATGTTGTAAATTATTTGATTGACTTTAAGTATGTTTTATGGCATAATATAATCATATAAGTATAAATCATACTTAAATAAATAAAAAGGATTATGTGTTGGTATGTATAAGAAAGCATATTTCATGTTATTTAATCGAATTAGTGACATAATAGAATATATAGAAAAAACAATTGACAGCATCGAAGATGAGCGAGTAAAGGAAGCGTTTATGGAAATACTATCGTATATGATCCAATCACAGTGTGACACAGAGGAGATAATAATAGGTAGTAAGGACGAAATATGATAGCATATGTATAAAATCGACATAAAATACATGATATACAAAAAACAAACTATAAAAAAGATAGAAACTGGAAAAAGGGCTTGACATAAAGTGGGTGGTGTGGTATAATAATAAAGCTGTCGGGGGAGAGCGAATAAATGAAGTGAAGAGAAGAGACGGTAAGTGAACGGGAGTTCCACGGGCTTCGAACTTATTCACAATTTATTTACTTGACAAAAA
>CALESG010000081.1 GCA_937907215.1 uncultured Ruminococcus sp.
ACTTTCATTATATCACATTTTTTCACTTATTGCAAGCTATTGGTACGGGTTCTGAACAGATAGTTCAGCAGCACATCTTTACCACACAGATTGAAATTAAATACTCCCACAAAGTTTTCGTTTCCATCAAGGAGAATATTCGTTGGATTCAGATCCGCTTGAAACACCGAGGTGGGAAGTGTTCTGTAAATCGGTTCCAGTTCGTTTCTGTTGTCCATCCATCGCTGCCATATTCTCTGCACCTGGTTCTGACATTCTAATGGCAGAGTATCGGCGTATTTTTTCCATTCCAAGGCATCTTCAAGCACCTCATCGGTTTTATCGCTTGGACAGAACCTCTCAAAAAGGCAATATCCCGATGGATATTCCGTGTAATCGAATCCGGCAGATGCCATCTTCGCAGTCATGATCCATGCGTCTTTCTTGTACTGCCATGCAGATGATTTCTCCCATTCAGAAAAATCCGCTGAACGATCCTCTGCCGAACGGTACGGAGAATATTCCTCACGATAAGCAACGCAGTTTCGTCCTTTATGACTGACGTTGGGGAAACTTCCGTCCTTTGCCGGGAGGATTGCCGGGCATTAGTATCCGAGTTTGCGGTATTCCATAACAGTCCTCTGCCACATTGAGATTTTTTCGGGAAACGTGAAGTCATTATCGGAAAGCTTCAATACTCCTTTTTCTCCGGAAGCGAATGTCAACAGAAGAACTTCTCTGAAATCAGCTTCGCTACGGCTGGTGTCGATGGTTTGTACTTTGACAGGGATTTCGTCGAAGAATAGCTGTAATATTTGTTTGATTTCCTGATTGATGGTTTCCATTGCAGTTCCTTTCGTATGTAGTAAAAATAAGATTATAGATCTCTTTGTGCAAATATCATTGTATAGTTTTCGGTTTGTGATGTGACTCCTGTTTCTGAAAATCCATTTTTATGCCAGAAATGTTCAGCCTGTGGATTGCCTTTTACCCAACTAAGCCGGATATGGGAGTAACCTTGTTGCCGCAGGTACGAGCATAATTCATCAATCATTTCTGTGCCGACGCCTTTGTGCTGCATCGCTATATTTATCATGAAAAATCCAATGAAAACGGTGTCTTTATCGGGAAATTCACGAATCAAGTCCAAGACTGCAATCAACTTGTTTCCATCGAAATATCCGACATAGAATTTATCTTCCATGGTTTTGTGCGGCGGCAGGGCATCCATATCCTTCCGAATACTCTCCTCAGATACAAACGGCGGGCAATGCTCATAATAAAGTGGATTGTCCTTGCACAATTCATAAATCTGCGGCACATCGAGGGCAGTTAGTGTCCTGACGCTGAATTGTGTGGAGAAGTTTTGTGTGTCCATGTTTCACCTCTGCAAATTTTGTTTTATCCTTCCTCGAGCCAATCCCTCAGAAGATCCTTTCCCGTTACGCCTTTTGAAAGCTCATACTGTGCCTCCTCGATTGAGTACCATGCGGCACTTTCCACTTCGTTGGGCTGGATACGAAACTCTGCCTTGTTCACATGTACCACAAAGCCCAGCATGAGGTTGTCGCTCTTTTCGTAATAATAGCTGGAGATGTATCTGGCTGACAGCGGCGTGAGTCCCGTTTCCTCTTTTACTTCACGCAGTGCAGCCTGCTCGGCAGTTTCTCCTTGATCGATAAATCCTGCCACGCAGACCTTGTTCTGTGTCGCATAGGTCTGTTTGATCAGCGCAATCTCTTGATATTCATTCACGACAAGGCAGATTACGCATGGCACAGAAATCGGAAAGCAGGGATGCTGACAGATTTCACAGTATGGAACGCTTTTCTCTGCGATTTCTCTTTGCACTAATGTATTGCCGCATTCAGGGCAATGCTTGAATGTCATAGGATCAATCCTTTCCGTATTCGTGGTTCATCAATGCACCTTATTATCACCAAGCAATATGTTCTTAATATTGCTGTTGATTTCGTCATTATTCATGCCTTTATGCGGTTGCAACCAACTTTACGAGTGAGAATTTTGAACTGGAATTATCTATCCTCTTCCTCAACCACATGAAGGATTTGCTTTCCACTGATAATTTCATGAATATACCGTCTGATAAATTCCGGCTTGATTTCGCATTCGGGAATCTGCTCGATCGGCAGCCATACCAGATTTTCTCCGATATCCGAGGTGCTTTTGCAATTTTCCATCGCATCCGTTTCCGTTGTCATGAGATAATAGAATTCCAGCACATGGCAGTCCTCTCCGAACTCTCCACGAAAGAAATTCTCACAAACTACCGCAAGACGCTCTGCCTTTGCATGAATGCCTGTTTCCTCAAGGAACTCTCTTTCAATGCAGTGTTCCGAGGTTTCACCCATATGTACACCGCCGCCAAGGATATAAAAATACTCGCCGACCGCATTTTTCGCAAACAGTATCTTGCCATCATGTATCAGCAAACCGCCTGCACGATATCGGAATCGGCTATTTTCCTTTGAAAATCCGCAGTCAAACATCATTTCCATTTCAATCCATATCCTCCCTTGTAAATGTCCCTCTGTGATTTCTCATGAAGAACAGCAGTCCGATCAGATCCTTATGATAAGGAATAAATTCTCCTGAATCAATCATCGCCACGATTTCTTCTAATGAAGCCTATTTCACTGCCTGCACTTCCTCATGCTGCAGCTGAAGTTCGCTGAGCTGCAAATCCTTTGTAATCGTATAAATATCGTCAAAGCCCTCATCAAAATGAATGGTAAGGACAGGACGAGTGCCTTTCAAGTAAATCGTAACACCTAATTCTTCGGCTACTTCACGCTCTCCAGCGGTTCGGCTGTCTTCGCCAGATATGACACTTCCGCCACAGGAAAGATCCCACATATTTGACCACCCCTTTTTGAAGGGCTGACGCTGCTGTATCAGCATTTTACCGCTGCTGTTGAAAATGCAGACATGAATAACAAGACGATAGCAGCCATTGGGTGTTTGCTCGCCACGGTTCATTGTTTGATTCAGCGGCAGACGGTCATTTGTATACAAATCAAATTGTTCCATATTGCTGTACTCCTAATTTTTTTGAGTGCGATCAGGGGTTATTCAATCTCTCTGAACCCATTCCTGCTCCAAAGCCATAACGGCGTGTGAATATCAATGGGCTTGTACTTTGTATTTTCAAACAGCTTCTTCCATGCCTCGATTACAATCACTTGCACATTGGTAGAATTGAACTCTTCTTCCGTAATCAATCCGAGCTGTAAGCTCGCCTTGCAGACATGGGTATCGGGGGCAACGGTCAGAGCTTCAATATGATTGAATTCTCTGTCGGTGTACTGATACATGACATACAGCCAGTAGTTGCAGATCTTAACGCCCGATAAATACGGGAAATCCTTTTTATTTTCAATCTGTATGTATTGTTTGATCCGTTCCACATCGTTGTTGTTCTTATCGAATAAGACTCTAACATCTCCGTCAAACCTTGTTACAAAGGTTTCGCAGAGCTTCAGCCAGATCTCTGTCTGCTTCTGCTTTTGGAGTGCCAGCTTATATTTTGTAATCGCCTGCTGGACATTATCAAAGGAGTGTTCAAGGCATTCCCTTGGTGAAAAGATGAATTTTGTTTCGGGGTCTGTGTATGTCTGCAAAGCACTCTGCCACAGAGAGTATGAATTGCGCTGGTAGTTGAGTGCCATCGAGAGCGTGAAGTAAAGATAGTTCTGCTGGCTGCCTTTCTCAAGACGGGGATTCGCATCCTCAGGCATTACCTCACCGCCGAGTAGACCTGCTTTGTGCATCTGCATCAGGCGTTCCGCTTTATCAAGAATGGTTTTCTTGTTCATGGTTTCACTCCTTTGTGCTGCAGTGGTATAAGATTTCTTTGCCTTGCTTTTGAGCATACGCAATTTCTTTTTGAACAGACTCGCCAATATAGTCACCAATATTGACAACATAGATTCCATCGCTCAGATCAATTTTCTTGTAATGGGCACTTGCGAGCCGTGATAATTCTTCATCTGTAGGCTTGCAGTTATCAGGACAATATGCGCACTGAAGAATATTGTATCCGCTGCGAGCTTCAAGGTCATACGCAATTTCCCGCATTTCTTTTTCAAATCGCATACTGCCGCAAAGTGTGTAGGTTTTCATTTTGTCACCGCCATAAATAAAATTCAATTCAACCTATTTTCTGAGAGAAATCTTGATTCCAATTACGCCATACTGTGCTTGCTTTTCCTTTGAATAGTACGCTTCCATATCACTTGGCGAAGCCGTTCTGATAGTTTCTTCCGTGTAACCGCACTCCAGAAGCGGCAGATTTTGATAAAGCGCATCAAAGGATTCAAACACAAATAAATCCTCAACGCATACACATAAAGTATCATTTGCATCCTCTGTATTCACAAATGTAATCGTATCGCCGACGGAAATTGCCCTTCTCTTTTCGTCATACAACCGAAGCTCAATCGTTTTGCTCCCAGTTCTGATTTTTTCAAACGGAGAGGGATTCAGTTTCATATTATGTTCCATCATTATTTCACCTTACCCTTTGTCTTTGGTTTTCTCTCCGGCAATTCAGGATACATCTCACAAACCATCTTCTGCAGTTTGTCCCTGTCATCCAGAATCGTAACCGGAAGCATCGGTTTTGCACCGTCATACGGCGGTTCTGCGATACTGTCCGGCATATATTTCTTACTTGCTTCGGTGATCTTTACCATGAAGCCATTGCCGTAGATTCCGCCGAAGATCCGTTCTTTGTAATAGAAAATGTAACCGCCCATCATCGGGATATTCCGCACATCGCCCAGATCGCTGAGCTGTTCCATGATATACAGTGAAAGTTCTTTGCTGCTTGCCATTATGATTTCCTCCTGTGATTTGTAGTCCGTATTAGTCCACCCGATACATTCTCCGAAGTCTCTGTGCCTCATTCGCAGAGAAACCGAACTTCTCATAGAACGGGATCTTGTCCGGCATCGCACAAAGCTCCACGAAAATATCCGTGCCAATGACGCCGTTTTCCTTAATGAATTTTAGCAGTTCATCAATCAGCATCCGACCGATACCTTGCTTCTGGTATTCCGGTCTTACGACCACATCTTTGATGTAATAACAAAGACCCATGTCGCCGATCATTCTTGCCATAGCAACGACTCTTTCTCCATCATACACGGAAACTCGGAATAGTGTGTGTTCCACGGCAAGTCTTGTCTGTTCGAGTGTCGGTGCACCGTCCCAGACGGATTCCCAGAGGGAGATGAATTCCTCGGCGGTGAGTTCGTTATGTTTGATTGTGAGTTTGTTCATGGTAAATCCTCCTGATTCATGATAGTGCTATATTCTTCCTTGAAAAGATCATACTGCGTAATTGTGGCGCAACACTCCAAATCAAATTCCATCCTTACAACCCACGGCATCAGCTTTTTTATTTTCTGAAAATCGCAATAACCGAAGTCCTTATCATAATAATTGATAATGGTGCTGAGTGCTGTGCCATGCGTTCCGATTACGATATTCTTCCCTTGATACGTTTCCAGCACGGATTGTAAGGCAGCAATATTTCGTTTCTGGACTTCGGAAAGGCTTTCTCCATCCGTAAGCTTGTACTGAAAATCCTCCCACTGTTTCTGGCAGAAGGCATCAAAATCTGGAATCCATTCGCTGTCCACTCTGCGTTCTCTGAAATCATCGATAGTAACTATATTGATCTTCTTAAGCTCTGCAAACTCCGAAACAGTATCAACCGCTCTTTTATACGGACTTGAAAGCACAACCGATATTCCCTTATCGGATAAGAATTGCGTCACGAGCGCACGATCTCTCAAGCCTTTGTGAGATAACTCTCTTTCCAGGTCATCATGGTTTTCATAGTTCGGTTCTGCGTGTCTGACAAAATAAATAGTGGTCATATGTCTGCTTCATTTATCACAGTTTATTATTCTCCATCAGCTTCTTTATCACATAATCCGCCCGACTCTCCAATTCAGGCAAAGCATCCAGCGGAAAATATTGCAGTCTGTGGCTTTCATCGTCATTGATGCAGAGCGTTCCGGTCACGCCGACCGCACGGTACAATGCAATCACTGTATAGGTTTCATCACCGTTCGGGTACTTGAAATACAGCTTCTCACCGGAAAGTACATCCAGCAACTCAAATCGTTCCGCCGTGAGATTTGCTTCCTCCAGAAGCTCCCGTGCAGCGGTCTGTTCCAGACTTTCACCAAGCTCCATACCGCCACCAATGATGCCCCAGGTGCCTGTGTCAGTGCGGAGATTCAGGAGGATTTCTTTCTTTTCGTTCAGCACGATTACCGTAGCACCGACGTTGATGATTGGAGCGTGACCAATGAATTTTCGTAGATTCTGAATATAGCTCACAATCACTTCCACCTTTCCATATTCCGCTGATGCTTCTCCCGATACACCGTTTCCAGCTCCTCCGGCGTGATCTCATAGCAAAGCAGCACATCGTTCAGATACATCAACACATCACACATTTCCTCGATGAATTGGCTGCGAATTGTATCGTCCTCCATGATGCGGCGGTCGCCCTGTTTTTTGATGATGTCGCCGACCTCGCCCAGTTCTCCGTAAAGCCACAGCAACTTTTCACGAGCCTTTTCCGGCGATAATCAACCCCATTTGTCCTTGTACTTTTCTTGAAG
>CALESG010000082.1 GCA_937907215.1 uncultured Ruminococcus sp.
ATATTTGTTGAAACTACAATTAAGACTGCGAGATCTGAGAGAGGACAATGATATGTCCCAAGCTGAAATGGCGAAAATGCTGGGTTGTTCGCAGCAGACTTACTCCCGATATGAATCCCATACCACGGAAATTCCGCTGGAATCGCTGATTTTTCTTGCGGATTACTATGATACCAGCGTGGACTATCTTCTTGGGATCACGGATTAGGATGAACCGTACCCCAGAAAAAAAGGAATCTGACCGTCAAAAAATCTCCCCGACCGGAACTTATGGAAGTTCTGATCGGGGATGATTTTATTTTGGATTTATTAATCATATGAAGAGTTCCTGAATTTGTTCTTCAGTGTATCCTTTTTTGCGCATAATTTCGGCAAGCAGGTTACGTTCTTTAGCTGCGCCAATAGCTTCGCCTTCGGCTCTGCCCTCAGCTCTGCCTTCTGTTCTTGCCACCGCCATATCGTTCTCATAGTCACGAATTGCCTTGTCACGCTGACGAATCTGCTCTCGGAGAATCGTGTCGGCATTCAGTGCATAAACAGCATCAATGCTTTTTTGGATCGCAGGATTTTCAGTTGTCGTTCTTACCATTTCCAGCGCCTCCTTACTGTCGGCTCTGATAAGCTCTATCCACATTTTAATCGTACTCGCCGCATTATCAAAGAATTTGGTTGCTATTTTTTAATAGTAATTTTATTTTTTCTGTAAGTTCAGGCAGTTCATTGAATACAACTTCTGATATAATATTCCAGTTCGTACCATCATAGTCGTGAACTAATCTATGCCGTAATCCAGCTATCATCAGCCATGGAATATCAGTATGAAGATTTTTGTATTCAGCTGAGATCCTGTAAACGTGTTCACCAATATTATAAAGCGGCGTTGTGACAAGCCATTGCAGAGAATAATCATTCAAAAGCTGCTCTTTTGTTACATTGTGCTCAGAGATGTAGGATAGCAACTTTTCAGCATTATCGAGAATTTTCTGCAGCCTTTGTTCATCAGAATATTTCAAGCAACTTTCACCCTTTCTTTCATTATTGTTTCATAAAATAAGCTATCTTTATTGACCTCATTAATCTCAAATACATCGATTTCTTTTTGGATAATCATACGAAGTTCTTCGGCAAAGGCAAAAACCGAGGTAAGCTTAAAATTTTTACCGCCGAAAATCAAGAAGTCAATGTCACTGTCAACCGTTGCTTCGTTTCTTGCATAAGATCCAAAAATATAAACTTCACAAATGCGATATTTTTCCGCAAGAGGCTTAATTATTCTTTGAATATCAGTTATTGTTAATACTGTTCCGGACATCATATCATCTCCTTGTCTGTATAATTGCTTTCTGACCGAATCATAAGATTTCTTATCTTACTGGCGTGTTATGTCTGCCATAAAGAACGCTTTTGCAGTCAAAAAACGCTTCTTTTATATTTTTACAGTTCAATCTCTACTTTTAGTATAGCATAAATGCTGTGAAAATGCAAGGAATTTTGAAGATTGTTTTCGCTTTGTCCGTCATATAGAATTTGCATGGAATACTTGCTTTCTATATTTGAAACTGACGCTTTCAATACAATACCAACCAATCATCTGAATTTCCATTTCAATTTCCTGCTTATTTCCTCTGCGCTCTGCTTATCCCATTTCATTGATTCCGCCCACTTGATCATTTCCTTGTCGCCGTCTGCAATTTGCTGCAGCAGTTCCTGATAACCGCCGACACCACCGCAATCTTCCGGCGGCGCTTTCCCTGTGACCTTCAAACAAGTTGGCACAACGTTTTCATGCTCCTCAGTGACTTCAAGCAATTCAATCTTATGCTGCCAGTAATCGCCCATATCGTAGATATACCATATGTCAGCATATTTGCATAACAACTCATATATGTTGCATTCTGTATCATTCTTTGTAGGTATTTCATCAAATTCACCATCTTCGTACTCGGATTTTATTCTCATCACCGGTTCGCCGTTTTCGCCATATGCTATGAACTCATAAAGATGACAATTCTGCCAATTAAAACAACTTTGTATTGCAGCATGAAGCCCGTAGAAGTTCATATTCGCAGGCAGAGAAATTTCCCTGCTGATCTCAAAATCAGGATAGTCAAGCGTGATTTTCAACCGGAGCATATCAATGTTGTAAAAAGGAACGTTATATCTGCTTTTCAGCATTTCAAGGAAAACTTCTGCCGGGTACTTGTATTTTCCGTCAACGCTGAAAAGTCTGTTGTTCAGCCATTTTGACGCATCAACCTGCAATATATTCCCTTTATCAAGCCGATCCTGGATATATTTCAGTTCTATTGCATTCCGGTTAAGCTGTGCTGTTGCAGAACGGTCGCCGTTCTTAGCAACTGTAATATCTCCGCAGTCAAAAAGGTATGCAGGAATAATATCAGAATTGATATAATATTCCCGAAGCAAATTTCCAAGCTGTTCCTTGAAGTCGATTTTCTTGTAATCAGCCGCTTTTAATCCCCAGAGAATCATTGAAAATCGTGTTGCCGTGTTCATAAAAATCACGCAGTTCCGGCGATTGATTTTCAGCGTATGAACAAACCATGTATTGGATTTATCCGTCTCTTTGGCAGTTTCCGCCTTGATTTCCATAGCCTTCTGCATATCATTTGAATAAGTCAGCAGCATACTATCACTCCTCACAGTCTATTTTATTTTCTTTGCACCAGCGGCAATATTTCCACACATGAACGTTTGCCGCTGCATTATATTTTATTCAATCGTGACAACCTCATCTAACAAACCCTGCACATTATCTCTTACAAGCCGGTTCACGTGAAAATGCCCCGCAAACCACTTTTTGAAATTAAGTTCACTGTACAGCCACTCAAAATATCCCGTCAGCTCAGCATCGTTCATATCCGGCACGCAACCGAGATAATGGATAACCGACTGTGGTACCGTGTGCGTAAGGACATAGTCAACCTTGTAATCGCATGATTTAAGTGTTTCTTCGGCAATTTTGTACTCTTCATTACTGGGAAGTTCCTGTTCCCACCAGCTTCTGCCTTCAACACGCATTGCCTTGTCAACAGAATATGCACCACCCATTGCGAAGAAGCTCTTTCCCTCAATCACAAAACGCTGCCCACGCATCAGGTGATAGATGTTATCGGAAATCTTGTGAACCTTTCCGCCGTTCCATTCGATAATGGGGTAAGTATACAGAAGATCAAAGTCCTCATGATTGCCATCTACAAATGCTATGGTGAATGGTTCTGCTGTCAATTTTGCAAGGAAGTAACGATGATAAGGCGTATCCCAAACAAATCCAAAATCACCGCAGACAATAACAATATCGTCTTTTGAGATTTGATATTGGTATATCCTGTTCAGGAAGCCATCATATTCTCCATGTGTGTCTCCGGTTATATAAATCATTGAATCACCTCCAGTTTTTCACCATTACGATATAATTTAGCAGCCTATCCACCTTGTCCTTGACTATAGTTCCGGCAAAACAATCAGCTGATCATTAGCGATCGTAATCAGTTCAGACTCATCGCCGATATAGGAACGGCACATTTTGATCTCCTCTGCACCTCTGTAATCGAAATGACACAGCACATACTTGTCAGTCAGCCCCAGGGCTGTAAAATCCCCGTCTGTGATATGGTTATTATCATCAAAATTTCTGACATATTCAATATCTCTACAAGCCAGACATGCACCGGCAGAGAATCCAAGATAGATTGCACCATCTGCAACCTGCTGTTTGATAAAGCTGTCAAGGCGGTACTTCTTTACATGATACAACAACTTAAAAGTGTTTCCTCCAAGTACAGCTATGTAATCATACTTTTTGTCCATGTATGCATCTGGATTGGCACTGTCAAAAACAAAAATATTTTCCGTCTTGAAACCAAGCATTGCAGCACAGTTCTTTTCCCTCTGTCCTGTTTCTTCTTCAAACATACAAGCTAATGGAACAATCAGCATATTACCGGTCTGATCTGGTATGAATTCATTGATTTTCAGGCGAACTTGTGTATGGCTGAATCCGTATGAACCTAATATCAGCATATTATCTCCTCCGTAAATAGTTTGGTTATTATAAGTTTAGTATCTTCAATGTTCGCTCGTCTTCATTTTCACGGCAGAACTTATCAATAACCTTTTGGAACAAATCTTGCTCCGGTGCAGCGTGTTTAAACAGCGTCATGCAGGAACGCAGCTTAAAAGCGTCTGTATAGCCAAATACTGCCATCAGATCGTCAGTTCCAATATACAATAGGGTTTCCGTTATCTCTATCAGCCTTGCACTGAGGACGGGATGTGCATAGTAGTCCCTTTCTTCCGCCAAATCTTTGATAGAAAAATATGCCGTAGTACCGCTAAGCCCTAGACCTTGAATCTGTGGAAACACATACCAGATCCAATGAGAAAGCTTTTCTCCCTGCTTCATTTCAGCCAAAGCGGTCTGATACGTTTCTCCGAAGCCATAGCCTTGGTCTTGTGCATCAATAAACTTTTGCAAATCCGTTAAATATAACTCAATACCCAAAGCACCATACTGCTCCTGCTTTTCACGGGGATAGTATTCATCCATGTGGTCAGAATTGGGAGTTTCAGCAGGAGTATAGCCGAGTTTTTTCTTCGGAAGTGCGGCATAAAGTTCTTCAAATGAGCTGAAATGATGTAGAGCTGTTACTCGTGTCTGGATTTTTTGCTTGAGATTATCTAAGCACGAAAACTCAATAAAATCACCAATCTGTACTTTCTGGCGTTTCTCATCGTTTAATCTTAATTCAATAGTCTTGCTGCCGTTTTTGATTTTCTCAAATGGAGCGGTTCTTAATTTCATTCTATGTAACACTTTTTATCCTCCCTCACAGCTTTACCAACTGTCGCCTTACCCAAGCTGTCTCCAATACATCATAGATATACTGATTCGGCGTACCTTCTTCAAAATACTTACTATTGTCGCCGCCAAGCATCTCAACGGCAAACGCACCAACTGCTCTGGAACGTGATTGACCGGCATAACAGTGGATCAGTAAAGTATCTACAGACTTCCTGTGCTTCTCAATGAAGCTGATAATCTTATCCGCCATGTCATCATCAAACAGAACAGCTCCATCCACTTCCTTTACAATGTCATCGAAATACAGCGTCAGAACGCCTTTACAGAACTGGTTCTCTGTAAACTGAAATCCAAATCCCTGCGTGTGGCTGTCCTGAATGGAAATCACGGCATAGGTATCGGTCAATGTGCCCTGTTCCTCCGCTTCAGCAGCCATGCCATATGGATAATAATGCTCCATAACATAGCTAAATGCATCGTGAACGGATTTTACTAAAACTCTTTTCATAAACAATCACGCTCCTACGATTCCGGATATTTTCCAATCATCTTGATAATCGCACTTTCTCTTGCCTGCGGAAAGATTTCCTTCACTCTATTACAAATTCTTTGCCATGACTGTGCCGGTTCTTCGACATATGCAGAAGTGACTGCATTGTAGCCCCATATTGCTTCCGGCGACAGCAGAACAGAAACTGTCATTCCGTACTCAACACCCTTTTTATTCTTCCTCCTGTGGAAATCTGCTGTGACGAGATACAGTTTCATCATCAATTCTGTCGTAATGCCGGGAAAATTGTTCTCTCCGCCCTTGCCGAAGCCCGCCATTTTCTTCAGATCGGTTGTAAGAATCTGTTTGTTAGTCCATACCATATCTCCGTCAGCATCTGTATCGGTCAGAATATCCATGATAAGTTTCTCTCGCCGGATCACCTTACCATCCTCCCATGCCGAATCAAAATCATAACCATTGCGTCGAAAATCGACAAAATACGGCAGCCATTCCTGACTGATAAAACCAGCCTTCTTATCAAAGAACTTTCCATACACAATAGAACGATCAACGGCGATGATTTCACACCACTCCCACGGATCCTGCTCTGCATTACCTGTCCACCAATAGTCCGAGGAAGTATGCTCCTCCGCAGAAAATCCCTCTATTTCGTTCGCAAACAGCGGCAGGAATCCAACTTCATTCACCCAGTTGATAAGTTCCTTCCATGTTCGTATTCTATATGGATCGTTCCACGCAAGACCTTTCATGATCCATGTTCCATTTTCATTTGCCATGATTTCCCCTCACTTCGCATACCAGATCCAGACAGAACCATCCTTTATATTCTTACATTCCAGCATTCTGAACTCCGTCAAACTCGAATCGAAAAACAATGGATTATCATCTTTATTAGCAACAATTGGAGCAATGACCTGACTGATATTATCAACTGCTCCTGCACGGAGAAATGCACCGTTGATGATACTGCCTCCCTCAAGCAGCAGCTTCTTGATTCCAAAAATACTGTAAAGTTTATTCAAGGCAAGATTGATATCAATGTCATCTTCTCCTGC
Source organism: uncultured Ruminococcus sp. (assembly GCA_937907215.1). Lineage (GTDB taxonomy): Bacteria > Bacillota > Clostridia > Oscillospirales > Ruminococcaceae > Ruminococcus_C. The sequence continues at coordinate 6,395 of CALESG010000082.1, forward strand.
AAAGATATATGACACACCGATTTTTCTATAATATGCAAGCATTTCCTTTGGTGTTGTTTCACTCAGCACCTCAATGATATGGCAGTCATCATAACCTGGGTCAGAATCATGAATCCTGCTGTCCGTCCAGCCAACTTTGCCATGACGGTCAAATGAGACAGCGTAGTAATGATGCTTCTGGGCAATGTAATCATCATACAGAATATCCGCATCAGAAAACTCTGATAAATCCGGCTTGAATCCGCCTGTAAAGCTGGATTCCATTGTTACCCGACCGCAGGCAAAAGCATCGCCTTTCAGCTTTCTGTTCAATTCATAATAAGTTTCACTTACCCTTGTTCCGGTTTTTCCAAAGAGAAAATCTCCAGTCACTTTTCCGTCTATCGAAGTCACCATATGACATATCACAAGCGGACGTAAACCATGTTTTTCAATGTATTTTTGTGCATAAGAACAGGTGACTTTTACCTCTCCGCCTCTCAGGTTAATTTCATTCAGACATAGACGCATCAATTTTGCTGCAATGCCCTGCCCCTGCATGGACTCGTCTACCTTTGTTGTTTTTATCTCATAGACATTGTCTTCACGCTTTGGAAAAATAATCTTCCCCACTTCTTTGCCGTTATCATCAATACAGCTGATTTTACTTTCATAAGTTAGGAATTCCATTCTATTCTCCTCAGTTCTATAAGAACTCTACCTTTCCTGTTTCCAGATGATAAATCGCACCAAGCACTTTTAACCCGTATTCCTGCTCATCTTTCTGAATCTGCAAGCTGTGTTCAATTCTCTCACAGCTATGCTTTACATTCAGGCAACAAGCCTGACATTCGTCCTTCTCGTTGCCGATTGCCTTGATTATTTCATCTGTTATGTATTTGATATAGCCGTCCGGCTCGTGATTCATAGCTGCGTCAACAGCTCCGCAATGGTCATGTCCAAGAACAACGATAAGACCTGTTCCAAGATGTTCCGCCGCATATTCAATACTGCCAAGCTGGTGGGAGTCAATGACGTTTCCTGCCACTCTGATGACAAACAAGTCGCCGATCCCTGCGGAAAATATCATCTCCGGCACAACTCTTGAATCAGAACAAGTGATGATGATCGCATAAGGTTGCTGTCCATTTTTACTGAAATGCAGCAGTGTTTCCTGTGACACATCGCAGACCAGTTCTTTCGATTTTACATATTTTTCGTTGCCGATAATAAGCCTTTCTTTGGCTGTATCGGCAGTTATTTTATATGATTCCATAAAACTTATCGCACCTCTTATTCAGTATACTGAATCAACTCATTCCAACTGTTAATTCTTAAATGCGGAAAGTCGATTGAAAAGCTGTCATTCTTCTCATAAAATTTACTTGGCACTGACCTGTCATCATACCAGACAGGGAACATTCCTGCTCCGTAAGCACCAAGCACATCGACCTCCACATCATTGCCACAGTACCATATCTCATCTGCCGAGCACCCTGACTTGCGGACAGCAAGGTCAAAGATATGCTTTTCGGGTTTGCGGAATATGTATTCACTGGAAGTTATGACAAATTCAAACTGATGCTCCGGAAAGTTCTCTTTTAACCTTTTTGTCAGAGCATCACCTGACCAGCACAGATTGCTGATAATTCCCGTGCGGATGCCTTTTTCACGCAACGATGCAAGCATTTGATCTGCACTCGGTGTCATGCATCCTCTCGAGATACCATTCCACATGATCCACTCTGCATCCTCAATCGAAACGGACAGTTTCATATTGAAATGCTCCAGCACATAGCGAAGAAATATGTGTTCATGAATCTCAATCAGTTCCCCTCGCAATGCACGAATCTCGTCAAACAGATTAAGAAGATAATCGCTGAACTCCTGCAAGCTGATGTTATGCGGATTTTCACTGATATAGGGATAAATCGCTGCATTTCCTGCCGATGGACAGAAGTCCGGCTCATACATGAGCGTTCCGCCATAGTCGAACAATATCATTTTGGGCTTAATTATTTCCATATAAATACTCCCTGCAAGTTTTTTCTACAGTTTCTATTGTTTCTTACGATACTTCTGATTTTTGCTGTTAGGTTTATCAGGAATTGTGCGTTCAATGAGCCTCTTGTCCAGTGCAGGAGTCAAATAATTCTTTCTGAAGGTCGGACGATGCGACAATCCAAGACGTTTCATGATCTCAGCAGCTGAAAGTTCCTCATTACCTAATACAGAAAGCAATCTGTTGATCGGACTATCTTGATCGGTTACTTGGTCGCTATCTTGATCGATTGACCGACCAACAACTGTTGTATCTTTAAGAGTGTCACGAATGATTTCAAGCATAAGCTCTACAAACACAGCACTATCCGCCGCTTTATCTGACTTTCCGAGTGCGTCATAATACTCAGCCTGCTTCGACTGGATCAATTCCTCAACAGGAAGCCAGAAAAACAATTCTTTCCACTGTCCCAATAACAAGCAATGCCACATTCTGCCCATACGGCCATTTCCATCCTGGAACGGATGAATAAACTCAAATTCATAATGGAAAACAGCACTTTTTATCAATGGATGCATCTCAGAGTCTTTGTACCAATCGAACAAGTCCTGAATTAGTTTCGGCACAAGATGTGCAGGCGGAGCCATATGAACCAGCCGGTCGCCGTCAAACACCCCTACACCGCCGGAACGGAATTTTCCATTCTCATGGACAAGTCCTTGCATCATCAGCTTGTGAGCAGTCAGCAGATCTTCTACAGAATTTGGATTCAGACGCAGCATCATTTCATATGCTTCATAGGCATTCTGAACTTCTTTTATCTCGTTCGGATTTCCCAGCACACGTTTGCCATCCAGAATCGCCGTAACCTGATCCAAAGACAACGAATTATGCTCAATAGCAAGTGATGAGTGAATCGTTCTGATTCGATTTTCACGCCGAAGATGCGGACTGATCGCCCCTTCCTGCAATACTGTGATTCTTCCGACCTGCTCACTGATTTCTGCAAGAAGTGTAACAGTTCTGTCTGTCATATGAAACAGTGGTTTATATTCGTTCATTTTATTTCCCTCGTGTTTGAAAAATATTACATTTTAATTATATCACCTTTTGGGGATTTATTCAATATATTTTCAAGTGCTTTTTCTTATTAATGCTCTTCTCCGTGAAGTTCTTTTTTCTTTCTCTCATACATATCACGATCGAAATAAAACCTTACTGACTCGCTTTCAAAAGAACCCCAACTATTAAAACAAATCTTTACAAACCCGTACTCCTCATGCCATACAACGCCGCTAAAACTGGTTCCCACATCATCGCCACGGCTGGTATAACTAATTGATTCTCCATAAACCGCATCATCCGTCTGACTCAGCTTGCGGTATATATGTATAACACTTCTGGATTTTGTATGCCAGCCGACAAAATAATTGCCGCTTGGCGAAACAGATTCCAGATGAACAGGAATGTTTGTATTATTGTCTGTTCTTGTAAAATATTGCATATATTGACCTCCTCACAATTTCAACCACATTTCCCACACCAATGACAGCCATTACAGCTGTTTTTTCTTTTGCAGAACCGACATTTCTGCTGCATTGGAACATCCGTATTTCCCGACGGATAGCTCAGCCCCGAACGTTGTGCCTGTACCCTTTGATATGCTTTCGGAATGCGGTATGCCTTTCCGTCCTTGATAAAAATATTGCCCGTACCGATAAAGTCAAACTCTACATCTGCATTTTCGCACTGGTCGTGCAATGACTTTATCCATTCATAGCGACAAGGTCTTGTGCCGTCATAATTTTCGCCGTCAGCAAGAACCTTTTCAAACTGACCGGTAGAAAGATACTGTTCCGCATGGATTTCCGATAAAATAGGCGCACACATAAATGCCTTATGCTTTGCAGGAATACCCAACAATATCGGAAGTCTTTCATTAGCACGTCTCTGATTTTCTGTTGTTACGCATAGAATGACATTTTCCCAGCCGTCGTCCCAATCATACGGCAGATTTTCTTCAATACGCTCCGCACGTTTTGTCTGAATCCAGAACATCACATCGGGACGCTGACGTATCATGTTCCATACTTCCTCACGCCATTCATCTGCTTCTTCAAGAAAGAAATCAGAAGTCATGCAGACGTGAAGCAACGTTCCCGATGGAATCTTGTAATTTCCCTGCCTTGTCTTTTTCAGCGGAAGATTAAAATTCGTTTTCGTTTTATATATATCACTGCCATCACGGTCACGCTGTGCATCGAGATAGTACATATAGCAATGGTCGCAGCCCTCTGAATATTTACGGCAGCCATGCCACGGATTCCATATCTGCATCATAAGTTCTCCAGAAGCTGACGACAGCCCTCGTAAATATCGTTGTAGGCAACGTCAAATCTATCCGTATACCACGGGTCTGAAACATCTTTATTTTTCAGCAGTTTTCGGACTTTATTATTGGGATCACCGCCGAAAATTCGCATTGTATTTGTGACATTTCTGCTGTCCATGCAAAGAAATAAATCGTATTTATCATAATCTGATTTTTTCAGCTGTACAGCTCTTTTCTCCTCGCAGGAAATGCCACGCTCTGCAAGTTCTGCTTTTGCAGGTGGGTATACAGGATTACCGATTCCGTTCCATATTTCCTCGGTACTTGTTGCTGAAGAAACAACGGTAAACTCTTTTTCACGTCCACACTTTTTAAGCATATCCTTGAAAATAAATTCCGCCATCGGACTTCGACAGATATTTCCATGGCAGACAAACATAATCCTTATCATACTATTTCATCCTGTCATTCTCATCATAATTCCATCACCATGTTCTTTCAGCCATATTTTCTGCTTTTCGTAATCGGGCAGGACTTTTCTGACCTCTGCCCAGAATTGCGGTGAGTGATTCATTTCCTTTCTGTGGCACAGCTCATGCACGACCACATAATCCAGCACATCCGGAGGCATCAGCATCAGCAAACAATTAAAGTTCAAGTTGCCCTTTCCTGAACAACTCCCCCATCTGCTTTTCTGATTGCGAATCGTAATACGCCCATAAGTCACCCCGACTAATGGAGCAAAATAGGCGACTCGCTTCGGAATAACTTCCAATGCCTGATTTGCAAGCTCATGTATTTCTTCTATTGTCAAA
>CALESG010000083.1 GCA_937907215.1 uncultured Ruminococcus sp.
CAGTTCCTTGACGGAACGGAAATTGAAGCATAAGCACATAAAACATTGCCGCCGTAGTGATCAATACGGTTACTGCGGCGGCTTTTTTACACTATATCAAAAGAAAACGTTGCTTTTTATTTAAAAATCACACTTACCAAAGTTCCGGCATTTTCTTTACTTTCCAGTTCAATTTCGGCATTGTGATAAATCGCTCCATGCTTGACGATAGCAAGCCCAAGACCGGTTCCGCCGATGGATTTGGAGCGTGCCTTGTCAACTCTATAAAAACGTTCAAAAACACGGCTTTGCTGCGCTGTCGGAATGCCGATTCCTGTATCACGAACGATCAGTTTAACCTTACTGTCCGCTAAGCTGACTATTATATCTACAATGCCGTTTTCCTTATTGTATTTTATAGCATTGTCACAAAGATTATATATCATTTCATCAAGAATTTTCCGTACTCCGATAACTTCCGCAGTATCGCCTATCACATTGATTTTAATGTTTTTCTTATCAGCTTCTGCACGAAGTCTTTCAGCAACCTCCAAAGAAAGAGAATACAGATCAACAGTTTCTTTTTCATAAACAACGGTCTTTTCATCCAGTTCCGAAATCTTCATAATATCAGAAACAAGTGAGATCAGTCTTTGCGCTTCCTCATAAATAGAATTCGAAAAGTCAATCACCATTTCATTCGGGGTATCGCCGTTTTTCATGATTTCAGCAAATCCTGATATAGAAGTAAGGGGCGTTTTCAGTTCGTGAGAAACATTTGATGTAAATTCACGCCTCAAATTTTCACTGTTAACACTTTCTGTAACGTCTAAAATCACAACGACAGCGCCTATAATATTATTCTCATCTAACACAGGATTAGCAATGAAACGATAATATTTCCCGTCAGATTCTGTTTCCGATTCGTTACGTACTCCTGACAAAACACGTTCCAACATCTTTCTGAATGCTTTTGAGCGATTTACAGAAAGAACATTTTCGCTTTCTGCCTCAGACATATTCAGCAGTTTCATTGCTGCCGTATTATGTGTCAGAATACGCATCTCACTATCAATGACAAGAAATCCTTCACTCATATTTTCAGTAATAAGCTTAAATTCTTCCTGCATCTGCATCGCATCTTTTAACTGCTTTTCAATGATTTTACGTTGATTTGCAATTTTTTTCAGAAATGGTGTAAGTTCTTCATAAGTCTCATTATTTTCCGGATGTTCAAGATCGAGCGTATTGATCGGCTCTACAAGTTTTGCAGATACCCTGTGACATAACCATATTGAAATCAATATTGATATAAAAATAACGATCAGTACAGGCTGCAGCAAACTAAGTAATATTACAACAACCGTATCATGTCTTGCAGAAATTCTAAGGATATTTCCGTCATTGATTTTTACTGCATAATATATGATTTTTTCTGTTAATGTATCAGAATATCGTGAACTTGTTCCACTTCCGTTTTGTATCGCTTCTTTGACTTCTTCACGGTCAATGTGGTTTTCAAGAACGTCTGTGTCTGCAACAGTATCCGCAATCACAGTTCCGTCGGGAGCAATCAGCGTAATACGTTCATTTTCATTTTCAATGCTGTCAAGATATTCAATGCCCTCGTTTTCGATTGCTATGGAAATATATGCCGCTTCCCTTTTCAGTTCATTGATCAGCTGCGATTCAAAATAATCGTAAAGTATCCCCATAATCAGAACGATACTGGACAGCAGAACAAGCAGCGTTACAAGCATGGATGAACGAAAAATTTTGTTATGCATGAGCCTCACCGCCTATCTGATAGCCGATGTTCTTCACCGTCTGAATATATTTTCCGGCAGTTCCAAGCTTCATACGAAGATTACGGATATGCACATCAAGGGTTCTGGATTCGCCGTAATATTCGCCCCATACCTTTGCAAAAAGCTCCTCACGAGTCAGAACTTTTCCGTCAGCTTCCAACAATACTGTCAGCAGATGATACTCTTTGTAGGACAAGGAAACCGACTTTCCATTGACTTCCACAATATGCCGTTCAGGATTTACAAGCAGCTCTCCGATACGATATGTTTTTTCTGTAACAAATTTTTTCCTGCTTCGTCTCAGAACTGCACGCACTCTTGAAACCAGTTCAGTGATGCCAAAGGGTTTGGCAATATAGTCGTCCGCACCCGAATCAAGCCCGGTCACCTTATCAATTTCGCTGTCCTTTGCAGTCATCATAATGACATATATCGCTTCATCTTTGCGGCGGATTTTTTTCAGAATGGCAATGCCGTCCTCTTCCGGCAGCATAATATCAAGTAAAATCAAGTCCGGCTTTTGTTCTTCATATGCAGTGTAAAACGCACTGGGAAGCGGAAATCCCTTTACACAATAACCCTCTTTCGCAAGTGCATAACAGACAAGCTTGCGGATATTGTCATCATCTTCAAGAACATATATATTCTCCATTTAAGCCACCGACCTTTCTCTCCTATTATACACCATTCTTAAAAGTGAATCAACATGAAATGTTAAAATCATGCCGACCCGTAATTGCATAAATCACCCACTCTGCAATATTTTCTGCATGATCGCCGATACGCTCAAAGTATTTTGCTATCATCAGAAGGTCTACCAGTGATTCCGCATCATCATGACCATTCCGCACTGCTTCTATCAGTTCCTTTTTCACTTTCAGGAAAATTTCATCGACCGTATCGTCCATGGAGATAACTAAATATGCTATATCAATATCTTTTTTCACGAATGAATCAACGCTGTTATTAACCATATGCACAACGGCTTCTGCCATATCTGTAATATGAACTCCGGAACTAAGATCGGAAAGGTGTACATATTCTGCAATTTCGGCAATATCCTCCGCCTGATCGCCGATACGCTCCATATCGGAAATCATTTTCAATGCAGAAGTAATCAACCGGAAATCTGTTGCAACAGGCTGCTGGTGCATTAACAGCTTCATGCAGTGGGATTCGATATCACGTTCCTTGCGGTCAATCTGTTTTTCAGCGTCAACAGCATTTTCCTTCATTTCTGTGTCACGGTCAACCAGATATTTTACAGCATAGGCAATTGCTTCTTCGCACAATGCACCCATTCTGATCAGTTCGTTATTCAGCTGTAAAAGCTGTTCGTCAAAACGATTTCTCATATCAACCAAACCTTCCTGTAATATAATCTTCCGTACGTTTGTCAGCAGGATTTGAAAACATTTTATCCGTGCTGTCAAATTCTATAACTTCCCCCAACAAGAAAAACGCTGTTTTATCGGCGATTCTTGCCGCCTGCTGCATATTGTGAGTGACCATAATAATGGTATACTTTTCACGAAGTTCTACCGCCAAATCCTCGATTTTCGATGTAGAAATGGGGTCAAGTGCAGAAGTGGGCTCGTCCATGAGAAGTATTTCAGGCTCGACCGCTAAAGCCCGTGCAATGCAAAGTCTCTGCTGCTGACCGCCGCTCATTCCAAGAGCGCTTTTTTTCAGTCTGTCTTTGCATTCGTCCCAGATTGCCGCCTTACGCAAAGAATCTTCTACGATTTCGTCCAGCTTCACCTTAGACTTAATACCGTGAATACGAGGTCCGTAAGCGATATTGTCGTAAATGCTCATGGGAAAGGGATTAGGCTTTTGGAATACCATTCCCACACGTTTGCGGAGAATATTTACATCGTAACTTTTGTAAATATCAACGCCGTCAAAGGTAATTTCGCCCTCGATACGACATCCTTCCACAAGATCGTTCATGCGGTTGAGCGATTTCAGAAATGTGGATTTTCCGCAGCCTGAGGGACCTATTAAAGCCGTGATCTGTCTTTCAGGCAAGGCAATGTTGATATCTTTCAGTGCATGATTCGCTCCGTACCAAAGATTCATATTTTTTGCTTCAATAATATTATCTTTCACGTTCATTGTCCTTTCTTCAGCTTTTTTGCTGCAAATTTAGCGGATAGATTCAGCAGTAACGTCAGTATCAAAAGTACTGCCGCAATGGCAAATGCAGTATCGAAATCCCCACGTTCCTTAGCGTACATATAAAGCGAAACCGTCAGCGTTGAACCTGCTTTTCCAGGAGTAACAGCTTCAAATATTCCCAATACCTCATTTGCCATACCCGCCGTAAAAAGCAGCGCTGCACTTTCTCCGACAATTCTTCCAACTGACAAGATACATCCCGTTACAATACCGTCAACAGCTGACGGCAGTACAGTGGTTCGTATCATATACCATTTTCCTGCACCAAGCGCCAATCCGCCCTCACGGTAACTGTCGGGAACTGTTTTCAGGCTTTCCTGCGTTGTCCGGATAATGGTCGGCAAAGTCATGATAACAAGCGTCAATGCTCCTGCTATCAGGCTCGTTCCGAGAGAGCAGAACTGCACGAATATCAGCATTCCCACAAGCCCGTAAATAATCGACGGAATACCTGCAAGAGTTTCTATCGCCAATTCTATCAAATGAACCGCTTTTTTATTTTTTGCATATTCATTCAGATAAATCGCAGCTCCAACGCCCAGCGGAAGAACGATAACAAGCGTTATCAGAATGATGTACAGCGTATTCAGAATATTAGGAAGGATTCCTGTTGTTTCATTTAACAGGCTCGGTTTGGAGATCAATAAATTCAGGGAAATATGTTGCAGTCCTTTCAAAAGAATACATAAAATTATTCCCAATAATACGAGACATATAATGCCAGTTGCCGCCCATATAAGACCATTCAGAACAGCACATTTGATTTTTCGTGACTTTGAGATTTCTTCATTCATTTCATCACTTCCTGTTCTTTTTTACGATCAGATTCAGCGCAAGATTGATGCCCAAAATGAATGCAAACAGCACCAACGCTACGGAAAATAATGCCTGTCTCTGCAATCCTGAAGAATAAGACATCTCGCTTGCAACTGCCGTTGTCAGGAAACGGACGCTTTTGAAAAGTCCAGGCATATTTGCAACGTTTCCTGCTACCATCATGACTGCCATTGCTTCGCCGATCGCCCTGCCGATTCCGAGAACTACAGAGGCAAGGATTCCGCTTTTTGCGGCGGGCAATGTTACCTTGAAAATAGTTTCGATTTTGGTTGCTCCCAGTGCCAAAGAGGCTTCTTCGTACTCTTTCGGTACGGCACGGATTGCCGTTTCCGATACTGAAATGACCGACGGCAATATCATGACAGCAAGGACTAAAATTGCAGAAAACAGATTTGCACCGTCCGGCAATCCGAAAAATTCACGTACTGTCGGAACAATGATGATCATTCCCACAAGACCATACACAACAGAAGGTATTCCTGACATCAGGCTGACTGCGCCGCTTACAAATGATGCTGTTCGTTTACCTGCGATCTTTGCAAGAAAAACTGCACATAAAATTCCCAGCGGAACACCTATTAGAATTGCTCCGAACGTACCGTAAACAGAGCTCAGAATGAACGGCAGGATTCCATAAGCCGGCTCGGCAGCTGTGGAAGCCCATTCTGTACCGAAAAGGAAATCTGTTAAACCAATCTCTCCGATTGCCGGAGTTCCTGAAACGACCAGAAATATTGTGATCACCAGCACAAATGCCACAGCAATAAATCCGCATACGGTAAACAGCAAATTCATGCTTTTTTCGAGAAATCCTGAGATTTTTTTCAATTTTCCCATGTTAGCAGCTTCTTTCTTCTGCGTCATATTCAATACTTTACTTTGCAACTGGAACTGCACCTGCCTTTGTGATATATTCGTCTGCCTGGCTGCTCATGCAGAAATCAAAGAAATCCTTTGCTGAACCAGTCAATTCCTTATCTTTTTTTGTGACAAGTACAAAATTACGCTGAATCTTGTAATCCCCGCTGAGAATCGTTTCATCAGACGGCATAATACCCTCAACGCTGATCGTCTGCACCTGATCGCTGACCGATGCAAGAGAAGCATATCCGATCGCATTTGGATTAGATGATACAGTCTGCACCACATCGCCTGTAGATGTCAGTTCCTGTGCATACTTGCAGTTATCAGCCGTTCCTGTGATAGATTCAAAGCCGTCACGAGTACCGGATGCCGCTTCTCTTCCGATGCATACAATGGGGGCATCTTTACCTCCGACTTCCTGCCAGTTGGTGACTTCTCCCTTATAGACCTGTGCAATCTGCTCAACTGTCAAATCAGCAACAGGATTTTCGGGATTGACTATGACTGCAATACCGTCAACAGCGACAACTGTTTCGTTCAGATCTGCCTTTTCCTCATCTTTGAGGTTACGGCTTGCAAGACCGATGTCGCAGCGTCCCTCCTGTACTGCCTGAATGCCTGCTCCTGAACCTGTAGGATTATATGTAACCTTCACATCTGAATTCTTCCCCATATATGCTTCGCTCAGATATCCTATCACCTTTTCCATAGAGGTTGAACCGTCTGTGGATACTGTTTTCTGCGAACTTTCGCCGCAGCCTGTCATCGCTCCCATTGCAAGAACTGCCGTCATTACCATACTACTCAAAATTTTAGTTGTTTTCATCATACTTATTTTCCTTTCAGAATTGATATTTTGGAACTTGTTTTTACTTTGCCTTTCAGCATATTCAGTATACTGCTTTTCATGTTAAGTCTGAAATCATCTGTATGTAAATTGTATGTTAAGCTCTGCTATTTTTACGTGTCAGAAGAAATCCGCTTGTAATTGCCGTCAGTGGTGCTACAGTAACAAGTCCAAATGAACCTACAATTGTATGAACAATCTCAGCAGCAACGTATTTGTAATTCAGTATAAACTCGATTGGCGTTCCCTGTGCCATAAATACCATAAGAAGTGCGATATAACTTCCCGAATAGGCAAGCAGAAGCGTTGTTGTCGTTGAACCGCAGGCAGCACGTCCGACAGAAAATCCGGAACGAATCGCTTCCCATGCTGAAATATCAGGTTTTTTCTGCACAAGCTCGTATACAGAAGAACAAATGTCAACAGATAAATCCATGACCGCACCCGACGAACCTAAGAAAATAGATGCCATAAAAATACTTGTCAAATCAAGATGCTGGTAGCCTGCATACAATAAACTTTCACTTGATTCCATAACAGCGCCGTGAATTCGGAATAGGTCTGTAAAAACAACGCCAAGTACTGCTGTGACTGCTATTCCGAGAAATGCTCCTGATACAGATGCAAGACAGCGTCTGTCAAATCCGTAAATCAGACTGAGTATGATCGTTGTCATAAGCAATACGATTCCAATTGACAGCCATATCGAATTCCAACCTTTCAGCATACATGGTACAAGAACTTTCCACATCAGCAGAATCGTTGTAATAAAGGACAATATCGCACGAATTCCTGTTTTTCCCGCAAACAGTATGAGAAGCAGCAAAAAAAGCATGGCAAGAATCAATTCCTTATCCAGCCTGTAGTGATCTATCATGGTAACGGCTGTAATAACATCATGATCATGACTTATCACAATAAATGCCGTATCTCCATTTGAAAAGATTTTATCCTGTGCCAAAGAACCATTTAATCTGTTAACAGCAGTCACTACTTCTCCTTTGAATCTGCCGCCGAGAATTTTTACCTCACATCGCTGTTCACCTGTTCTGAGCAAACCATTATCTATAATGTCACTGTTATCAGCAGAAATGACTTCAGCCTTAACTCTTTCAGCATTCTGATAGGTAAGCTTTCCCTCATATCCTGTGGGAATCATCATAAGCACGATAATCAATAGTACAGAAAAAATAACAGGAGTGCTATTTTTCCACGAAAATTTCATTTTCTTCATATTTTCACTCCAATTAAAACGGAGAGCCAGGTGCTCTCCGTTTCATATATATTTAAGGAAGCCAATGAACTTTAAAAATTATTTTACATCAAGCAGCTCTGCCATTTTATGATAAATATCAGTATTGTCATAGTAGCCGTCAAAGTTTTCCGCACCTGCTCCGTCAGCGAAAACACCTACAGGCAAACCTGTATGCGAATAACTTGTAAAATCTATGCCAGACTTGTTGTTTAAGATGTGCGTAATGGTAACACTGAATGGATTATAAGTTCCGTAAAGCACATACTGTTCCTGAGAATATTTTTCTGAATCGTATTCTGTCATAGAGAGTTCATATGCGTCTTTCAAACGTTCAACTTCGTAGTCCGTGAGAACCAGCCGATCGTTTTCATAACCTGAAAGCTTTAGACCGAAAAGTTCTTCAACATCTTTCATAGCGTCCTCAAAGGGAGTATTGTTTTCTTTGTATTTCGCAATGTACTGCTCGTCAAACTGTGCAAACGAGATCTTCTGACTGTTTAAATTCGTGAGATATGTATCATAATCTGTTCCTGCAAACCCGATAGAGAGTCCGCCGGTTTCGTGGTCTCCTGTGACAAGGATCAGAGTTTCATCAGGATGTTCAGCAGCGAAATCAATTGCAACCTGTACAGCATCGGCAAATGCAAGGGTATCGTTCACACTTGAACCTGCATCATTCGCATGACACGCCCAGTCGATTTTTCCTCCCTCGCACATCATGAAAAATCCTTCCTCATTATCCAGAACCTCAATTCCCTTTGCCACATAGTCAGAAAGTCCCCATTCACTGTCAGCACGGTCGATCTCGTAATCCATGGCATCAGAATCAGCAAGATGCTCATCGATCAGAATCACTTTTTCATCAGAAGAAGTAATCTTCTGAGCATCTGCCTGTGTATATGTCACCTTGTAACCTGCTTTTTCTGCAAGATCATACAGATTCTCCTTGTCATCCTCTGAACCGGTAACTTTTTTCAGACCGCCTCCGGCAAAATACTCAAAGCCCGATTCCACAAGTTCCTGTCCGATCTCATAGTAATTATTTCTGCTTGCCTGATGTGCATAAAAAGCCGCAGGAGTAGCGTGATTCAGATTTACGGAAGAAATAATGCCGACTTTCCAGTTCTTTTGCTTATGCAGTTTTTCAGCAATAGTTTCAAATTCTTCTGTGCCGCTGATATCAACATTGATCATGCCTGAATATGTTTTATTACCTGTGGCAATTGATGTAGCGGTTGAAGCCGAATCAGGTGCAAAGCTGCATGAGTCAAAGGTAATTGCAGAACCCTCCGTTTCAAAATTCATAAAGTTCAGCTTTTGTGAACCGTCAAGAACCGCACCGTTTCGTTTCTCATAGTCAATGCTTGGCTCTGCCTGTTTGTAATCAGAATCGGCACACGCCCCCAGATAATCAGAAGCTGCCTGAAACTGAGGATAGCTCATACCGTCTCCGATAAAAAGAAATACATATTTCGGTACATTCCCTTCATCTGACAGTGGATCAGCTGTCCCTCGAACGACTGTTGAAGCATTTGTGCTTTGCACGGATGTTTCATCATTTGACATTGTGTTTTCACTCTTCTTTTCAGAACATCCTGTCATCATTCCCATTGCAACTGCTGCTGCGAGTATCGCAGTACATACAATTTTTTGTGTTTTCATTATCAACACATTCCTTTCATCTTTCTTTGCCTTTCAGCTTATTCAGTATAACGCTTTTCATGTAAAGTCTGAAATCACTTGTATGTAAATTGTATGCAAAACCGATATGTCAGGATTGATGTGCTTTAAAAGTAACAACAGAAAAACAATATCGAAATAGATGAAAATAATGTTTCATTTAATTTAGCAACATAAAACGCAAGGTTGCATCGACACTAAAATGGGTGCAAAAGAAAACGCTAACCCCTGAAAAGCAGGATTTAAACCTATTTTCGAGGTAAATATCTCTCCCCTATTCAGGCAACAGAAAACGGCACTTTTCAGAAAGTGCCGATACTGCGT
>CALESG010000084.1 GCA_937907215.1 uncultured Ruminococcus sp.
TGAAAAATACTCGGTTATTGTTGACGTAATGAGTAATGTATGTTATAATATAAAAATACAGCTATGCAAGTCTTTCGGATTTGCTATACTAAGAAAGGGTGGAATGAATGAAAAAGATCTGCTTTGTATCATCATCAGGTGGTCATTGGGAGGAACTCATGTGTCTCAGGGAAATCGCTGATGAAAATGACTCTTTTTTTGTTACAGAAGAAGGCGGTCAGGTTAATGATGCTAATCTTAGTGAAAGATTTTATTGCGTTAAACAGATCAATAGACGTGAAAAACACTTTAAAAGACACTTTATTAGTTCTTTTCGCAGGGCTTTCCTTATATTGAAGAAGGAAAAACCTGATGTTATTATAACTACGGGTGCACTCGCTGCATATCCGTTCTGCCTTATCGGAAAGCTTATGAGAAAAAAAGTAATCTATATCGAAACTTTTGCCCGTGTAAATGGGAAATCACTTACCGGAAAGCTGGTTTACCCATTTGCTGACCTCTTTCTGATTCAGTGGGAAGAACTGCTGAAATGCTATCCGAAGGCTGTTTATGTTGGCGGAATATTTTAAGGAGATTATAAATGATTTTTATTGCGGTGGGAACACAGAAATTCCAGTTGAACAGACTTCTTAAACAAATTGACGAGCTAATTGAATCAAAACAGATTACAGAAAAAGTTTTCGCTCAGATCGGAAATTCCGATTACGAGCCCGTGAATTATGAATATACAGACTTCCTAAATAAGGAGGAGTTTGATAAATATGTGGGAAACTGTGATGTGCTTATTACTCACAGCGGTGTTGGAACAATAATTTCTGGGCTTAATCAGAAAAAACCCGTGATCGTTTACCCCAGACTTGCCAAGTACAATGAACACGTTGATGATCATCAGCTTCAGATAGCTGAATCGTTTTCAATGCAGAATCTCGTACTTCTCTGTGGGGAGAAGGATGATCTTAATAAGCTTATACAGAAGGCTCGCAGTCATAAATTTTCTGTATACCGCTCTCAGCGTGAAAATGTTATAAAAAAAGTACGGAGCTTTCTTAATTCAATTTAGCTTGGAGGTTTTAACTTGAAAATAGATATTATTACTCTTCACCGAGTGAGAAATTATGGTTCTTCATTGCAGACACTTGCTACTCAGAATTACTTTGAACAGAAGGACTGTAAGGCGGAGATCATAGACTACTATCCCGAGAGATATACCAGTTTAGGACTTCTCAAAAGGCTGAAGAATAAAAGTGAAAAATTAGCCAGCAATCCTATCCTTCTCTTTGGAGCAAGATGTGTTATATCAGTTTCATATGTGAAAAAAAAGCTGGTATTTGACTCTTTTTTGAAAAAATATATAAAAATGACACCACGTACATACAGAACCGAAAAGGAGCTTCTTGAGAATGTTCCTGAGGCGGACGCTTACTGCACCGGAAGTGATCAGGTCTGGAACAGTTACTGGAACGAAGGAGTTGACAGACCACTTTACCTTAGCTTCGTATCTGAATCTGCATACAAATTCTCATATGCAGCGAGCATAGGTACTTCTAAGTTATCAGATGAAGAAAAATCTCAGGTGGTTCCGCTTCTTAAAGAATACAGGCATATTACAGTACGTGAAAATAATGGTGTGGAAATTTTAAGTGATGCAGGCATTGATGGTGCTGCTCAGATGCTTGATCCTACGCTTCTATTTAAAGCTAATGAGTGGGATAAATATACCTCTGACAAATTTAGAAATAAGAAATATGTGGTTACATATAACCTTCATCACGATAAGAAGATCGACGAGTATGCTGCTAAAATTGCATCGGAGAAGAATCTGAAGGTGTTTAATATAAGTTATAATTTACATGACATTATTCGCAATGGCAAACTTAAATGGTGTCCAACTGTAGGCGAGTATCTTGGTCTTATCAGGGACGCTCAGTATGTCGTTACTGATTCTTTCCACGCAACAGTTTTCTCTCTTCTGTTCCATACAAATTTTATGGTAATCTATCCCGAAAAAGCAAGCAGCAGGCTCAGAAGCATTTTGAAGCTTACAGGACTTGATGAGCGTGGATGCGATAATATGCCTGATGTCAGACTGGCTGACAAGAATATCGATTTTTCTGAAACTGATGCTGTGCTTGCTGCTGAAAGAAAGAATACTGAAAAATATATTGACATGATAATCAGTGAGATAAAAAGCCATAAAAAATAAGTGCTGGGAGATCAATATGATATTATTTGAAAATAGAAAGGATTGCTGCGGCTGCGGAGCGTGCTATAATGCTTGTCCCAAAAATGCAATTTATATGCAAGAGGATGACTACGGATACATTTATCCGGTCATTGACGGCACGTTGTGTGTAGAGTGCGGCAAATGCAGACAAGTCTGTGCTTTTCAGAATCATGAAGAAACAAACATTCCACTTTCGACTTATGCCGCTGCTGCGAAAAATAGCGATATCATTATGAAATCTTCCTCTGGTGGAATTTTTACTGCTCTGGCAGAGAATTTTATCGAAAATAGTGGAATTGTGTTCGGCGCAGCTTTTGGAAAGGACTGGAATTTAAAACATATTGCTGCCCAAAATAAGGAGCAGCTACGTCAGCTCAGAGGTTCAAAATATATTCAAAGTTCCACAGGAACTACATTCAGACAGGTTCAAGAGCTTCTTAAATCAGGCAAAACTGTCCTTTATTCCGGTACGCCATGCCAGATTGCAGGACTTAAAGGCTTTCTTGGCAGAGAATATGATAACCTTCTTACGGTGGATCTCGTATGTCATGGTGTTCCGAATAATCGTATGTTCCGTGATTATATCAGATTCCTGGAGCAAAAGCAAAATGGCAGGATAGTGGAGTATATCTTCAGAGATAAGTCAATGGGCTGGGGGAAAAACGGCAGTGCTGTAATAGAATCTCCAAATGGAAAAAGATATAGAAAAAAACTCTGGGAGAGTGCGTCGTCATATCACTATTACTTCGCTACAAGCCTTATATGCCGTGAAAATTGCTATTCATGTCGATACGCCTGCGCAAACCGTCCTGCAGATATTACTCTTGGCGATTACTGGGGTATAGAAAAGGCTCATCCGCAGTATCTAAGCGATAAGCTTCTCGATGATACAAAGGGTATTTCTGTTGTTATTGCTAACACAGAAAAGGGGAATAGTTATATTCAACGGATCAGTGATGCTGTTGAGCTGAAGTCATCTAACTTTGATGCGGCTTCGTCTGGAAACGAACGCCTCAGACATGGTTCTGAGTGCAGTTCTAAGCGAGCTGAGCTTCTCAGAATATATAAAAATGGCGGATGGTCTGCCGTTGATAATCATCACAACACTAATACCGCCTGCCCTAAAGAGATATCTCAAGGGCAGATGATCAGGAGGTTACTTTGAAAAAAATCAGAATTGCTATGATAATGAACGATTTCAATATGAATGGAATCAGCATGGTCGTTTTAAATTATTGCCGTCATATTGATAGAAATAAATTTGATGTAACTATTATAACCGGAGCTCCCGTTGCTCAGCTCAATGCTGATGAGTGTGAACATCTTGGGATAGATGTGAAGGTACTTCCTTCCAGAAAGGAAAGCAGTGTAAAATTCTATCTTGCACTCTTCAAAGAGATTTCACGCAAGAAGTATGATATCGTCCATGTCCACGGAAATAGTGCCATGATCACGCCGGAGCTGTTTATTTCGTTCGTAAAGAGAGTTAATGTGCGAATTGCACATTCCCATAATTCCACATGTGATCACATGAAGATTCACAAGCTGCTTCTTCCGTTTTTTAATATGTTTCATAACCATGGATTTGCGTGCAGCTCACTTGCCGGAAATTGGCTCTTTAAAAACGGCAGATTCGATGTTATACCCAATGGCTTCGATGTCGAGCGTTTTAGATTTAATCCTGAGATGCGTAATGAAATAAGAAGAAAACTTGGTCTTGAGGACAAGTTTATAATAGGTCATATTGGAAGATTCAATAACCAGAAGAATCACCCATTTCTGCTTGATGTTTTTGAAAAGGCTGCTGCCATGAATAAAAACATTTATCTGGTTCTCGTCGGAAACGGTCCTGACTATGATAAAGTAAATGCACTTATTGACAAACATCCTTATAAAGAGCGTATCATTCTTTATGGCGAAACGTCATGTACTGAAGAGATTTATAACGCTATGGATGTTTTTGTATTTCCATCAAAATATGAGGGATTAGGCATTGTTCTTCTTGAGGCACAGATTTGTGGATTGCCGTGCGTTACATCCGATGTTGTGCCTCCAGAGGCTATAATTTCTGAAAATACTGTTGCGCTTCCACTTGATGCTGGTGCATCGGAATGGAGTGGAAGAATTCTCACGATGTGTGAAAATAACCGTGAAGAGGTTTATGCCAGAAATTTTGACACTATCCAGAAATATAATATTATTAAAAATGTTCGTTACCTTGAAGATATATATTCTAGTCTTGTAAAATCTTGAACAAGACGTTTTGAGGAGATAGAAAATGAACAATATTCTTATAAGTATTCTCATACCAGTTTATAATGCTGAAGGGCATATTGGACGATGTATTGACAGCATTCTCGCTCAAACTCACAAAGATCTTGAGATAGTTCTTATTGATGATGGTTCGTCGGATAATTCACTGAAGATATGTAAAGAATATGCTGAAAAAGACAGTCGTATTGTAGTGCTGCATAAAGAAAATGGCGGTGTATCCTCTGCAAGAAATCTTGGGCTTGAATCATGCAGTGGTGAGTATATCGGATTTATTGACTCTGATGATTATATTGAGAACAATATGTATGAGGAGCTTCTTTCTGCTGCATTGAAGCATGATACTGGAATTTCCATGTGTGCATATAATCTTATAAAAGGCAAAACTAAGGATATAAAGGGATTTTACAACGATGTTGATACAATTACAAATACTCAGCTGATGAAGGATATCTATACATATAAAAATATGGGAGTTCTGTGGAACAAGTTGTTTAAGAGAACTGTTTTCTTCAGTAATGATAACAGTCTTACACGTTTTAATGAAGATCTTCATTTCTGTGAGGATGTACTGATACTCACTGAGATAACCAAAAATAGCAGCTATATTGCTGTATGCAGCAAGGCGCTTTACAATTATGTCATCAATGAGGATAGTCTTTGTCACGGCGGGATAAGTGAGCGTCGGCTTACTATTCTGAAGGCACTCGATCTTATTACTGCAAAGTGCAGTGAGAATTTTCCGTCTATTATAAAGTTTGCTGAGTATTTCTCTATTAGCAACAAAATAGGTACATTACTCAAGCTAATGGATACGAATTCTATTCCAGACAAAAAACTGAGGATCAATGCACTGAAAAAGGATTTGAAAAAACACGCAAAATCTATTGATGCAAAAATGAAGCTCAAAATTTTAATTGCTGTGTATTTTCCATCTGTATATAAGCTTATGAAGAAAATTAAGTAAAAGCTTTGCTCATTACAGAGAATTTTTTGATATATAGAGGTAAAATAAATGAAAATAGGAATTGTGACCTTCCAGAGGGCTGATAATCAAGGTGCTTTGCTTCAGTGTTATGCTTTGTATTCTTACCTTAAAAATCTGGAAAGAAATACTGAAGTCATAGATTACAGAAATAATAATATTGAGAAAGTTTATAAGATTTTTCCATTATCGAAAAATCCTAAACTCATGGCAAGAAAATGGCTGAAAGGCATATGCTGCTATGGAGAGCTGAAAAGACGACATGAGAATTTTGAACGCATCAGGAAGAAAATCAGCTTTTCATCTTCTATGTCTATCAGTGATATTCGGCAGGGAAGTGCTGTATATGATCTTATAATAACTGGAAGTGATCAGGTGTGGAATACTGATATCACAAGAGGATTCGATGATGTGTATTATCTAAATTTTTCAGGAAATCATATCCGCGCCAGCTATGCTGCAAGTATCGGAAGTACTGAAAATTCAGACTTCGATAAGGATTATTTTAGAAATTCGATTTCTGCTCTAGACAGAATATCCGTCCGTGAAAATGATGCTGCGGAATTTATTTCACGTAAAACGTCAAAAAATGTTGTACAGTGCATTGACCCTACGCTCCTGCTTGATAAATCAGCCTGGGAAAAGCTTTCAGATGAAACTGATATAAGACTGCCGGAGAGATATATTCTGCTCTACTATGTGCAGCACAACCCTGATTTGCTGAAAATCGCTGAAAAGCTTGCTAAGGAGCGAAATATCCCTGTGGTGTGCTTTGAAAAGAGCGTGAAGCTTGATTGTGAAATGATCTACAATAAAACAGCCGGACCTGCGGAATTTGTTAAAATGATTCGCAATGCCGAAACGGTTGTAACTTCATCCTTCCACGCAACGGTATTTTCCTGTATTTTCAGCAGAGATATACATATAATCGCTCACTCAGTTACTGGCTCGAGAGTTATTTCTCTAACTGAAATGTTCGGTATAGGGAAAAGGATATATTCATCTTATCAGGACTTCGAGAGAAAATATTCCATAGATCAAAAATTGGAATATAACCATGATGAATATCTTGTTCAGCTTGAAAAATCAGAAAATTATTTGAAAGAGCTGATAGTACTTGCAGGAGGTAAAGTTAATGAATAAAGGAAAAGAACTCGCTAAAAATACACTTATACTTACATTTGGTAAGATCTGTACACAGTTCGTAAGCTTCCTGTTGCTTCCGTTATATACGGCACTTCTTCAGCCAGAGGAATTTGGCATTGTTGATTTGTTCAACACCTACATTACACTTCTCGTCCCACTTTTCAACTGGCAGTTTGAAAACGGACTGTTTCGATTCATGCTCGATTGTCGAGGGAATAAGGACGAGCAGTCAAAAATATTTTCAACTGTGTTCTTTACAAATATCGCTCAGGCTCTGTTATATATAATCTTCTTCTTAGTATTTCAGAATTTCATTTCTTCTGAATACAAGGTGTTCCTTGCGATCGATGTTGTGCTGAACATATTCCTTAACACATTGCTGCAATTTCCAAGAGGACTCGGAAACAGTAAGGCGTATGCTTTTGGAAGCTTTCTGTCTGCGTCATCAGCTGTTGTATTCAATGTGGTACTTATCGCCGGATGCAGAATGGGAGCATATGGAATGTTCATCGCTGCCGTAATATCAAAGATACTGACTATCTTATACTTGTTTTTCTCTCAGAAGGCCTGGAGATATATGTCTTTAAAGCTTTACAGCTTTAGTGAATTCAAAAGTATCAGCAAATATTCTTTTCCACTTATTCCTAACCAGCTTTCGTGGTGGGTGATAAGCGCTTCAAACAGAACTATAATCGCACACTTTATTAATGTTGCAGCTAATGGTATTTATTCAGTAGCAAATAAATTCTCATCGGTATTTATTACATTCTATAATATATTCAATATGTCATGGACAGAATCGGTTTCCATCCACATGAACGACGATGACAGTGAGGAGTTTCTTACAGATACTATAAACTCTATGTTCAAGCTGTTCTCCTCGATTTGTATAGGAATCATTGCCGCAATGCCGTTTCTATTCCCGTATTTAGTTGACGCAAAATACAGCGAATCATACTATCAGATTCCAATTCAGCTTATTGCTGTTTTGTTTCAAGTTGTAGTTGGTCTTTATAGTGTTATTTATGTAGCTCTGAAAAAATCAGTCGAGATTGCAAAAACTTCACTAATTGCCGCTATCGTAAATGTGGCTGTAAACATTACCCTTATTCACTTTATTGGATTGTATTCAGCTTCGCTGTCTGTATTGTGTGCTTATGCGACTATGGCGATCTACAGATACTTCCATGTAAAAAAATATATGAATCTCAAGCTTAAGGGTTGGGTAGTTATTTCCACTGTGATTGCTGCTGGTATAACTCTTGCTGCTTACTATTACCGCAATATGATCATTTGCGGTGCAGTACTTGCAGGTGTGGCAGTGTATGCGTTCATTCTCAACAAGAGCTTTCTTAAGTCTACTGCCCAGATTGCCAAAAATAAATTCAAAGCCATAATTCATAAGAAGTAAGGAGCATTGATATGAACTCTGATACTATTAAAATATTTACTCGGAAAGAGGATTGCTGCGGATGCAGCACTTGTATGACTGTATGTCCAAAAGATGCGATAAGCATGAAACCC
Source organism: uncultured Ruminococcus sp. (assembly GCA_937907215.1). GTDB lineage: Bacteria > Bacillota > Clostridia > Oscillospirales > Ruminococcaceae > Ruminococcus_C. The sequence goes on from CALESG010000084.1 coordinate 8,151, forward strand.
GATGAAAAAGGATTTCTTTATCCTGAGATCGACAATGCAAAATGTGTAAAGTGCGGACTTTGCGTCAAGAACTGTGCTTTCCAGAACGGATATAAAACTCCTGAAAACTTTGAAACTCCGCTTGTATATGCCGTCAAGCACAGAAATCCTGACGAAAGAAAAACTAGTCGCTCAGGTGGAATGTTCATTGCTGCAGCGGATTGGATTCTTTCAAAAGACGGAGTGATCTATGGTGCAGGCTATGGAAATAATTTTTATGTAATGCATAAACGTGCTGATAATAAGGAGACTCTCTTCGATTTTAAAGGCTCAAAGTATGTTCAGAGCGATATGAATACTATATTTCGACAGGTTATTGATGATTTAAAGAATGACAGATACGTCTTATTTTCAGGTACTCCATGCCAGACGGCGGGACTGTATAGCTGTATGAAAAATGTTAATACTGATAAGCTTTATGTCTGCGATCTCGTCTGTCACGGGACTCCTAGTCCTTATGTTTGGAGAGATTACCTTAAATTCTCTGAGAAAAGATATAAAAGCAAAGTAGTAAAGACAGATTTTCGTGATAAAAAGTTCGGCTGGAATACTCATATAGAGTCGCTTTGGTTTGAAAACGGTAAAAAAATCTCAAGTCAACTTTATACAAAGCTTTTCTATAAGCATATCATGTTCAGACCATCATGCGGAAATTGTAAGTATACCAATACAAGACGACCCGGAGATTTTACTATTGCAGATTTCTGGGGAATAGAAAAGGCTGTTCCTGGATTTGACGATAATAAGGGCGTTTCACTCGTGTTTCTGAATACGGAAAAGGGTAGGGAGCTCTTTGAAACTGTTTCGGATAATATCGAGTTCAAGTCTAGTTGCCTCAAGGACTGTATGCAGCATAACTTGAAAGCTCCATCGGTAATATCCGATCAGACTGGTGCTTTCTGGAAAGACTACCTCGAAAACGGATTTGAGTTTGCTGCAAAAAAATATGGCACTCTAAATTTTAAGGATGAAACAAAATTTAAGCTTAAGCTTCGGCTGAAACCTGTTTTGAAAAAACTTGGATTGAAAAAATAATAATTCTTAAAGCAGCATATCGTTTGGTATGCTGCTTTATTCTCTTCAATGTTCAGTTTTGCACATCATTAGGGATAATATTATCATCAAGAACTTCAGTATGAAGCATGATGTTGAGTCTAACAATAATGAAATAATTGAATAATACAAAAACTCCTGTGGATTATCCTCAGGAGTTTTTTGTCATTATAACATCTAAATAATATTTTATTTTTTTCTTCTTCGGAACAACATATTTATTATTTTGTACTTAGTGTCCGGCTGGAAGAAGAAAATGAAGAAAAGCAGCGTGAAATTATATTTCAGTGAGCAGAGCGCATTCTCCGTAAACGCATAAAGTGAGATTCCGATGAGAGCAATTATGTAAACATACTGTCGTCTTTTGATAAGCTCCTTTGCCATAAAATAATTCAGAACAAGGAATACAATAGATCCAAGAAATCCAAATACAAGCAGGAGCTGTATATATCCAGAATCCACTACGATATATTTATAAGCAGAAAGTATACTTTGATCTTTGACGCTTCCAAGCCAGCCGATGTCTGAGTTGGTCATTACAAGATTGGCAAGAACTAATCTATGGGTAAGAATATCGTCAAGCATCATCACAAACTGATTATACTTTTCAGCAAGTCCGGGGATTTTATCCAAGAATATAAGTATGTTTTTGCTGGTGCTTAATGCAAAGTGAACATTCAAAAACATTAGAATCGGCATTGTATATTTTGCAGCAAATTCAAGCAATCTTTCGATTCTATAGTGTTTATATAGAAATGCAAGTAACCAGATTATAAGACTTATAAGTAATCCGCTTCTTGAGTCAGTGACTATAAATGCCATAAAAATGAATCCCAGCAGCACAAAAAGGATCTTTCCTGTAACTTTTTTCCAGTAGATGCACAGATACATCATTATGAGTACTGTTATAGTAAGCATTAGTAGGTTTCCGTGTGAAAATCCCAGAACAGGCGAAGGACCGGAAGCATTTCCAATTCCAACAACAGACGCTGCCATTATCATCAGGGTGACTATGATCTTCTCATAGAACGTTACCTTCAGGACATTTTCAAGCTCAAGATCCTTTATACCGATGATTGTGATTATAAGTGCCATCATTCTTGAATCCTTTGAATGAAGATAGTTATACGCAGCGATTCCCAGCAACGCAAGCACAATAAGTGTTCTTTTTAAACTTAATTTGTTTTTAAATATAATATGTACAAGCGTTAGTCCAAGTGCGAATACAAGTATCAAAAAACTTCCACCGAGATTCAGAACAGTATCTGTGATTCCATAGTACAGATTGATAAGGATATATGCAATATATATCAGAATATTTTTTTTACTAATTTCGATATGCATTTTTCTTTATTGCACCTTTCTACCTGCCGGCGATAGCACTGTAGTAGCCTTCGAGGCGTCTGCATTCATTTTTGATATCGTATTTTTCTGTATCCACCGAGATTCTCTGAATGTGATTGGAACTGATTCTTACTTTTTCAAGTGCATCACACCATTCAGTGGGATTGAAATCAAGAAATTCTACTTTTCCAGAGATATTTATCTCTCTTGGAACAGAATTTGAAACAACGCATGAAAGTCCGGATACCTGAGCCTCGATATTGACAAAACCGAAGCCCTCAAAGATCGATGGCAGAACAAACACATCCATTGCAGAGTAGAATATCTCAGGAGTGTCTGTCTTTCCAGCCATAACAAGATATTTTTCCACACCTTTTTCCTTAGCTTTTGCAATAATCTGCTCTCTTTGAATTCCGTCTCCAACAAGCAGCAGACAAGTGCTTTCATTTATTTTTACATAATCTGCAAGGACGTCTATCATATAGAGATAATTTTTCTGTTCTTCAAGACGTCCGATGCTTCCGATAACGAATTTATTCTCAATGTTGTATTTTTTTCTTACCATTTCTCTGTTTTCAGAGCTGAATCTGAATCTTTGAGTTTCGATTGCATTATTTATAACTTGATACTTTTCAGTTTTCATAAACTTGTCAGTATATTTACTTGCACCCGACTCATCTGAACAGGCAAATCCCATATCCGCAGCTTTTGAGAGAATTGCTTTGAAAATTTTTCTTATCATATTATCGGCAAAGGTATTCTTCGGTCGACCGGGATTATGTCCGTGAGCTATAACCTTTGTCTTTCTTGTGAAAAATCCGGGAATCGCACCTCTAAATATTCCTACAAAAGAGCATGAATGGCAGTGTATCACATCATAATCATTTTTCTTGAGAAATTTCCGTACTTGACGCATTTGATAGAAAAGCTGAAGCAGCTTGTTTTTATGTTTATTTTTGATAACAAAAACTTGACTTCCGGCAGCTTTCACTTCGTCATAGAAATCCATTTTTGTATCGTCATATATCAAAAAGTCTACCTGAAATTTTTCCTTGTCAATATGACGGAAGAAATTCATGACGAATATTACATTTCCTCCCATGCCAAGGGAATTTACAGATTGAAGAACTTTTATCTTATCTGGCATAGTTAATCTCCTTAATTATTTTCAAACCAATTTTTTATAACATTCCATGAGGCAGTACTCATTTTGTTTATTTCATTCCATACGCTCTCCCAGTCTTCTTTAGCATCAAGGTCTATATTAGCATTCCGGGTATTTCTGTGGGAGAGTCCCACAGTTTCGAGAAGCTGAATTATACGCTTTTTGGAAGTGCCGGAAGCAGTAAAGGTGTGTGATACGAATTTTTTGCCGAAAAGAAGCGAGAAAACAGTACCGTGGAAAGAATTAGTAACAACATATTCAGCATTAAGAACCCACGAGAGAAAGTCATTAGGCATCGAATTGCGGAAAAACGAGAAATCGTTCTTATTGCTGATAAGAGCAAGACCCTTTTCCTTTGCTACATTAGCGGCATATTCAGCAAGCTCCTTTGACTCGTCTATCATAAACATGAAAACATAGGGCTTGTCAGTAAGCTTTTTTGAAGCATGAGATTTCCACTGCTCAGGCGATATCAGGAGTGTCGGGTCACAACAAAGTTCAGCTTTTTTGCCAGAGATTTCTTGAACTTCGTCGAGCATCAGATTTTCACGCAGTGTTATAAGATCGAATTTCTTAAGAAGTTCTTTTTTGTCGTTGTCAAGTTCAATACGCTTGTCTCCGAAGGAAGCAGCATATGCAATTTTCTGCTGATGAGGCTTTGCAAAATCAAGAAAGTATATTCCATCATTCCCAGTAAGTCCAGTATGCCACACCTGATCGCTTCCGGTAATAAGAACATCATAATCCGAAGCGATAGAGGAAATATTTTTTCTGTCAGCCTTAGGTGAAAGCTTCATATATTTTTTCATATATTTATTAAATGCAGATCTTTTTCTATATCTGAATACAAAGCTAAGCATTGCATGGATATATGCTTTAGGCCCTTTTCCATTCACTTTCCAGAGCTTAATTACCTCAGCAATTTCTGGATTCTGATAGTTGATAATTTCTGTCTGGGGAATGATCTGAGACATTTTCTGCTGAAGCGCATATGCTTGCAAGACAGCTCCGTAATTTCTTGATTTATGAAAAGTAATAATTCCAGCACTGCGTCGTTTCATCTGAACATCTCCTATAAAAATCATATATTGTTTCTGTGCTATAAACGCAAATAGTTGCAAAAATCTACACAACATTATATTCATTATATCACGTAATCCAGTCATAGTCAACCCTGAAATTCACCAGTTGGCAAAGGATATGCCGATTTATTATTTGTACTGATAATAATCAGTAGTTTGCCTGCATTTATTTTGAAATTGAAATTTGATCATTCATTAATGTCTAATCGCCCCAAACTGTACAAACGTACAATCTGGAGCGATTTATTGATACAGTTTGAATATTTAGTTCCAAGAAGGATTTAATCCAGCTGCATTCTTTGCATAATAAGTTAAAATGGCTATTGCATCAGATATTGTTATTTCACTATCGTTATCAATATCACCGTACTTGATATTATTAAATTCTAAATTATCGGCGGTATTTAACCCAGCAGCATTTTGTGCATAGTATGATAAAACAATAATCGCATCACTTATAGTAATAATACCGTCGTTATCAATATCACCAAGCATGTAATCTTCTTTAATAATGACAATAGTAATTTCATATATATTTTCATTTATGTCAGTTGCTGTAACAGTTATCTCGCCGGTGTTTAAAATTTCTAGTATTCCATTATTATCAACCGTTGCGATATTAGGATCACTGCTTGACCATGTAAAGCCATCTTCATATCCATCTACCTTGCATTCAAGATGAATCTGTTCATCAATATTCACCGTTTCTGTATCTGTAGAATTTATATCAATGACTTTTATTGTAGTAGTTGTTGATGTAGTTGTTGTTTCTGTGGTTGTTGTTGTATCATAAGATGTAGTAGAAACGGATGAAACTGTAGTAGTTACAGTAGTTGTCGTAGTCGTAGCAGTAGTAGTTGTTGTTGTTTCTTTCGCACCAGCAAGTTCGATCCAACAAGGCTCTTCATTGAATACATATTGTTCTTTTGGCTGACTTAATTCCAAAATATTAAAGTGTGAATCATCATAAGAATCAAATTTAACATTCTGTACAGTATTGCCATTTAATAAAACACGATGAGTTCCACTTGCCGGGAAAGCAAAGGTTGTTCCATTAGCCATTTGATGGAAATCTCCCTTAATTTCAAGTTTTCCGGCAGTAAGATAGTTTGTATGTTTTTTTGTTGTATTTGTAAGAAAGTTACCATTTACACAAACAAGATCGCCGTCATTAGTCATATTTAAAATGCCATCAGATTTGCCATAAACAGCAGAGTCTTCATTTGTTACCATGAGATAATCTTTAGTATAGAGTTTACCGGTATTCAGTAAGATAGTTCCACTGTGTTGATACAAATTTCCATCAATCTGAATTGTATAACCATTCAGATCAATAATATTTCCCGATGTAATAATATCTCCTGTGATATTAAGCGGGCAGCGAAGCTTAACGCTGTTCAGACAACCACCATTACTCTGAATCTGTACAGATTTTCCATCACAAGTGAGTTCGCCGATATCTAAATTATTTTTAACGATCAATTGTCGGCTGTCTGAATTCTTAACTTCAAGATTTGCAAAATGATAAGATGTATCATTTGATGGATAATAAGCAGAATTAAGAGTCTGATTTTTCTCACCATTCAGAATCATTTTAAATGTGCCTGTAGAAACAAAGCATTGAGAACCGGTACTTGTAATATCACCAGCACACTCAATTGTTCCAGCGGTTACTGTAGGATCACTATTTAAAGCAATATCTAAATCGCCGCTTATTTTAATTAAATCAGAATCATTTTCCATATAGAGTTTGCCATTCAGCGACATATCGCCGTTTATATTTAGTGTACCTTTGTTTACATACAATGTTCCGCCTGTCATATTAACGTCAGTAGCAGCTATGGTTGCACCACGTAAATTTAAAGTACCGCCTGTTTGATTTAAATCTCCTTTGATTGTAGTTTCCTTGCCGTTCAAATCAAGTGTTCCGGAAACATTAATATTTTTGCTGAATGATGCTTTACTGCATTTCAAAGTAGTTGTTCCATAAAAACTAATATCTCCTGTAACATTCAATTCTGAACAAGTTAAATCACCAAGAGAAATATTGCCGTCTCTGCTTATGATATTCAAAGGATTTTCACCACAATCCGTAGAGTTAGCTTTGAAGTAACCATCTACATATACATTTCTTTTATCAAGATTTTGGATTTCAAGCTCGTTAATATTATCAGATGAATCACTCATATATATAGTTAAATCTTTATTACCTGAAAGTATAAGTTTACTATTATCCCTCATATTCAAACTATCATATGAATAAATATCTCCCTTAATTTCAACTATACCGTCAGTAAAATCACTATAACTGCCACCTTTAATTGTGAAATCTCCGCCTACATAAAGTCTGTCTTTTTTATTTGTCATATAAATTCCTGATTCATAGGAATAATAGTCAAAATCTTCATCAACATTAAGCGTACCACCGCCTAATATTATTTTGCCTTGTCCGTCAATACTTCCTTTGATATTCATTGTAGCACCATTAAGATTAAGAACTGTATCGTTACTATAGCTTTTAATATCACTATTTGCATTTATTGTATAACCATAAAAATCTAAACTTCTTAATGCAGTTGAACCGTTGATATTCAAAGTATCACAAGTCAGCTTGCCTAATTTAATATCACTTGCATTGTTGCCGCTTTCGTTGCAAACAAGAGATAAACTTTTGCCATCAACTGTAGTAAAGGAAGATACAATGAAATACTTATCAACAATCAGCTTACGTGTATCTGAGTTTTTGACATCAAGCATATTAAATGATGTTCCATTAGAAGAAATATTAAAAGTCTGATCTTTTGTGCCTGACAAGATAACAGTATGCATATCGCTCGAATTAATACTATGGCTTGCTGTTACATCACCTTTTAATTCTAAAGTTCCAGCTGTCATAATATTATATGCATCATATCCAGTCATCTTATATTCGCTTTCTATACACAAGTAATCAGTTTTGTTTTCCATTATTATTCCACAATCTTTACCTTGTGAAAAACTTCCTGTGATTGTTGCAGATCCTTTGTTTATGATTAATTTATTGTGATTTACATTTAAAATTCCTGGTGCATCTCCCATATAAAAGTCGCCATTTACTGTCAACTTATGACCATTTAAATCCAAATCTGCATTTAAAGTAAAGCCATAAGGATAAGTCGTATCCTCTGTTAATACAGTATCCTCATTTATCACTGCTGGAGGTGTCAGCTCTTTAAATGACTGTGTATAAGCGGTATACGATCCGATCCATGAGCTTATATGTGTTCCTTTTGCTTTTTTGACATTTCCGGATTTACCTGTATAGACAATACGTCCATTATTGGAAACCTTACCTCCATCTGCTGTCGTTGAACCGATGTAAGCAGTTTCTCCACTTGTATTCTTGCCATATGTACATGCATTAACTCTTGAATCATTTTCAAAATGATAATTGAAGTAAAGCGGTGAATTTTTTGCATTGATAAATTGATATGATTTACTCCATTTTATTCCGAATGGCAAAGAAAAGTTCGCTCCTATTTCTGCAATTAAGTGTGCTGAAATATCCATACATTCCATACCATTTTTTCGGCGAATTCCTGTTCCTTTTCCTTGTTCACCCATCATAAGGTAAAGTTCGCCAAACTTTTTGCCTGCAACGTCAACTGCTACAGAAAGCTTTGCACCAATCTTTTCTTCTACTGTTGCAATTACTTCAAATCCTTGTGAATGGAAGTATTTATCAATTCTCCAACCATTTTTCTTGGTGTATTCTATACTGCCGCCGTAATCGGCTGTGTATTTCAATGTTAATTCACCTGATACTGACATTGAAATGGAAACATTTACAGTAAGATTAAGTGCACCTGTCGCATATACTGGAATTTTAAGAATTGGTATATCTTTATTGAATTTACTTTCCATACTTGTAGACAATGTTCCAGATATGGTTGACACTGCATCAACGCCAACTTTTAATTTTTGTACAGAAAGTCCTTTCATTTCTACAGCATATGGAACGCTTAGCTTTGAAATATCACCCTTAATAGTAATTGTTCCACCACCGACATTAACTTTTTTAGTAAAATTTAACTTCTTGGTATTAACTTTTACCGTACCTGACGTTCCCCATTTAAAAAGCTTACCGGCATCAATTGGAGATTTTAGCAATGAAAGCTCTTCAACGTCTTCAATATTAAATTCTACATCTCCATCAAGTGCTTCTATTCCGTCATAATCGACATAAGCATAACCGGCAGCATCCTGCGATTCAATTACATTCTCTTCCGGCATTTCAACTTCGATTGTCATATACCCTGTTTCTTCATCTGTAAAAACAGAAACAGCTTTACGAACAATTTCATTGCCTTCAAGTTCGACTGAAAATGTATCACCCTCAACGATATTCTTTCTGCTGCCTTTAATGACTAATGTATTTTCACTCATCTCTGCCTCAACAGTATCTTCTAATATTATTACAGAAGAGTCGGTTACTACTTCGCTATTGTAGTTTTCATCAATAGTGATTTCTTTGACAACTTGTCTCATGTCAGACAATGCGGCGTCAATTTCGCTTTGTGTTGCATATAAGTCCGGTCTGAATTCTGTACCAATCAGTTCAATCCAATTTCGCTCTACAGCGATTTCAGCATCTCCGGCATATACTACATCTTCAGCATCGTCAAATACTGCTTGGACATCATCCGAAAATCCCAAACAGAAATTCATTGTATGAGCTAAAAATTCTCTTGTAACATATGCATCCGGAACAAATGTCTCACTGTCGATATCAAATACACCAAAATTAGCGGCAAGATTGATATCGTATGCATAAATGCAATTATCGATATCGGTAAAAAATTCTTCAATAGTGCTTTCGTCATCAACAGACATATCAAATTCCACGACAAGAGAATGAATCCACTCTGCACGGGTGATATACGATATGTCAGGTACATAAAAATCACCTACCGGGAAATATGAAATATCTCCTGATATGTATGCGTTTATCATTGTTATATCAGAACCATCTATTGTTCCGTCACCATTGACATCAGCATTTTTTAATTCGTTTGATGAATTAGTATCTATTGCTTTCTCCAGTTCGTTTACATCGGACGCATCAATAATGGAATCTTGATTGACATCTCCATATAAAAGAGAATCCGATTTTACAATCGGGCTTTGCCCCATGTCTTTGCCTAGAGTAGAAGCAACTTTTTTTGTCAAATCTGTCTTCTCTTGTGTTGATGAAAAGCTCTCGACAATTGCTGCTGCATTTGATGTTGACAACATGCTACAGCACATAACACTGGCACATATACCAGATAAGAGCTTTTTCCATTTTTGGATAATCATTGTTAGTAATTCCTCCTTAATAAAAATTGACTTCTTATAAATTTAGTGCAAATTTACAACTTAATTTAACACATTAATTTTAAGAAGTCAATATTTACCGCAAAATTTAAACGTTTTACGTCAAAAATTAAAATTTCAAGCTCAACACTGCTATTGCGACAGCAGTGTTATCATTTCTTTCCAGACTGAAACTACCATTATATTTTCGACAAATATTTTCAGCAATTTTTATTCCATATCCATGTCCAGACTCTATTTTTGAAGATTTTCTTTTATTTATTTCGCTAAAGCAACTGTTGGAAAATTTGATTATAAACATATTATTCTGTATTCCACTTTTTATATCAATAAAGGTTTTAGATTTATCCTCAGATCTAAGACAGCTTTCAACGGCATTATCAAAAAGATTGGAAACAAGGCTGCAAAGATCATAGTCATCAAAAGGCAATTCGGCACAGTCTTTTAAAATTATCTGCGTTTGTATTCCGCAAAGCCTTTCTTCATTAAGTTTTACTGTAAGCACAGCATTTATGGTGTGATTATCACAATAATTCACTGACTTTACTGATAAAAGCCGCTGTTGAATATTATCAATGATGTTTTCTGCCTGTTCTCTTCCATTAGTAGTATTTAACAATACTCTTATTGTTTGAAATTGATTCTGTATATCATGGCGTAGTTCAGAGATCTCATTAAACTTGCTGTCTGCCAGCATATAATAATTGTAATCATTTTCAATACGGTTTTGTATTGATTTAAGTTCTACTTCAGACTCTCTAAGACGATTTGTATTTAGTGAATTGTAGTATTGTATAAATACCATAATGATTAACAGTGATTGGAAACCAAGCTGTATCATATTATTTATATCAGTAACATTATTTTTATTAAAAGAATAATACATAATCAGAAATATAAAATGAACCGAAATAAATCCCGCCATATACATAAGATGCGGAATAGACTTCTCCAGCTTGAATTTTTTATGATTTATCACCAATGCAGCTGCTATTATAAATATCAAAAGAATATCCATAACAATAATTTGTCCTGCACCCAGTATGTGTTTTTCTATCATTTCCTTCTGACTCATTTTTCCAAATATTATAGAAACAACATAAAGGGATATATCTTCACAAAAGAGTTGAAACACAGTATACAAAACTGCTATAAATAACTTTTTAAAAAAGTTTCCGTAGTAAGAAATCAAAGGAATTATTATTATTAAAGCAAAACGGCTGATTATATTCCACTGTGAATCGAGATTAGTGTCTCCTGCTAAAAGGGACGCTATATAAATAATAATAAATGGAACAAACATAAGCATTGTTATTCTGAGAAAGGATTTTTTTGGAACAAGAAGCTGATTATCAAAAAATACTAGCAGCATTACCTGTACAAGAATGTTTAGCAGATATACTGCATGGTTCATAATTTTCCTCCTAAAAAATGAAAATAAGCTTGTTTTGCTTTTTGAAATTTTCCTTGACTTACAGGAATGTTTTTATTTCCTATAAGCGTGAACTGATATCTTTTCAAGTCTGTAGCCATATTCAGATTTATACAGATACTGTGATGACATCTTAGGAAATAATCGGGAAGCTGTTGTTCTATTTCAGAAATTTTAATACCATAAAATTCATATAAAGGTTCATATGCTTTATTAAAGAAAATCAGTTTACGACTGATATTCTCGATATATGCTATCTCATTAAGGCATATTTTTGTAACTGTATTCTTTTTTGAATTGATTATCAGATATTTTTCTTTAGTTCTTTTTTGGTCAATAATACGTAATGTTTTCGATACACTTTCGCAAGTAAATGGTTTGAGAAGAAATGCTGTTGGTGAAGTAAGAAATATTTCTTGACAATATTTTATATGTGCAGTAACATACACAAGACTTACGTTTGGATGTTTCTTCTGGAATTCAAGTGTAAAGTCTATGCCATTTTTTCTGCTATCCAATTCAATATCAATAAAAAATATATCATAAATATCGCTTGAAAGAAGATGCAGAGCGTCTGCATAAGAAACTGCTATATCTACATTTGTTAAATTGTTAAGCAGATTATGTAAAATCATTTTTAATTCAAGGCAATGATCTATATTATCATCATAAATCAGTATATTTTTCATTCCTTTTTCTCCCTTAATCAATGATTGATATTTTTTATATAATATCATATTCACATAGAAAAATCAAGTAATTAAGATTGCCTGATCTCGTCACTGTGACATAATGTAAAAAATTCAAGTATTTGTGCTTCTTTAATCTTACCTGTGAGGAATGTATGTCTTAATAATTAGAAACAACCCCTGATTTTCTTCGAAATATCAGGGGTTGTTATGCTAAAGTGAAAATGAATGTAAGGTAAGTGACATGAAACCATATTTTAATATAACTAAAACTGCAAACAGCTCAGTTTTTCGATGACCGAGCTGGCAAGGGATGAATATTCAGGCTGGGCGGCGTTGCTTTGATGCCTTTTCTGAACATTGACTTTCTAATTGTGATGTGCTATAATTAAAAATGTAATTAAGAAGGAAGGTATATTTATTGAAACAGGTAATCAAAAATTACTCACTGTTCCTCATCGGGCTTTTTATTGCCTCAATGGGCGTGGCACTGTCTGCAAAGGCAGGGCTTGGAACATCTCCGGTAGCATCCGTTCCATATTCTATATCACTTGTAAACCATTTGCTAACGTTCGGCTGGGGGCTGAATATATGCAGTGTTGTTCAGATAATAGTACAGATCGCTCTGCTCCGTAAAAAATGTAAACCTATTGAAATAATCATTCAGACAGTACTTGCATTTCTTTATGGTTATCTGACTGATTTTTCCTGTAAGCTTATCAGTGGATTACAAGTAAATTCCTATTTGGTACAGTTTGCTTTTATGATTCTGAGCTGCATTGTTCTTGGATTTGGCATTTGGATACAGTTCAAAGGTGGTGTGGCAATGCTTCCCGGTGAAGCAATGAATCGTGCAATAAGTGAAGTCACTGGCAAGAGCTATGAGAATATCAAGATATTTTTCGATGTTCTGTATATCATAGTTGCTGCTGTGATTTGTTTTATCTTTGTAGGAAAATTAGAAGGAGTGAGAGAAGGCAGCATTATTGCAGCAATACTTATTGGCAATATCATAAAGCTATATAATTTAGCTTTCAATAAGATAACAAGCAAAAAATTAAAAAACGCATAATTTAATTATTTCATAAATGCATAGATAATATCATAGATAAAATAGAAAGCTCTTACAGTGGAATTTCATTTTCAGAGGGCGTAGAAAAATCGGAACGATTGCATGGGATGGATCATTTTGAAGGCATTTTGATTTAGGGCTGGAAAACAGCATTGGTTAAGCCGATAAACAATACATATCAGAAAATTCACTCACCATTAGATTTATATGACGCACTATCAGAAATATGGTCTGCGGATACCTGTGCTCCGAGAATGAGAAATAACTGGACAACTGACAATAAAACTCTTGGACAATGTTCAATAACTGCATTTCTTGCACAAGATATTTTTGGCGGCAAAGTTTATGGAATACTCCGTGATGGCGGTAATTATCATTGTTACAATGTAATCGGCGACTGTATTTTTGACTTGACAAGCGAACAATTTGGCGATGAAAAACTTGCATATGAAAATAATCCCGAGCAATTCAGAGAGATTCATTTTGCAAAAGAGGAAAAGCGTTTAAGATATGAATTCCTGAAAAAATCATTGACGGAGTATTTGAAATATGAAGAGTGTTGATCACAGCGGCAATGGCGGTTATCATTATTATGCTGTTATTTTCTGAAATGCTATGCGGCATCGGCGTATTTCTTGTGGGAATGAATTGCGGGTCAATTCTATTTGACACATTAAGAGATAAAATGGATTTCCTGATATCCGCTACGACAGCCGGATTTTTAATTTTACCTAGCGAGCAGCAAAAACAAAGCAATGCATTAGGATTAAATGATACGAAAAAAATCAGTCAGTTATGTAATATAATATGAATTTAAAATCTGGTGTGCAGAAAACCGCCTGATTTCGGCGATTTAGAGAATTTTATTTTTTAGATTGACGGACTTTTTTAGCAGAGCATGAATTCTCACACATGAAAATACAAGACAAAATAAAAAAGCAGCTGTACTATCTTCGAGCTATTAGTACGGCTGCTTTTTTTTGTGGAAAACTCCTATATAAAACACATAATTTGATAATGAAAAAATAAAATGGTCTTTTAATGCAGGTGACATGTTTAATTATTTTTTTGCCATTTTATTTAAAAAAGAAGAATTTTAAAATATATACTATCATCAATTTATGTATAATGGAGTGTTATTTTATTTTATCACAAATAATACTGCGTTTCAAGCACTTGGGATAATTGGTATGTTTTCTGGGATAATTTGCATGTGATTTAATATAAAATTCATGATTAAAACATTTGCGATACACAGTTGCACTTTTAGTCAACTATATTCAAAATTTCAGCTTATCATTCCCATAAAAAATAACAAGCGATTAAAAATAAGTATTTACATCTTTGAAATTCTGTGCTATACTGAAATTATAGAATGCGAGGTTATTGGAATATTTCAATACAGAAAATCTGACTTGTGTTTGATGATGTGTAAAGGAGTTTAATATGGATAAAAAGGAATTTAAAAGGAAAGCACAAAAAAGAGGCATTCCTAAATTTCTATATAATATTGATGGTAATGGCAGAGATGATGAACGGTTTTGCCTTGTATATGATAATGAGAAATGGAATGTATATTACTCTGAACGAGACTGTAAAACAACAAATATGTTCTTTAACACAGAAGATGAGGCTTTGCAGTATATGCTGAATAAATTATCGAATTGAGGAAATTAAAAGTGAATTATCTCAATATTTGAAAGGAAGTGTGAAATATGGGTCTTGTACATATTTATTGTGGTGACGGAAAAGGAAAAACATCTGCTGCGGTTGGAGCTGCAATTAGATTTGCGGGTTCTGGCGGAAAGGTTCTTTTTAGTCAGTTTATGAAGAACGGAATGTCAAGCGAACTCTCAGTGCTTAAAGAAATACCTGGGATTACAGTGAAGATTCCGTACGAACTCCGAATATGCCCTTTTTATCTTGAAGAGGAAGAAAAAGCAGATGCAGCAAAGGAATATCCAAGACGATTTGAAGAACTGATTAATCTTGCAAATGAAAGCGATTATGGAATGCTGGTTATGGATGAAATAATGTCATGCATTTCATGCGGATATATTAAATTAGAAAGCGTTGTTGAATTTATTAAAAACAAGCCTGATGGACTTGAGGTTATTATGACAGGACGAAATCCTGATGAAGCTTTGTTAAGCTGTGCTGATTATGTATCAGAAATTCAGAAATACAAGCACCCTTATGACAAGGGCGTTTTAGCCAGAAAAGGCATTGAATACTAAAATATAAAAAACAAAAACCACTCGCAAAACGAGTGGTTTTAATCTTTTATGTGAAAGCTTTTGATACTTGTTCTAAAAATTATTTTTCTATTTTTGCATAATATGTCAGTGATCTGTCAGGGAAAATATCCGGGTGAATGATGGAAGCTAAATCCTCGGCAAGAATATCTGTCTGGTCAATACTTGTCCAATATGAGTCATTTATTTGATAAATATTATCATTTTTGTATGCAGCACACTCTGTAATTTGAGGAAATGCATCTTCTATTGCTGACATATCGCTGCATATTGATGGTGCTGATGTATATATAATGACATCTGCATCCTGCACACAATCAAAAAGCGCCTCCATTGTATACGATTCAGAATCAATGCCGGCGAAAGCGTTTGTACCTCCTACATCTGACAGCAAATTTCCGCTCCATCCAGTGCCGCTTATTCCATATGCCGCACCGTCGTATACGTTAAATATAGCAACCTTTTTGTTTTCTGTTCCTTTGAGTTTTGTTTTGATGTCAGAAAAAGTTTGTTCAGCATTTGTCATATATGTATTTGCCTCATCTTCGGCATCATAAAACGACAGAATAAATTTCATCCATTCCATTCGTGCCAGATAATCAGTTTCGAGAAATTCATTGTCTACAGCATAGTTAATTCCAAGTTCATCAAGTTTTGAGATAATATTCTGCTGACCATAATCACCGGTGTAGACAAATACCACATCAGGATTCAGCATCTGAATCTGCTCATAATCGGGATCATTCATCATTCCGCCTACATTAAGAATTTCTCCGTTGTCCATTCTGGAAATCAAATCGTTCAAACCGCTAAAGCTTGAAGCATCACTGCTTACTGCACCAACAGAATCCCAAATATCACCATTGTCAGCTGCTCTCAGCATACAAATTTGTGTAGAGGACATATAAATTGCATTCTGAACAGGAGTTGTAATTACTGTGCTGTCAGCATATTTTTCTGGAATCTCTCCCAATGACTTTGGAACAAGAATCAGTTCTCTGCCATCTCCGTCAATGACTTTTTTTATGCCGTCTTCAAGGTATTCAATACTGAAGTTGCTGGAATAATCCACTGTTGCACCAGAAGTGTCATTTATGGATTCCATAGATTCTGTGGCTGCTGTTGTTTTTTCGATTGATTCCTGTGGGGAAGAATCAGTACTGCTGCCAGAACATCCAGCCATACAAGCTGCAAAGAGAGCAGCTCCAGCGAGTAAGGATACAAATTTTTTCATCATGAATCATTCTCCTTTGAAAATAAAAATAATTTATAGGCAATGCGATTTGATAATTTCATTGATAGAAGATAGCAAATCGCCAATGCTTTCATAAAAGTGAATTGATTGTACGTCAATATCTATAAAGTCTGAATTGTTTTGATTATTTCTAAGTGATAAAATCGGTTTGCCAAGTTTTTGAGCCGTCTTTATCAGTTCCATATTTTTTTTGTTGATGCAGCCCAGAGGAAATCCAGCATCAATTACACATTTTGCTTCTTGCAACAGAGCTTTCGCTTTGGAAAGTGATATATCCTTAATAGACTCAAATGCACTTTCTATTATCACTTTGCTGCATATTGAATTTGCTACTGAAAACTCTATATCATTTTCATGAATCACGCCGGCAGTAAGTCCGAATCCCATTCGTGAAAGTGTACGATAAAGCGGAATTCCGCTGCCGTTTCCGCCGATAATGAAAATTTCGTTTGTATTATTGCCGACAAACTCAATAGAGCCAAGCAATTCATTATATACTGCTCCGGAAATATCGTAGAGCTTTTGTACACATCCGCTGCCGATAATCTCTTCAGGAGTGCCTTGTGCCGCAATGTTGTTGCCATGCACAAGAATTACTGTCTGGCAGCCTTTGATTGCAAGGTCAATATCATGGAGTGCCAGAATGCATGTGATGCCTTTTTCTCTTGTCAGACGTTGTAGAACCCGGATGACTTCAACCTTATGTTTAATATCCAAATGGCTGGTTGGTTCGTCCAGTATGATAAGATCAGGTTCTTGAACCAATGCACGTGCGATCATTACTTTTTGTTTTTCACCATCGCTAAGTTCACTGAAATAGCGATCTTTTAGATTGACTGCACCTACTGTTTCGAGTGCATTGTCAACGATTTTATAATCGTCTTCACTAAGATTTCCTAAAAATCCTGTATACGGTATACGTCCCATAGCTGCAATCTCATACACCGTCATAAGCGAAAGAGAAACATTGTCAGTAAGCACAAGAGAAAGATCTTTGGCAAGATTTTTGCTTTTTATTCTTTTTATATTTACACCGTTGATTTCTACTGTGCCATTGATCGGAGCCAGCAAGCCGGAAAGAGTACGAAGAATAGTTGACTTTCCTGAACCATTAGGGCCAAGAAGGCATATCATCTGTCCTTTCAGTGCGTCAAAATGAATGCCGGAAACTACAGATTTGTTATCATAGCCTGCGTCAAGGTGCTTTGCTGAAAGAATAGGAGTCATCAGAGTGTACCTCCTTTTTTTCGAACAAGTAAGTACACAACAATCGGTGCACCGATTATGGAAGTCACTGCATTTAATGGAAGTTCAGTTGGAGCTATGATAAGTCTGGCAATCAAATCGCAGAATCCTGTCATGACAGCACCGTATATACATACCGCAGGGATCATAATACGGTTGTTGTTTGTTTTAAAAGTCATTCTTACGATATGTGGAACAGCAAGTCCGATGAAAGATATAGGTCCTGCAAAAGCTGTAATAACAGCAGTTAGAATACTGGATACAATTACGATCAGGAAACGAAACAGTTTGATAGAAACTCCCATAGATCGGGCATATTTTTCGCCTAGAAGCATAGCGTTGAGCGGTTTGCTCATTAGAAAAGCAATTATCAGAAATGGAATAGTTATAATATACGCATAACGTACATCAGACCACTTGAATCCGGAAAAACTGCCCATTGTCCAAAGTGTGAAACTTGCAATTTTTTCACGATCTGCAAGAGCAGTTAAAACACTCGTTGCAGCACTGCATACATATCCGAGCATGAGACCAATTATCAGAAGAGTTGTAATACTCTTTACTTTTTGAGATGCAAAAATCACCATTATCATTATAAACATTGCACCCAGAAAAGAAC
Organism: uncultured Ruminococcus sp.; assembly: GCA_937907215.1. Lineage (GTDB taxonomy): Bacteria > Bacillota > Clostridia > Oscillospirales > Ruminococcaceae > Ruminococcus_C. The sequence continues at coordinate 26,756 of CALESG010000084.1, forward strand.
CGATCAGCATACCGGTTTTCGACATTGAAGTCATACCAAATGTAAAACCTCCAAGTATTACAAGACCTACAAACAGATTTGCTCCTGAAGAAATTCCAAGAATGTATGGTTCAACAATAGGATTCTGAAAAAATATCTGCATCATCAGTCCTGATACGGCAATACTTGCACCGCCGATTAATGCAGCAAGAACTCTCGGAAGGCGAATGGTTGTTATTATGATGTAATGTGAATGTGCGATTTTATCATTTTCAGTAAAGGCGTTTTTCATATCTTCCAAAGAAATTGGTATCGAACCAAGACATATACTCAAAGTAAAAATAATCAACAGCAAAAAAATACCCAAAATGAATAGTATGCAAGGTCGTTTTTTTGAGTATGCATTGCAGTTCATAAAAATCAACTCCTTTTATTTTGCAAGAAAAAACCGTTTCAGCTCATAGCTAAAACGGTAAATGGTTATGTTGCAGTACAATATTAGCATATATAAATACATGCTAATATCGAAAACATACATATACATTATAAACTAAATTCCGGATTTCCGCAGAATTTTAGTCAACACCCATTTTACTATGAGAGCGTTTATAAGTATTCCGACTGATAGCTTGCTGATAACAGCGTACAAAGTACCTTCCCAGTTTCCCAGTGGCTGAATATGTTTCATCCTTTGTATTACAGCTAAACACGGCAACGGCCTTGTGCAGGATTCTCACCTGTTTCCATATAAACTATATTTATTGATTTGTTTACAATATTTTTTATCATATCATAAATATTTACAAAAGTCAAGCTGAATAAACAATTTTCTATATGATATAATAAAGCTAGCACAACGGATCTGAACGTCATCAAATCTGACTACACATCTGACACACAGTCTTTGTGCGGTGTCACCTTCAAAAATATAATTATTTTTTTATCAATACTTTGAATTAACAAAAGATGTAAATTTAAAAAATAGTATAACTTTCATCAATTGAATCATTATTGACTTTTAAATTTGAAAATGCTACAATTACTTAAAATAGCTTAAGATTTATTATTGTCATAGATTTATATGAATAGGAGAAATTTATTATGATTACTAAATATACTTTTGGTAAGCCTATTGAAACTAACGCTGTAATTCTTAATATTACTAATACAGATAATACAGAAAAGGATCTTCCATACTTTGAGTTTAATAAATGCAGCGGATTTTACTATAAGATGGGCGAGAAGGATATTGTATATGGTCTTGGACAACAGTCACGTGGAATAAACAAGCGTGGCTGGAAATATGTCAGCAACAATTTGGATAATCCTCATCATCAAGAAGATACTACTTCGCTTTATGGTGCTCATAATTTCATTATCGTTTCAGGTGAAGAGCTTTTTGGCGTTTTCTTTGACTATGCAGGAAAAATTGAATTTGATATTGGCTTTAAAAAACGTTCGGAACTCACAATAACAGCCGATGACTATAATATGATTGTTTATGTGATAGATGGAGAAAGTGAGATTGATATTGTAAGACAGTTCCGCAAACTTATAGGAAGAAGTTATGCTGCTCCAAAGTGGGCTTTTGGTTATGGTCAAAGCAGATGGGGTTATAAAACTGCTGATGATATACGTTGTGTGGCAAAAAATTATAGAAATAATAACATTCCAATCGATATGATTTATCTTGATATAGATTATATGGAACGCTACAAAGACTTTACTATAGATAAAGAAGCTTTTCCTGATTTTAGTGAATTTGTATGTGAGATGAAGGATTTGGGAATTAGGCTTATTCCTATAATTGATGCAGGTGTAAAAATTGAAAATGGCTATGATGTTTATGAAGAAGGTGTGCAGAAAGGATATTTCTGTAAAGATGAAGACGGAAAAGATTTTGTAGCTGCTGTTTGGCCTGGACGTGTACATTTTCCAGATGTGCTTAATAGTAATGCACGTAAGTGGTTCGGCAGCAAGTATGAATATTTGATAAATATGGGAATAGAAGGTTTTTGGAATGACATGAATGAGCCTGCAATTTTCTATACTGAAAAACGTCTTGAATCTGCTGTTGAAAAAGTGATAGAGCTTTCAAAGACCAACATGGGCATCAATGAATACTTTGAGCTGAAAGATGCTGTTGATAGTCTTGCAAATCATCCTGAGGATTATAAACTTTTTTATCATGATATGGATGGCAAGAAAATACGTCATGACAAAGTTCATAATCTTTTTGGATATAATATGACAAAAGCTGCTGCTGATGCATTTGATGAAATTTGTCCGGATAAGCGTATTCTTATGTTTTCACGTTCATCAAGCATAGGAATGCATCGTTATAGTGGTATGTGGCAAGGTGATAATCGCTCATGGTGGTCACATTTGCTTATGAATATACAAATGACCTGCAATCTTAATATGACAGGATTTTTATATACAGGAGCTGATCTTGGAGGATTTGGCTCTGATGTTACTGAGGATCTGCTTCTTCGTTGGCTTCAGTTTGCGATTTTTACTCCGTTAATGAGAAATCACTCCGCATTTGGCACACGTGATCAGGAAGTTTATCTATTTGATAATATAGAAAGCTGTAAAAATATGATTCAAATAAGATATAGTCTTATTCCGTATCTTTACAGTGAGTATATGAAAGCCATTATTAGTGATGATATGATGTTCAAACCCATCGCTTTTGAATTTAATGATTATATTTCCAAAACAGTTGACGACCAGCTTCTTCTTGGCAACGAGGTTATGATTGCTCCGGTGTACAAACAAAATGCAAATGGCAGATATGTATGGCTTCCTGAGGAAATGATGCTTGTTAGGATGAGAACATTTGAAGATATTGAAACAGAGATACTTTCCGCCGGTCATCATTATATTTCTGTTGAGCTTAATGAACTTGTATTCTTTATTCGCAAAGGTAAGGCTATGCCATTTGCAAATAGTGCATTTTCTGTCGATGACATTGATATGAATTCACTTAGACTTTTGGGTTATAAAAATGCTGTGTATGATTTATATGACGATGACGGAATTTCAAAGGATTTATCAGATAAACATATTCGCACAATGAATTGATATTATTTTGGCTGTTTGATCTGGATTAAATTTGCTGTCATGTACTTTAAAAAAGCAGTTGAATTTTATAGTAAGTGTGGAATTATTGTAGATATGACTGATTTTGTCAAATGATAAAGAAGTATCACAACTTCTTCACACCTATAGTATATAAAATAGTAGATAAAAATATAGTCATGAGTAAGAATTATATTTTTAATAATATTAAGATTTCATAGTACCATTTGTTTATTTTCAACATCTCCACAATGCTCTTTTTTGTTAATACTGTTTTTTTGTTTAAATAGATGAATTGTAATTATTTTCTTATTAAATAATTGACTTTTCTCTTCTTTCTGATATAATTTTATTATCTTGAAATATTGTTTTTGCGAAAAGTTCATGAAAGGAAGGTCGGTAGATTCATGGATAACACTTATAACATAAAAAAATTGATAGAATTGTTTCTAAGCAAAATCTGGATAATTATCGCTGTAACTCTATGCGGAGGTATTTTAGCATTTTTATTTTCAAAATTTGTAATGCCATTGGAATATTCTTCGCACATTTCTATGTATGTACAAAGTTACACAGAAATTAAAGGTGACAACGATCAAAATTACAACGACATAAGCAAATCGAAACAGCTTATCAATACATACATAGAGGTTCTGAAAGACGATGCTGTAATGGAATCAGTTGGCAATGCTCTCACTGAAAAATTTGACGAGAGCATGATTTCCGAAAGCTTTGCTTTGTATAACGGTAAAATCAGTCCTGCATCCTTACGTTCATCTTTATCTATTACTACTGTTACAGATACGAGTGCATTGAATATTGTTTCTACAACTAAAAATGCTGAGCTTTCTGCTGCTATTTGTAATGAGATCGCAAAGCAGGCAGATAAGTATATAACCCAAGCAATTGGAGTTGGTTCAATTTCTACGATCGATACTGCAAAGGTTTATAATACACCTGTAGCTCCTAATATCGCAAAAAATACAATGATGGGAACTGCCGCAGGACTTATATTGATTTTGCTCATAATTCTACTAATAGACTTTTTTGACAACACTATTAAAGATACTGATCTTTTAGCTCAAACTTACGGCAAGGCTATTATTGGAGAAATCCAGCAAATTGGTACAACAGATAAAAACAAATCAGGAAATGAAAAGCACATAAAGCTGACAGATGAAAATGTTCCCTTTCACATTGTTGAGAGCTATAAATCTATGCGTACAAATATTGCATTTGCACTTTCAACATTTGATAAGAAAATTATTGCTATCTCTTCTGCAAATCCCAATGAGGGAAAATCCACCACTGCTGCGAATATTGCAATTGCGGCTGCACAAGGTGGTAATCAAGTACTTCTGGTAGATGCTGATATGAGAAAATCTGTTCAGCATAAGATTTTTGGTTTAAAAAACAAAAACGGACTTTCATCCGCAATCAGTAAAATGAGTGAAGCTGATGATTGCATTCAGAAAAATGTAATGGATAATCTTGATGTTATGACAGCCGGAGCAATTCCGCCAAATCCATCGGAGTTACTTTCATC
>CALESG010000085.1 GCA_937907215.1 uncultured Ruminococcus sp.
TATTTTAGCAGATTTCGGCTCTTTTGACAACTGGTTAAGTTAATGACATTGGCCCTTTACCCGTGCCGCCGTTTACATAGTCCCATAAATCACCGAGATTGGTCGCCATCGCAGAAACCGCAACAGCCGAATCCAAAACTGCACCGCCTCCGAGAGCGACAATAAAATCGCAGTTGTTCTCTTTGGCAACGGCAGCCGCTTCCATTACAACTTCCTTAGACGGGTTTTCATGAATGTTGTCACAAACGACATATTCTGCTCCGGATTTTTTGAGCTGCTCCTGCACACGGTCAAGCGTACCGTAAGTTTTGACCGATTTGCCGTTAGAAATCAAAAGCAGAGCTTTCTTGCCGGGCAGCTTTTGATTTCCAAGTTCGTTCAGTTTTCCAGAACCGAAAATAAGGTTTGTGGGATTGTTAAAATTGAAATTCATGTTCATAGTGAGTACCTCCGAATTATTTATTTGTTTTTTTTTCATGGAATAGACCAGATAATCAAGACAGTCGATCATATGCTGACTGACATGAACCTGATCTAAAAGCAATGCTTTTTGCATGGAAAGAAGCCTGTATTGTTCCCCGGTTCTGCCGTCCTTTTGCAGTTCTAAGAATTTTTGAATGGTGTCTTCATCAAATCCAGCGTCTTTTAGATTGCGGAGCAGTTTGGCTTCCGCTGACATTTCGTTCACTTGATCACCTCCGTCGTCTGATTTTATTATACTGAAAAAACGGTAAAATAGCAAATACTTAATTTGAAAAGCATGATATGCTTGACAGGCATATCATAAGATGGTATAATATAACTAAAAACAGAGGAGGTTTCGTATGGAGATCAGAGTACTTCGTTACTTTTTGACGATTGCAAGAGAGGGCAGCATAACAAATGCGGCAAACTTTCTTCATGTAACGCAGCCTACGCTCTCAAGGCAGATACATGATTTAGAGGATGAGTTAGGACAAAAGCTTTTTACTCGTGGAAGTCATAATATGACATTGACCACAGAAGGGATGATACTGCGTAAACGGGCTGAGGAAATTATTTCAATGGTGGATAAAACAGAAGCCGAGTTTACTTCTATGGAGGAAGCCGTCGGCGGAGATATTTACATCGGCGGAGGAGAAACGGATGCAATCAAGTTTCTTGCAAAGGTTGCAAAAGAGCTTCATGATACTTATCCGAATATTCATTATCACTTGTACAGCGGCAATGCACAGGATGTAACCGAACGTCTTTTGGATTTCGGCGTTTTAGTTCAGCCGGCGGATATATCAAAATATGATTATCTGAATATTCCGGCGAAAGATACTTGGGGTGTTGTTATGAGAAAAGACAGTCCTCTGGCAGAAAAAGAAACAATACGCAAAGAAGACCTGATTGGAATCCCGTTAATATGCTCCCGGCAGGCTATATCACAGGAAAGAAGTAAAAATGAATTTACACAGTGGTTCGGAGAAGATTTTGACAAACTGGATATTGTGACGACATTTAATCTTGTTTACAATGCGGCAATCATGGTAGATGCAGGACTTGGATATGCCATTGCTATTGATAAAATTGCGAACACTTCTGAAGACAGCACGCTTTGTTTCAGACCGCTTGAACCGAAATTGGATTCAGGACTGAATATTATATGGAAAAAATATCAGGTATTTTCTGCTGCTGCCGAGTTGTTTTTGGAGAGACTCAGAGATAGTTTTACTTAAGGCAAAAACGCATAACTCTCTAAGCGGTAAACAAAAAAGCAACCAGCTAAAAGACATTAATCATGATGAAAAGCATGATTGATATCAATAAAACCGAAAAGAGCATTTTCTGTTTTTTGTAAGTCAGAAAATGCTCTTTTTTTTATATTCCGATTCTATTATGATTCCTCCATGCTCTTGGAGATTCTCCGTATATATTTTTAAATGCTCTGGAAAAGTGTAATTGATTTTCATATCCCACAGCATTGCTTATATCGCCAATGGAAAGCTGTGTGAGCTTTAGCAGCTCTGCCGCTTTTGCCATGCGGTAGTTCAGAAGAAAATCCTGCGGTGATTTTCCAACTGCCTCTTTAAAAATTTTTCCAAAGTAGCTTCTGTTCAGTCCACATACAGATGCGATATCTTCAACAGAAATATCATTCTGAAAGTTGTGTTCAATAAAATGCAATGCCTCATGTATATAGAAATCCCGAAGCTGGCTTCCCTGCTGAATATGGGTACTTGCTGAAGAACGTGTCAGATAATCCAGAAACAGGTACAAATGCCCGATAAGGTGAAAAGGGGATGAATTTCGGTTTTGCGTCATATAAAGCATTTCATGCATCATTTCTTCTCGCAGATCTTTAGAACGTGCATGATAAATCGGTGAGTCTGGTGTAAATCCAGCAGATTCCAGAATTGATTTAACACGCAGTCCGTCGAATTCTACCCAGACATATTCCCATGGTAAATTCTTGTCCGCAATATACGTCGTAATCTGATTAGGGAAAATCATAAATCCCTGCATACTTTTGACGGAATAGGTTTGCGTGACCCCTTTGCTGTCGTCAGCCATAAGAGTTCCCATTCCGGAAATAATGTAATGAAAAAGATAGTGGTTTCTTGTTGCAGGTCCGAAAGAATGTGCAGATTCACATTGTTCCCAGCCAAATTGATAAAGTCCTAAATCAACAAAGTTCTCGTTTGGAAAAATGGAAAAAATAATATCATGCATAAATTAATTCTCCTTTCTGTCAACTTATTTCGGTGAAAATGACTGCCTTGTATTCTGATTATAACATGAAATATACCAAAATGCAAGATGATATGCAAATTTCATTGGAAAGACAGCATAATGGTATAAAACAAGTGGATTTACGGCATTTACAAACCCCAAATTGGTATGTTATAATATAATCACAAAAAGCGACACACAAAATTCTATTCAGGAGGAGGACAAAAATATGAAAAAAAGAAACACTATACCGTGCTTGGTTTTAACAGGAACTGCCATATCTGCACTTCTTTTATCAGGATGCAGTACAGATCGCAGTGATGGAAAAACTGTAGTCAGAATGCTTCAGTATAAGCCGGAGGCGGTTGATGCATTTGAAGAAATGGAGGAACGTTTTAATGCAGAGCATGATGATATTGTGCTGAAAATCGAATCTCCTAATGAGGCAATGACGGTTTTGAAAACACGACTTATCAAAGAAGATTATCCGGACATTGTTGGAATTGGCGGAGATATTAACTATTCCAATTTTCTTGACGCAGATCTGTTTATGGATATTTCTGATTTTGAAGGAATTTCAGATATAAAACCTTCCTATATGCAGATAGAGAAGGATCTGGAATTTATACCACAAGAGGGCATTTATGCTTTGCCATATGCAGCAAACTGTGCTGGTATTCTCTATAACAGGGATATGTTTGAGGAACATGGATGGGAGATTCCAGAGACATGGAGTGAATTCACTGATCTTTGTGAAGAAATTCAAAGTACAACAAATATTTATCCACTTTATTTTGGATATAAAGATACATGGACTTGTCTTGCCCCATGGAATGCACTGGCAGTAGGTCTTGCGGATTCGGATATTTGTTCGCAGGTCAATGCAGGAAATGCTACTTTTACGAATGGTTATGCAGAAGTTGCAGATAAAATTAAAATTCTTCTTGATTACTCAGAACCAAACCCCTACGCTTATAACTATAACGATGCCTGCACCGCCTTTGCAAGAGGAGAATCTGCAATGTATCCCATAGGCAGTTATGCTGTGCCACAGATTCAATCTGTAAATCCCGATATGAATATTGATTCATTTCCATTTCCGGCAAATGAAGATGAAGCAGACAATGTGTTGAATTCCGGTGTGGATTTACAATTCTGCGTTATGAAAGAAACAAAAAACACAGAAGCTGTTTATGAAGTTCTTCGATTTTTATATGAGGATGAGACGATACAGATTTATCTGAACGATCAGAATGCTGTTCCATGCAAGCAGGGAGATTTTGAACTGCCATCCATGCTTGACGGAATGAAATCTTATATTGAATCTGACAGAATGTCTGATTTCCATGATCATCACTATCCAAGCGAAATGAGCGTAGATGCTATGATACAGACATATCTTATGGATGACAGCAGTGATTCTGCTGAAAAATTTCTGAATCGTTTTGATAAAGAGTGGGTGCGCTATAATCGTGACTTGATCGAAAAAATAAAAAACTATAAGGAGTGATGAAAATGAAAGAAACTAAAAAAATCCGAAAGCCCATGTCTAAAAAAACAAAAACCTTACTGTTGATGACGTTACCGGCATTGATACTGTTTGTTTTATTTAATACGATCCCATTAATTACTGGTGCTTTTTACAGCTTTACAAACTATCGTGGATATGGCTCTTACGACTTTGTCGGATTTAGAAACTTTATTGAACTTTTCCAGGACAGTCGAGTTGGCAAATCTTATCTGTTTACCTTCAAATATGCGATTGTCGGAACGATACTGGTCAATGTGCTTTCTTTGCTGATTGCAATGGGTCTGAACAGTAAAATCAAGTTTAAAAGCACGCTGCGAGGGATGTATTTTCTGCCGAATATTTTAGGCGGATTAGTTGTGGGATATATTTTCAGTTTTATTTTCACATATATTATCCCCACAGTAGCCCAAAGTTTACATATTGACTTTTTAAGCAGCAGCATTCTTGCAAGTGAAAAGTGGGCATGGGTTGGTGTATTGATTGTCGGCGTATGGCAGACCGTTGCTATGAATACGATCATATATATTTCAGGTCTGCAAACAATTCCGGCAGATATTTATGAAGCAAGCTCTATTGACGGAGCAGGAAAATGGTATACTTTCAGAAAATTGACATTGCCTCTTCTGCTGCCGTTTATTTCAACTAATTTGATACTCAGCACCAAAAATATGCTTATGGTATTCGATCAGATTATGTCGCTGACTAAGGGCGGACCTGCACAGAGTACAGAATCCATTTCCTATCTGATTTACAAAAATGGTATGGACGGCGGACAGTTTGGATTTCAGAGTGCCAATGCAGTGGTATTCTTTATCGTTATCGTAGCAATTTCCGTGATTCAGCTTTTAATTACAAATAAAAAGGAGGAACAGTTATGAGTTCTGAAAGACATCGTGTTCCAAAAGCACCAGTAGTACATATGAAACCGGCAAGTGAGATTCGGAATGATAAAGACAGCAAATCGAATATCTTTATAACTGTACTGTTGATTCTTGGCTGTCTTACCATTTTGTTTCCACTTTATATGACCATTGTCATTGCCTTGAAATCGCCATCTGAAATGACAAATGATGTTACAGGGGCATTGAGTCTTCCCAAAAGTTTTAGTCTTGAAAATTTTGCAGAGGCAATGCGGGTGACTGATTTCTGGCATTCTCTTGGAAACAGTTTGTTCATCACCGGAATTACGATTGCCGTATCGCTTGTAGTACATTCCATGGCTGGTTATGCTATTGGAAGAAGTATGGCAAAGCATAAAGGATTTAAGTTTATCTATTTTTATATTGTTAGCGGTATGTTTGTACCATTTGCCATCCTTATGATGCCACTGGTAAAGGAAACTGCAAAACTGCATATTGATAATATGCTTGGTGTAATTATTCTGTATGTTGTATTCTATATGCCTATGAACATCATGTTGTACAGTGGCTACCTAAAAAATATTCCCCTGGCCATGGAGGAAGCAGCTGAGATTGATGGTGCGTCTACATGGAAAACATACTGGAAAATCATTTTCCCTATGATGAAACCCATGCACGCAACAGTAGCAGTTCTTACAGCACTGGGTACATGGAATGATGTAATGACACCACTTGTCATTATGTCAGGTTCGGAACAAACAACTTTACCTCTTGCACAGCTGAATTTCCAGTCGCAGTTTGGTACAAATTATAATCTGGCTTTTGCGTCCTATCTGCTTGCATTGATTCCGATTCTGATTTTCTATATTCTCTGTCAGAAGCAAATCATCGGTGGAATTGCAAATGGTGCTGTCAAAGGATAATAACAATTGACATTTTCAACACACCCTTTTTTGTATCTGTGGCATTATGCCACAGATACAAAAACAATAAGGAGGTTTTTTATGAATTTACAGAATAAAATTATGCTGATTACTTATGCGGACAGCATGGGGAAGAATCTTAAGGAAATGCATGAAGTTTTAAATAAGTATTATAAAGATGCAATAGGCGGCGTGCATATTCTTCCGTTTTTTCCTTCCTCGGCAGACCGTGGATTTGCCCCCATGTGTTATGACAAAGTTGATGAAACATTCGGAGATTTTTCCGATATTGAGGAAATTGGGAGAGAATACTATCTGATGTTTGACTTTATGGTCAATCATATTTCTGCACAGTCGGAATATTTTCAGGATTTCCTCAAAAATAAAGAGAATTCTCTATATAAAGATATGTTTATACGGTATAAGGAATTTTGGAAAAATGGCGAACCGACTCAGGAACAGATTGACAAAATCTACAAGCGAAAACCTCGTGCTCCTTATATTGAGGCAGAATTTGCCGACGGAAGCAAAGAAAAAATATGGTGTACTTTTTGTACGGAGCAGATTGACCTTGATGTCACCAAAGAAAAGACAAGGGAGTTTATCAAAAATACTCTGAAAGAAATGTGCTGTCACGGTGCGTCCGTGATACGTCTTGACGCTTTTGCGTACGCTCTGAAAAAGGCTGATACAAGCTGTTTCTTTATTGAACCGGATATCTGGAAATTGCTTTATGATATTGAAAATATCGTAAAAGAAGAGGGTGCAGAAATTCTTCCGGAAATCCACGAGCATTACACAATACCAATGAAAATTGCAGATAAGGGATTCTGGATATATGATTTTGCCTTGCCAGTACTAACTCTCCATGCACTCTATAACCATACAGGAAAATATCTGAAGAACTGGATGAAAATGTGTCCCATGAAGCAGTTTACTACACTGGATACCCATGACGGTATCGGTATTGTAGATGTCAAGGATTTACTGCCTGATGAGGAAATTGAAATTGTCAAGGAGCAGTTGTATAAACAAGGAGCAAACGTAAAGAAGATTTACAGCTCCGAGGCATATAACAATCTGGATATCTACCAAGTGAATACTACCTACTACTCTGCACTTGGCAACAACGATGATGCTTATCTGCTGGCACGGGCTATTCAATTTTTTGCTCCAGGGATTCCGCAAGTGTACTATGTTGGAATGCTTGCAGGTTCAAATGATATTGAGCTTATGGAGCGTACCAAAAACGGGCGTGATATTAACCGACATTATTATTCTAAAGATGAAATTGAAGATGAGCAGGATCGTACGGTTGTACAGAAGCTGAAAGAACTGATGATACTGCGTAACACCCATCCAGCATTTTCTTTGGATGGAACGATTGAAATTCAAACAAATGGGGATAGGTTGATAATTACAAGAAAATATGGTTCGGATTCTATTACGCTGAAGTCTGATCTTACAACATACAGATTTGAAATTGAAACAAGAAGGGAATGACTTTCATGGCAATTAAAGTAAATGAGAATAATAGATTTTTTCAGCTGATTACTAAAAATACTGAATATCAGATAAAAGCTGATAAGTTCGGTGTTTTAAAACACATCTGGTATGGGGAACGAACTGATTTTGATATGGAGTATCTCCAAAACTATCCCGACGTAGGCTTTTCCGGCAATATTTACGAGGCTGGAAACTGTCGCATATATTCTCTGGATACAATGCCGCAGGAATATTCATGTCAAGGCATCGGAGATTTCCGCATATCAGCGGTTGGAATCACGCATATAGACGGGAGCAGTGCAATTGATTTGCGTTATAAGGGCTATCGTATAACAAAAGGAAAATATTCCATTCCGGGACTACCTGCTGTTTATGCAGATGAAAATGAAGCGGATACTCTTGAAATCGACCTGAAAGATACAGCAAGCGATATTTGCGTAACGCTTAAATATGCTGTTCTGGAAAGCCTTGATATGATTACAAGAAGTGCTGTAATATACAATAAAGGAAAAACGGCTGTAACGCTTACAAAGGCGGCAAGTTTATGCCTGGATATCCCACAGGGGAAAGATTTGGAGTGGATTCATTTTCACGGTCGTCATACTATGGAGCGTCAGCCGGAGCGTGTATCGCTTGTTCACGGTATTCAGGAAAGCACAAGTTCCAGAGGAACTTCCAGTCATCAGCAAAATCCATCTGTGCTTCTCTGTACAAAGAAATGTACAGAAACAAGTGGACAATGCATCGGAGCAGCTCTTTTGTACAGCGGCAGCTTTCAGACGCAAATTGAGCTTGATCAACTTGATCAGGCACGTCTGATTATGGGTATTAACCCGGCACTTTTCCGTTGGGAGCTTTTGCCGAATTCCTATTTTCATACGCCAGAAGTAATATTTTCTTACAGCAACAGCGGATTTGAAACGTTGTCACACAATTTCCATAAAACAATTCGTCATCATGTTTGCAGAGGGGAATATAAGCTTGCAGAACGTCCTATTCTGATAAACAATTGGGAAGCTACCTATTTTGATTTTGATTACGATAAAATTCTTCATATTGCACAGCAGGCAGCTGAGCTTGGAGTGGATATGCTTGTTCTTGATGATGGCTGGTTTGGCAAGCGCAATGATGATTGCTCCGGTCTGGGGGATTGGTTTGTAAATGAGAATAAGCTTCGTGGCGGACTAAAAAAGCTTACAGAAGAAGTTACCAAATTGGGCATGAAATTCGGAATCTGGTTTGAGCCGGAAATGGTTTCCGAAGACAGCGAATTGTACCGTTTGCATCCGGATTGGGCGATACAGATTCCCGGACGTGAGCCTATGAGAAGCCGTTATCAATTACTGCTTGACATGACAAGAAAGGAAGTTCAGGATTATTTATATGATTCGATAAGCAGGATTCTTGACAGTGCCGATATATCATACATAAAATGGGATATGAACCGCAGCATTAGCGACTGGTATACCGTAACGCTTTCAGCAGACAGACAGGGCGAAATGGCACATCGGTACGTGCTTGGAGTGTATGCATTGATGGAGCGTCTTACCTCTGCGTATCCTCATGTGTTATTTGAAGGATGCAGCGGAGGCGGTGGAAGATTTGATGCCGGAATGCTTTATTACTGTCCGCAAATCTGGTGCAGTGATGATACGGACGCTTTTGAACGTACAAAAATTCAATACGGAACATCGTTTTTCTATCCAATTTCCGCAATGGGTTCTCATGTTTCGGCAATACCAAATCATCAGACAGGACGTATAACCTCAATTGAAACAAGGGCTGTTACGGCAATGGCAGGCAGCTTTGGTTATGAGCTTGATTTAAATGCCCTTTCTGATGATGAAAAGCAGGCGGTTAAATCTCAGATTGTACGCTTTAAAAAATACAATGATCTGATTCACAATGGTTTGTATTACCGTATAAGCAATCCTATGACAGATGAATTTGCCGTATGGGAGTATGTTTCAGAAGACGGCAGTGAAGTTTTGGTACATGGAATGATTTTCCGTGCTTCCCCTAATACCCTGCAAATCAGAATTCACCTGCGTGGACTTTCTCCGATTGCAATGTATCGTCTTGAATCTGACGGAAGTCAATATACTGGAAAAGCTCTTATGAACGGCGGAATCCTTCTGCCCAAAGCATGGGGAGATTATTGTCCCATAGAACTGCATTTTACACTTGTTGGAGGTGACTGATATGAATAAAGAAACAATGATAAACAAGCTTTGCAGTGGAAACTTTGATTTTATATTAAAGACGCTTTATGGTGAATCTGCTGTGGAACGTCAAAGGAACAGATATATATCTGCAATTGAGAAATTTTCTGAAATTTTCCCTGAACGTGACGATATAAAAATATATTCTGCACCAGGACGCACAGAAATTGGCGGCAATCACACTGACCACCAGCATGGATGTGTACTTGCAGCAGCGGTTGATCTGGACGTCATTGCTGTGGTTGCGTTTCATAACGAAGGTGTCATTCGTTTAAAGTCGGCAGGGCATTCCCCTAACCATGTGAATCTTAGTGATCTTTCTGTGCAGAAGAAAGAAATGGGCAGCTCGTCGGCACTGATTCGTGGAATTGCCTCCAGATTTCACGAAATGGGAGTTCAAATTTCCGGCTTTGACGCATACACCACCTCAGATGTTTTAAGCGGTAGTGGATTATCTTCGTCAGCGGCATTTGAAGTGCTGATCGGAACAATTATTGACAGCCATTACAATCATGGAAAAGCTGGTGCTGTTGAGGTCGCAAAAATCGGTCAATATGCAGAAAATGTGTACTTCGGCAAAAAAAGTGGTCTGATGGATCAGATGGTAAGCTCTGTGGGAGGTCTTGTTTCCGTTGATTTTCATGATACCGAAAATCCGGAAATAAAAAGCTTTCCCTATGACTTTGAAGCATCTGGTTACTGCCTATGCGTGACTGATACAAAAGGCAACCATGCAAATCTGACTGATGATTATGTCGCAGTGCGCTCTGAAATGGAAAGTATTGCGGTGCAATTTGGAAAAGCATTTCTAAGAGATGTGAATGAAAATGAGTTCTACAGTACAATTCCTAAGCTTAGAGAAAAATGCTCCGACCGTGCTGTCATGAGAGCTGCACACTTCTTTGCGGAAAACAGACGTGCCGTACTTGAAGCGAACGCTCTTTCAGAGGGCAATATGAATTACTTCCTTGAGCTTGTAAGGCAGTCGGGCGAATCTTCGGCAAATCTTCTGCAAAATCTGTATTCCTGTTCACAGCCGACCGAGCAGGCAATTTCTATTGGCATTATGTTAAGCAAAAGTATTCTTGGAAGAAATGGCACTGTCAGAGTACACGGCGGAGGCTTTGCAGGAACAATTCAGGCATTTGTGCCTGTGGAAAAAGTAAATGAATATTCACAGGAAATGAACCGTATTTTTGGTGACAGAAGCTGCTATATTCTTAGAATTCGTCCTGTGGGCAGTATAGAAATCACGGAGGGATAACGATGCGTATTTTAGTTTTAGGCGGTGCAGGTTATATAGGTTCCCATACTGCACTGGAGCTTGTAAAAGCAGGACATGATGTAATTATTGCGGATAATCTTGTCACAGGATACCGCAGTGCAGTTCCGAAAACGGCAAAGTTTTATGAAGGAGATATTCGAGACGCTGCCTTTTTGGATGAACTGTTCAGTTCAGAGAAAATCGACGCTGTGATTCACTTTGCAGCATTTTCTCTGGTAGGCGAAAGCGTCACCAATCCTCTGAAATATTATGACAACAATCTCTGCGGCACAAAGGTACTATTGGAAGCAATGGTGCACCACGGTGTTGACAAAATTGTTTTTTCCTCAACAGCGGCAACCTATGGCGAACCGGAAAACATTCCGATTTTGGAAAGCGACAGAACTCGTCCCACAAATCCATACGGTGAGACAAAGCTTGCAATGGAGAAGATGTTCCAATGGACGGCAAAGGCACACGGACTGCGTTATGTTTCTTTGCGATATTTCAATGCCTGCGGTGCAGATGAAAGCGGTTCAATTGGCGAAGCACATAATCCGGAGAGCCATTTGATTCCCTTAATTTTGCAGGTGCCCAACGGCAAGCGAGAGGCAATCTCCATTTATGGCACGGATTATGATACCCCTGACGGAACCTGCATCCGTGACTATATTCACGTTACCGATCTGGCACAAGCACATATTCTTGCGGTTCAGTATTTGATGAACGGCGGAGAAAGCGATATTTTCAATCTGGGAAATGGTGTCGGCTATTCCGTCAGGGAAGTCATTGAAACAGCAAGAGCCGTTACCGGACATTCTATCCCGGCAATAGAGACCGGGCGGCGTGCCGGCGATCCTGCAAGACTGGTTGCTTCCAGTGAAAAGGCAAGGAAGGTTCTTGGATGGAATCCGGTGCATGACAGTCTGGAAGAAATCATTGCAAGTGCATGGAACTGGCACAAGGATCATCCCAACGGATATGAAGAATAGGAAGTGAAGTATATGATTTATGAGGATATTCAGAGGTTGATAAGCTACGCCTTAAAAAATGAATTGATTGCTTCGGAAGATATTTATGTAATTCGCAATCAATTGATGGAGATTTTTCAATTGACTGACTGGCAGGAATCAGAAACAGAATGTAAAAATACAGCGATTGACGCAATACTTTGTCCGCTGGTTGATTATGCCTGTTCACACAATATCATTTCTGACACAACTGCCTCCCGTGACCTATTTGACACAAAGCTCATGGGAGTTCTCACACCAATGCCGAGGGAGGTAACAGCTGAATTTCGTCGGCGTTATGCAAAATCTCCGGAAACAGCCACGGACTGGTATTTTAATTTCAGTCAAAAGGTAAATTATGTTCGTCAGGGCAGAATTGCCAAGGATTTGAAGTGGATTTACAAATCCGATTACGGTACGCTGGATATTACCATAAACCGTTCCAAACCAGAGAAAGACCCGAAGGATATAGCAGCTGCAAGAGCAGTACAGGCGTCGTCTTATCCAAAATGTCAGCTTTGTCCAGAAAACGCAGGCTTTGTGGGAAATTTAAATCATCCGGCAAGACAAAATTTGCGCCCGATTCCCATGAACATTTCCGGTGAAAGCTGGCAGCTTCAGTATTCGCCCTATGGCTACTACAACGAGCATTGCATTGTATTCAATGAAAATCATACGGCAATGAAAATTGATGATACTGTCTTTGAAAAATTGTTTGACGTATTGGATTACCTTCCTCATTATTTTGTCGGCTCAAATGCAGACTTGCCTATTGTGGGCGGCTCAATTCTCAGTCATGAACATTTTCAGGGCGGAAGATACACCTTTGCAATGGAAAAAGCACAAATTGAAAAAAATTTTTGCATCCCACAGTTTTCAAACATACAGGCGGGTATTGTGAAATGGCCCATGTCTGTTATCCGGCTGAAATCCGAAAACAGAAGCAGTCTATCTACAGCATGCAGCTATATTCTGAAAAAATGGCGCACTTACAGTGATGAAAGTGCTGATATACTGGCAGAAACAAATGGAACACCGCATAACACAATTACGCCCATTGCACGCATGAACGGAAGTCATTATGAATGTGATCTGGTTTTGCGCAACAATCGCACAACCGAAGAACGTCCGCTGGGATTGTTTCATCCAAATCCGTCTTTACATCATATCAAAAAGGAAAATATCGGTCTGATTGAAGTCATGGGATTGGCGGTATTGCCGTCACGCCTTGCAAAAGAACTGGGTGCTGTAGAGGATGCTCTTCTGTCTGGAAAAGATCTCAATGAAAATCCGCAGACCGCTGCTCATGCTGAATGGGCAAAGAAAATATTACAGAATCATCTGGATTTCTCCGCAGAAAATGCTTCAGATATCATCCATGCAGAGGTTGGTAAAGTTTTTGAACAGGTTTTGCTTGACGCCGGAGTATTTAAAAGAGATGAAGCAGGCAGACGAGCATTTAACAGATTTATAAACACGCTAATCAATGGAGGATAAATATGAAAAAGTTTGATGTTGTAGCATTAGGAGAACTGCTGATCGACTTTACCGAAAACGGAATAAGTACGCAAGGAAATCCTATTTTAGAAGCCAATCCCGGTGGAGCACCCTGCAATGTCCTTGCTATGCTTAACAAGTTGGGAAAGAAAACCGCCTTTATCGGCAAGGTTGGAAAAGATATTTTCGGCAGGCAATTAAAACAGGTAGTTTCAGATATCGGCATTGATATTACAGGACTTGCGGAAGATGAGAAGGTCAATACGACGCTTGCGTTTGTGCATACCCTTGAGGACGGTGACAGGGAGTTTTCGTTTTACAGAAATCCCGGTGCAGATATGATGCTTAGCGAATCTGATGTGAATGCTGAGCTGATTGAGAATAGCAGAATATTTCATTATGGTTCGCTGTCTATGACAAATCCGGTGTGCGATGCTGCAACCAAAAAGGCAGTGGCAATTGCTGAAAAAGCAGGTTGTATCCGATCGTTTGACCCGAATTTGAGGGAGAACTTGTGGGATGATCTTGATATTGCAAGAGAAAAGATCGAGTATGGATTGCAGCATTGTGATATTCTGAAAATATCTGATAACGAAATTCAGCGGCTGACCAATGAAACGGATTTTGACAAAGCAATTGCAAGTCTGAGAGATAAGTACAATATTCCTCTGATTTTACTGTCACTGGGTAAAAACGGCAGCAAAGCTTATTCAAAAACAGGATATGCCTTTGTACCGATCACGCCTGCTGAAACAATTGAAACGACCGGTGCAGGCGACACATTCTGCGGCTGCATTTTGAACAAAGTTCTGGAATACGGCATGAAGGATTTTTCTAATGAAGAATTATCGGAGATGCTTGTTTTTGCAAATACCGCTGCAGCAATTGTCACAACGAGAAAAGGCGCTTTGAAAGTAATGCCTGGACGTGATGAGATTTATAAATTTGCGGAGATAGGCAGATGAATACAAAGGAGAATATCATGAAAGAAGTAAATATTCGTTTGAATACCGTGAATGATGTCAAGATGTTTGTTAGCGAAGTAATGAAATATAACTGTAATTTTGACATCATATCAGACAGATATATCGTTGATGCAAAATCAATCATGGGCATTTTCAGCTTGGATTTAAGTAAACCTTTAATTCTGAGAATTGATTCTGAAAATGATAGGGAAATTACTGAAATTGAACATGGTATTTTTCCGTTTATGGCTATAAAATAAATTCTTAGCAATGTTGCTGTTCAGTTTAAAAATATATAAGAACCCGTACCAATAGCTTGCAATAAGTGAAAAAATGTGATATAATGAAA
>CALESG010000086.1 GCA_937907215.1 uncultured Ruminococcus sp.
TATTCAAACAATACTCTCCTTAACTTAAATTGATTTTATAAAAAATAAGGCAAAGTTACATTTTATAACTTTGCCTTTGGTGCGGGTGACAGGACTTGAACCTGCACACCTTGCGGCACAAGAACCTAAATCTTGCGTGTCTGCCAATTTCACCACACCCGCATTACTTTAATTTATTATAACATACATTTATCTTATTGTCAAGACAAAATGATTATATTTCCACAAAAATCAATTTTGGTGCATTTTCTAACTATATTTAGAACCTGGTCACATGAAATTGTGTGGACAGGTTCTTACAGCTAAGATATTTTATTTTTCTTTCTATGCATTTATATTTCAACATAAACATATCAATGATATTATATTACTTCTTATCAAATCCTTAGTAAATCTTATACTATATATGTATAATCACTTTATTTTTCTGAATATTCTATGAAACATCAGGAAAAACTATTTCCATTATGATGTGTTTGTGGTATAATGTGATTAGTGAAAAAAGAAAACGTCAAACGGAGGTTTAGTTATGAATCAAATAGAATTATATAATCATTGGGTTTTAAAAGCAACTGACGATCCTGATTTACAAGCTGAACTCAATGAAATAAAAAATAATAATGATGCAATAAATGATCGCTTTTATCGTGATCTTGAATTTGGCACTGGTGGTCTGCGTGGTGTACTCGGTGCTGGTACTAACAGAATCAATATCTATACAGTACGTCGTGCTACTCAAGGTCTTGCTGATTATGTAAATGAATCATTTGAAAATCCAAGTGTAGCTATTTCATATGACAGCCGTATAAAATCTGATACATTTGCTCGTGCTGCTGCCGAAGTTTTAGCTGCTAACGGAATTCGTGTTCATATTTATCCTGAACTCGCTCCAACACCAATGCTGTCATATGCAGTTCGTGCTATTGGATGCAATGCCGGTGTTATGGTTACTGCAAGCCACAATCCAGCTAAGTACAACGGCTACAAGGTTTATGGTGCTGATGGCTGCCAGATGACTATTGATGCTGCTAATGCAGTACTTGCAAAAATAAATGCTCTCGATATGTTTGACGATGTTAAGTTTATGAATTTCGATGACGCAATGTCTGAAGGACTCATTTCCTACATTAGCAATGATATTATTGAATCATATTTTAAAAACGTTCTTTCTCAAGGAATAAATATTGACCTTTGTGCAAAGAGCGGTCTTAAAATAGTTTATACTCCTCTTAATGGAACTGGAAATAAACCTGTTCGTACTATTTTAGACAGAATCGGAATTACTGATGTTACTATTGTAAAAGAACAGGAAAATCCTGATGGCAACTTCACAACTTGTCCTTATCCAAATCCTGAAATTCGTGAAGCATTGGAACTTGGTCTTAAGTATTGTGACAAAGTAAAGCCTGATCTTCTTCTTGCAACTGACCCTGATGCTGACCGTGTAGGCATTGCTGTTCCTGACGGAGATGACTATGCACTGTTCTCCGGAAATGAAGTAGGTGCATTATTGCTTGAATATATTTGTGAGCAGAGAATAGCTAAGGGTACAATGCCTGAAAATCCTGTAGCTATAAAAACAATCGTTACTACTGATATTATCAATGCTATTTGCAAATATTATAATGTAGAAATGATAGAAGTTCTTACAGGATTTAAATTTATAGGCGAACAGATCGGTTTCTTAGAAGCTAAAAATGAAGAAAACCGCTATGTATTTGGCTTTGAAGAAAGTTATGGTTACCTTGCCGGAACATATGTACGTGATAAAGATGCTGTTGTTGCTGCAATGCTTATTTGCGAAATGGCTGCTTATTATCGTACAAAGGGTATTTCAATGATTCAGGCACGTAAGAATCTTTATGATAAATATGGTGTCTATGTTCATTCTCAACATAGCTTTACATTTGAAGGTGAAAGCGGAATGATCAAGATGTCTGAAATAATGAATAATCTTCGCACAAATCACCTTGATACTATCAATGGATTCAAAGTTGTCAAATTTGAAGATTATCAGGAAAGTGTTTCAAAAGACTGCATTACAGGTAATATTTCAAAAATCGATCTTCCTAAATCAAATGTTCTTTCATTCTCTCTGGAAAATGGCGAAAAGGTTATCATTCGTCCTTCCGGAACAGAGCCAAAAATAAAAGTTTATTATACAGCTACTGCCCCTACTCTTGAAGAAGCAAATGCAATGAAAGATTCACTTGATGCTGAATTCAGTAAGTATCTTGCATAACATTTAATCTTATATAATAAAAAACGCCATGCACTTTACAACTCCAGTGCATGGCGTTTTATTGTTATTCTAGAATATATAATTATTTCTTACTGTCAATTAGTTTTTCAACATCTTCAACGTAGATAGACACTTCACCACATTTAGGACAAATTGCAACTTTAGGCTTTCCTATTCTTCCACTAAACAACTTGTTTTCATTAGTTGACATTACAATTCCATATCCTCCGCCTTCAACTTTAATTGTGCAATTTTCTTTCATTTCCGTTCCACACCTTAAGCACACTCTCATAATAATACCTCCATTTTATAAGTAAAATATATCAATTTATGAATAATATCAGTTCTATAATATAATATTATATTATATCATAATACAATAAAAAACACAAGCAGGAATTTATTGCTCCAATACTTTCTTTAAATCAAGAATAAATTGCATTTGTTGCTTTTTCAAATAAGATTTTACAAAAGGTTTCATAAACCACTTTTTAGGTATTACATTTTCTGTAAGGTCAATTTGAGTTTCATTTCCTTTGGAGATAAAAACACCAATCCAATGACCTTTCATATTGCTGTTTTCTATATCAAACTCCCATCGCTTATATGGTTCTACCATAGTAACAGTAAATGTAGTAGCATACCCATCTTTTGTATGCTCAACAAATTTCTTGTCATTTATTACTTCTGTTTTACTTAAATCACTTCGCCATGTGCTATATTTATCAATAGCTAAAACAATATCCCAAACTTTATGAATATCATTATTGATAATTGCACTTATATTTGCAATTGCCATTTTTACCAAACCTTTCAAATTTCGATTTATCCATTTTTCTTTTTAGTTTTTTAAGTTTTTATTCCGGCAATTCATCATCTTCTTCATCAGATTTTTTGGCAGAAATTTCTTCATAAGCTTCTTTTATACCATTCTTTATCGCCCACTTGATGATAAAATATAATGCTATCAAAACAATTACCGCAGTTCCTCCGCTTATGCCTAATTCTTCCAACATAATTCATTCACCCCATTTCACAAACACCGATTTGCCGAATCTCTAATCAGCTCTGAACCTAGTGGCTCTTTGATGATGTATTATTTGTTCTTCTCCCTAAAAACTAGAATTTAGCGTGTTCCAGTTTTGATAAATGAAATCAAGACCTCAATATCATCAAAGTCATCATAATCGCCGATAATGCCTTCTCTATGATAAATTATACCTGCTTTCTCGTTACGTTCAAGGCAGTCCAGCAATTCTTCTGTACCAAATCTTTTAGCAAACTCAGCGAAAGCACGTGCTTTGATTTTTTCTGCATACAAACCTTTTCTGCAATTTTGCGGCTCACATTCATAGCAACCTTTAATCTTTTTTTCAATTGCACACTTTCTATTCTCGCACCATTCAGCTCCCTTACACCAAGAAAGTTCCAGAAAGCCATCTCGTTTACAACCTTTGCATTCTGCATTTTCAGAACACAAACAGCATGCCAGTCCACACCTTGCTATACCCAATTCACGCTTCATAATTTTCTCCTATAAATTCCAATTTCTTTATTTCTTCTTTTTTGGCTTTGGTACTGGCAATTCATCATACATGGCATTAAACAAACCGGTCAAAAATTCTTTATTATCAACTTCTTCCACCAACAACATTTCTTTTGCTCCCTTATAAGGTACTGCATAAGAAGCTTTTGGCATATAGGAAATTGCTGATTGTACCGGTTTTATCAATAATCTGTCATCATAAATACCGCCGGCAATTTTCCCACGATAGTAAATAATAAATTCTCCCATCATTGCACGATATGTAATTTCTTCTAACTCGGATAATTGTTCCAAAACAAAATTTAAATATTCTTTACTAGACGCCATAATTTCACCTCAATAATGATGTAATAAGTGCTATACCTGATGCTGCCAACGCCACAACAATAAGCGGTAGACCTATATATGCAAGAATTACAGCAACTACTGTACCAAATACTGCTGTTACAATATCTCCTGTTGAATAAAAAATCGCTGGGATCGTCATTGCACTAAGTACAGCATATGGTATATAATATAAAAAACTTTTAAGAAATCTGGAAGTTATCTTTTTCTTCATAAGGGTAAATGGTATCATTCTTACAAGATATGTAACTCCTGCCATTACTGCAATATATATAACTATACTCATTCTTTCTTTTCCTCCTCTTCCGGAACAGGAAACAATATAGCTGCAATAAATGCTGATATAACTGAACTGATTATAACTGCAAAACCACTTGAAAGTGACGGAACAGCATAATAAAGAACAGTACTTATCAATGCTGCTATAACTATTGCCAACAATACACTTCTGCTTTTCTTTGCAGCCGGAATAATTATTGCAAGGAACATTCCATAAAGAACTATTCCCATAGCATCAGTTATAATCGCAGGAAGAATATTTCCGGCAGCTGCTCCAAGAAGTGTACCGCTGCTCCAGCCTATAAATGATATAAGAATAAGTCCATACATATATCTTGGAGTAAGTTTCGATGGCTGTGCTGATGATACCGCAAAGATCTCATCTGTAATTCCAAATGAAACTGCCAGTCTGTGTACCGTGTTAAATGAATTATCCAGCTTTTGTGAAAGCGACAATCCCATCAATGAATAACGAATATTTATAATAAACTGAGTCACTGCCATTTCTATATATGTACCACTGGCAGCTATAACACTTACACCTGCTGCTTGACCAGCTGATGTAAGATTTGTCATTGATATACAAACTGCCTCCATCACTGTAAGGCCTGCTCGAACTGCCATTATTCCAAACCCAAATGATACCGAAAAATATCCTAAAGCTATCGGTATTCCATGAATAAGTCCTCGTCTGAATCCTAATCTCAATTTTCATTCTCCTTAGCAAACTTTGGATGCTGCTTTATAAGTTCTTCTCTTGCACTCTTAAGAATAAGCTCACTCGGCGGTTCTCCACACATTATTCTTCCTATTTCATAAACTCTTCCTTCAAAATCAAGAGTTGTCACCTTTGTGGAGGTGCGTCCATTTTCCTGATGTTTTTCAATTTTTAAATGATTTTCTGCCATAATTCCTATCTGCGAAAGATGAGTAACACACAAAACCTGTCTTACACTTCCGAGTTCGCTTAGCTTTATTCCAATTTTTTGTGCTGCTCGTCCGCTTACACCAGTGTCTATTTCATCAAATATCATAGTTGGTATGCTGTCTTTGTCTGCAATTGCACATTTTAATGCAAGCATTATTCTTGAAAGCTCACCGCCAGACGCTATTTTTGCAAGAGGTTTAAGCGATTCGCCTTTGTTAGCTGAAATCATAAGC
Source organism: uncultured Ruminococcus sp. (assembly GCA_937907215.1). Classification (GTDB taxonomy): domain Bacteria; phylum Bacillota; class Clostridia; order Oscillospirales; family Ruminococcaceae; genus Ruminococcus_C. Next base: position 5,574 of record CALESG010000086.1, read on the forward strand.
TCCATTCTATCCATTCCTTGCAATGTAAGCTTACCAACGCTATGAGCAACCTCCAAGCGTACACCCGGCATATCAAGAAATTTAAGCTGCTCTAATACACAATTTGTAAAGCGTTTAGCCGTTTCAATACGATAGCTGCTTAGAGCTTTGGCTCTGTTTGAAACTTCTGTCAAAAGCTCTGCTTTTTCACGCCTAAGCTGTTTTATTTCTTCTGCATTATCCTGCATATCCTTGAGATCTGCTTTTGCTTCTTCGCATCGCTTAACAAGCTCATCTCCTGTGCAAACATATGCACGTGTAAGTTCTCTCACCGCATTGCTTCTGCTCTGAAGTTTAGCCAGCTTCATTTCATCAAGTTCCATATCTTCGGCAAGATTTCTTAGTGTTTCTGAAATATCACGCAGCTCAAGTTCCGTTGTTTTAAGTCTGCTTACCAATTCTTCTGAATCTTCTATATAATCAGACTGAGAGTCTACTGCACCTTCTGCCTCTTGAATAAGACTTACAGCATTTGCAGAATCATCATTATCAATTGCAGTGGCTGCAAATTTAAGTGCAGTTATAATATTCTCCGACTTCATAAGACGCTCAAGAGAATTTGCAATTTCATCTTCTTCACCAATTTTAAGCCCAATCTCTTCAACGTCCGAAACAAGATTTTTCAAATAATCTGATTTTTTTTGCTGCTGCTGATCCTGCTTGACAAGCTGACTAAGTCTTTTTGCCTTCTTTTGCAATGTCTTGAAACTCTCCTGATAAGAGTTCAGTAATGAATCATCACCGCCAAACCTGTCTATTATTTCCATATGTCTATCAGATGACATTAAAATCTGAGTATCATGCTGACCATGTATATCAATAAGCATTTCACCCAAACGTTTTAATGCTCCTATAGTTGCGGTCTTGTGATTTATTCTTGCAGTGCTTCCGCCATCAGCTAATATTTCACGTGTAAGCAAAAGCTCACCATCAGATTCTATTCCAAATTCAGAAAGAACTTCCTTTACATTATCATCAATATTCTGAAATAATGCAGATATAACAGCTTTATCACAGCCTGTTCTTACTATATCCTTTGTAACACGCTGACCTAATACTGCATTTATGCCATGTATAAGAATAGATTTACCAGCACCCGTTTCACCAGTAAATACATTAAAATTACCGCAAAGCGGTATTCGTGCTTTTTCAATAACAGCAAGATTTTCAATATAAATTTCAGTAAGCATAAAAACGCCTCGTTTCATTAGTCCATTTCAGAAATGCCGCCGCTGCGGAACTGTACTGCAAGTCGCTCTGCCTGATCGTCTTCACGCATCAACACAAAAATAGTATCATCTCCGGCAATAGTTCCAACTACGCCTTCTTTTTTCATAGCATCAAATGCAGCACACGCCGCTTGTGCCATTCCCGGTCTGCAATGTACTACTGCCATATGTCCTGCAAAATCAGCTTCCAATACTGCTTCTTTAATTATTCCATCTACAGCAACCGGTGCATCCGGTCTTACATAACGCACCGTTCCATCTATATGCTGCTTTGTAAGACGCAGTTCATGTATATCTCTTGAAAGAGTCGCTTGTGTTACATTTACACCATATTCAGATAAAAAACTTTGAAGTTCATCTTGTGTATGAACTTCGTTTTCTGATATAATTCTGAGAATCAACTCATGTCTTTCCTTTTTCATACGGAACCTCCGCTGCCGTCAAAATTTACATTCCCTTTTAGTGAATGTGTTATCTTGCGGTTAAGTGAATCAAAAAATGTATTTCCGCTCATGTCTACAAGCTGTATCGTATGTTCAGAACGATATATGTTTAAATGACTGCCCGGAGCAAACGGAATAGGAATTTCTCCATCAGAAGTAATGTATATTTCACCCTCATCACGCACTGAAAGTTTTACACAAAGCTTGCTTTCCGGTGAAAAGAGTATTGGTCTTGACGCCAGAGAATGCGGACAAACAAGAGTAAATCCTATACATGAAAATTCAGGTTCTATTACACTTCCTCCTGCTGAAAGTGCATATGCAGTTGAACCAGTAGGTGTGCTAAAAATCGCACCATCTGCACGATACTGTCCAAGAAGAACTTCATTTCTGTATACAGAAAAATCAACTACACGTGCAAACTGTCTGCCTATAACTATATCATTCAAAGCTGTAAAATGCTGAAATACATATCCTCTTTCATCAGTAAGGTCGCCGCAAAGCATCATACGTTTTGAAACACGATAATCTCCCGTTTTAAGTCTTAGAAGCTCATGGATCTGTGAAGGTTCAATAGATGCCATAAAACCAAGTCTGCCGGTATTAACACCAAGTAATTTCGTATCTGAACCGATAAGAGCCTTTGCACATCTTAGAATAGTTCCATCTCCGCCTATTGCAACAGCAAAATCAGAATCACGAACTGATTCTTCAAATGGAATATATTTTACAAATGATTTATCATAAAAAAGTGCCTTCAGCTGAGGATCTGCAATTACTTCAAAATCATTGCTATATAGAGCGTCACAAACATTTCTTGCACAAGAAAGTGCATTTACTTTTTGTAAATTAGGAAAAATAACAGCTTTCAAATTTATTTACTCCTTGTAATTATTTCTGAGAAAAAGCCTCTGCAACCAAAGCCTGAAAGTCAACGGCAGCATCAGAAACATCAGAATTTTTAAGCACTGCTAAATATTCTATATTGCCTGAACCGCCTTTTACAGGAGATGTGCAAAAAGCTGTGAGAGAAAATCCGTTTTTACGAAATTCCTCTTTTATCTTTGCAAGTACATTCATATGTACTTTTCGTGATTTTACAATTCCATTTTTGCCTATATTCTCTCTTCCGGCTTCAAACTGCGGTTTAATAAGCAGTGCAGCAATGCCGTCTTTTCTTAGGAAACGTGATATATGAGGTAATATTAAAGTAAGAGATATAAACGAAACATCAACAGATATAAAATCTATATTTTCAGTTATTATATTAGAATCAAGTGTTCTTATGTCTGTTCTTTCAAGATTCACAACACGGCTGTCGCTGCAAAGTTTTTCTGCAAGCTGGTCATGACCAACATCAACTGCATATACTTTAACAGCACCATTTTGAAGCATACAATCAGTAAAACCTCCTGTAGAGGCACCAATATCCATGCATACAGATCCACTAAGGTCTATATTTCCAATATCTATAGCCTTTTCAAGCTTAAGTCCGCCTCTGCCTACATATGCAAGTCCTTCACCATCCATTGTTATGACTGTATTTTCATCTATTTGCTTTGACGGCTTTTGACATATATTGCCATCAAGCTTTATCTGTCCGCCCTTTATTAGTTCCTGAGCTCTTGCTCTGCTGCCTGCTATACCTCTTGCAACAAGTTCTGCATCAAGCCTTGCCATCTTATATTTCCTTTCCGGATGATTTTCTTATTCTTTCAAGCATTTTATCTACACTAAATCCAAGCTTCTCAAACTGAGAATCCATTGATGCCTGAGTTACAAATCCCTTAGCAGTTACACATTCATAACTTCCCTTATATCCATTTTCAATAAGAAGAGAACCAAATTGACGGGAAATACTTCCAATATCATATGCTTCTTCAAAGAAAATGATTTTATTATAGGAACACGCAATATTAACTGCCGTTTTATCTATTGGAAATATTCTGGTAAGCTTAAGCAAATCACAATTTATATCCTCTTCCATAGCCTTCTTATTAGCTTTAAAGAGATTGTCATATATTCTGCCATATGAGATCAAAAGAGTATCAGTTTTTTTGCCTGTAATATGAGTGTAATCTGAATTCAGTGCTGTCTTGTCAAACTGCGTATGATCTGACCCTCTTGGATAACGCACACAAGCAAGTCCTGTATCTTCATACATAGCCCTTTTCATGCAAATATAAAGTTCATCATAACAAGAAGGTGAATATATAACAGCACCCGGAACAGTGCTTATAAAGCTGACATCAAACATTCCATGATGTGTTTCCCCATCTTCTCCTACCAATCCGGCACGGTCAACACCCAGCACAACATGAGCTCCGCTTATTGCAACATCATGTATAAGTTGGTCGTATGCTCTTTGAAGAAATGATGAGTAAACTGCAAACACCGGCAAAAATCCCTGCTTAGCAAGTGAAGCTGCAAAAGTTACAGCGTGTTGTTCTGCAATGCCAACATCAAAATATCTTCTTGGAAATGCTCTTGAAAAATAATGAAGTCCTGTACCATGCTCCATTGCAGCTGTTATTGCACAAAGTGAATCATCTTTCTTTGCAGCTTGTACAAGGAATTTTCCAAACATATCCGAAAATGTATCCTTACAAGCGGCTTCCGGATTGCCTGTTTCAACATCAAATCTGGAAACGCCATGGTATTCTCCCGGGTTGTTTTCAGACGGCTTATAACCTCTGCCTTTTACCGTATTTACATGAACAAGCACAGGGCATTCATAACTTTTAGCAGCAAGCAAAATCTCATCCAGCTCTTCTATATTATGACCGTCAACAGGTCCTAGGTATACAAATCCCAGATCTTCAAATATCGTCAAACTGCCAAGTACAGTTTCTTTTAGAACATCTTTTGAATTCTTTATAAACTTTGCAACCGGCACACCTATGGCACTGCTTGTAAGATGCTTTTCAACACGCTTTTTTGTCTTTACATAATTTTCAGTGCCACGTATAGATGAAAGATATTTTGCAAGTGAACCTACATTTTTTGAAATAGACATTTCATTATCATTCAAAACAACTATAAGTCTGTTATTTTTAACCTTGCCTGCATTATTAAGTCCCTCATATGCCAAACCGCCTGTCATTGCACCATCACCTACTATAGCAACAGTGTAATGTTTATCATCTCTAAGACGATTAGCCTCGGCAATACCAGCTGCTACAGAAATAGCTGTACTGCTATGACCGCTTATAAATGAATCGTGTTCTGATTCTTTTGGCTTAGGAAATCCGGAAATACCGCCCTCTTGCCTAAGCGTATCAAAGCTGTCATTTCTGCCAGTTAAAATTTTATGTGTGTAACACTGGTGACCTACATCCCAAACAAATTTATCATTTGGTGAATCAAATATACGATGCAATGAAACGGTAAGTTCTACCACACCAAGATTTGATGCTAAATGACCTCCAGTTTTCGATACCGTGGAAATAAGCTTTGCTCTTATTTCCTGACAAAGCTTATTGCATTGCTGCAAAGTAAGTTTTTTTATATCTTCAGGAAGATCGAGCGTTTCGAGCATATCTGTATCTCCCGGAAGATTCTTTTTTCCGGTTGTGGTTTTCATATATTTATTGCTGCGGCATAATGCCGTTTTCCCCTTATTTTATTCGCACTAATAAATCGTGCGTCAAATCCTTCAAAAATTCACTTTTCTCAAACTGACCTAATATTTCTATGGCCTTATCAGTAAGCTTTGACGCAAGCTTGTCTGCCTGCTCTATACCCATAAGAGTAGCAAATGTAGTCTTGTTTGAAGCTGCGTCACTTCCTACAGGCTTTCCCAGAACCTCGGTAGTACTTGTAACATCAAGAATATCATCCACTATCTGAAAGGCCAGACCCAAACATGAACCATATCTGTCCGCTTTTGCAATGATTTCATCATCAGCACCGGAAACAATACAACCCATAATGCAGGCACATCTTATAAGAGCACCTGTCTTTCCATCACACATAGCGTGAAGATTATCTATATCAACATCATTACGCTTCTCATTCTCCATATCTATTATCTGTCCACCGATCATACCCTTATAACCCGATGTTTCAGACAAAACTTCCATAAGCTTTACTTTCTTATCAGAGCTTAAATTCTTATCTTTGGAAATTACAGAAAATGCATGGATAGAAAGTGCATCACCTGCAAGAATAGCTGTTGCTTCATCAAATTCTTTATGACATGATTTTCTGCCACGGCGATAATCATCATTATCCATAGCAGGCAGGTCATCGTGAATAAGCGAAAAAGTATGAATCATTTCAAGAGCAGCAGCTGCTGATAAAGCGTCATTTATATTACCGCCTAACATACGGCAAAATTCCAAAACCAAAACCGGACGTATACGCTTACCACCAGCTTCAAGGGAATAACGCATTGCATCAATTACTATCTTCTGACGCTTAACATCTTCTTCATATGGAACATAGTCCCTTATTGCATTTTCAATAAGATCTATATCATTTGTCATTTGCTGCTTATGTACATCATTCATATTTTACTTCTCCCTTTCTTTATGCTCCTGTATTTTAAGCTTAGCATTGCAAAGCTGTTTTTCACATTCTGCGGAAATACTCAATCCCTTTTGATAAAGCTCTACTGATTCTTCAAGATTAAGATTGTTTTCTTCGAGTTTTTTTGTTATATCTGAAAGAGCCTTAAGATTTTCTTCGAATGTCATCTATATCAATCCTTTCTTTTATCATAATCTTCAATTACTGCGACACGTAAAGTACCGTTTCCAAGTCTTATTTCCAATTCATCACCAATCAATACATCGTCCTTGCTTCGCAATAATTTATTATCTTTATAAACAAGTGCATATCCTCTTTGCAAAACTTTAAAAGGACTTAATGCCTCAAGATGCACAAATTCTTTTTGCAATAAACTTTTTTTATCTTGTAATTTTGAATCAATAAGCATATTCAGCTTTTGAACAAGAGAATGAAGTTTATTTTCTGCAAGAATATGACTTTGACTTGGTGACAATGAAGAAAGTCGCTCAGTAAGTTTATTAAGAATTATTTCACTATGACTTATATTATCAGAAAATATCTTATCAAGCAGCCTTGTTTCTCTTTCAAGTCTTTTGGTAAGTTCATCTATTGACGGTACTGCAAGTTCTGCTGCTGCTGACGGAGTTGGCGCTCTAAGATCTGCTGCACCATCTGTCAAAGATACATCAGTTTCATGTCCGACTGCTGATATAACCGGAACTGAACAATTATAAACTGCCATAACAACACGTTCTGTATTAAATGCACTTAGATCCTCAGATGAACCTCCGCCACGTCCGACTATTAAAACATCACATTCATATTTTTCTGCTGCCAAAATAGCTTTTACTATAGAATCCGGTGCATCATCACCCTGAACCTGTGCCGGAAAAACATTAAGTTCACATAATGGATAGCGTCTTGATATGACATTTATTATATCTTGAAGTGCTGCACCTGAACTTGATGTGACAACTCCGACTTTATCAGGACACGACGGGATAGGACGTTTAGATTCAGGATCAAATACGCCCATTTCAGAAAGCTTTAACTTGAGCTTTTCAAATGCGATCTGTTGACTGCCTATGCCATCTTCCTGCATATCAGTAACATAAAGCTGAAAACTCCCATCTCGTTCATAGAGAGAAGCTGACGCTGCTGCTATAATATGCATCCCGTCCTTTGGCTTAAATTTTATTCTGCCCACATATGAACGAAACATTACTGCTTTAATACTACATTCTGAATCTTTAAGCGTAAAATAACAATGCCCAGATCTTGAATGATATGTGAAATTCGATATTTCACCACGAACCAGTATACTTTGTATAGCTTTGTCCTCTTTAAGACGAAATGCAACATATCTATTAAGCTGTGAAATTGTTAATATCGCCACACTTCATTCCTCCGTTCATAATTGCTGCATAAACTGCTGTGCCTGCTGCATTATCACAAGAGAATTCAGGCTCTGCAAAAAACGCTCCAAATTCTCTCTCAAATGAAGCCCTTATCAATTTATTAGACATTACGCCGCCAGCATATACTATAGGAATATCACCTGTTTTTAAAACAGCTTCTTTTGTCATTGCAGCAATCGTTACTTCTATAGTTTTAAGGCAATATAAAGCTGTGTCTTCTTTAGATACACCGTCAGAAATAAGTTTTTTGCATTGATTTTCAAGTCCGGACAAACAACAGCTGCCGTTTTTTATAACAGGTTTTACTTTCCACTTACGATTGCTCTTCATTGCAAGTTTTTCAAGCTCTTTTCCGCATGGAAATCTAAGTCCAAGCATAAGCCCTACTCTATCAACAGCTTGTCCAGCTTTTAAATCAAGAGATGTACCAAGTTCGGTTATCTTTAAAAGACCATCATTACACGGCTCACAATATAAACAATCAGTAGTACCGCCGCTTACATGAAATGCAATAAACGGTTTCTCTATAAGCGAGAGCTTCCTTGCAGAATAAAGTGCTGCTAAAATATGACCTATCTGATGAGATGTTTCATATACTTTCACACCTGTTACTGCTGATATTCCTCTAGCCATTGTTTGTCCACAAAGGAAACAAGGCATATATGAACCTTTAATGTTTCTTGGACGTACAGATACGCCTATTGCATCAAGGCTGTATAATTTTTTAGGTAATAATTTTTCTATTACTTCGGGCAATTGTTTGGTATGATGAAAAACGGCGTCGCTTTGTCTAAGTCCCGCTTCTCCGTTTTTTACAGGCAGCAATTTCTTTTCTTGATACAAAAAATTTTTTTCTGTATCAAGAACGGCACACGAAGTAGTGTAATTGCTAGTATCCAGTCCGAGATATTCAGGCATTTTCTTCCTGCTTCTCCTTTTCTATCTGCTCTTCATTATTATTTTCACGTACATAAGCACCAAGAACACCATTTATGAATGCAGTATCTTCTTGATATGTGTACTCACCTGCAAGAGTTATAGCTTCTGAAATAGCTGCATTATTAGGCATTGTTTCATCATAGATAATCTCAAAAAGAGCAAGTCTTAAAATTGTAAGATTAAGCTTTGGCAATCTTGAAATGCTGCGTTTCGTACTATATTTTGCAATAATTTCATCAAGTGCATCTTTATGTAAAAGAACACCTTCTACCATAGTTTTAACTGAATCTGTTACAGTAAGATCTTGAACCTCTTCTGCAAGTTCATACATCTCTTCCAATGTATCATCTTCACGAAAAGAAAGTTCAAATAAAATAAGAAATGCACATTCACGAACCTCATGTCTTGTCATTGCTGTATTACTTGTCATAATTACCTCCTGTATTTAAGGGTCTTGTTTTAATATAAGCGGCAAGCAGAAATACTGCTGTATACAAGCAGTGAACTGCTTGCCGTTAATATTTTGTTTACCAATTTCTTTTGACTTAAGTTACATACTATTATTATACCAAAAAAAATTTGAAATTACAACTATTTCACCTCAAAAAGTCTGATATTTTCTGCCGGAATACTTACCTCTCCCAAAATAACATCTTTTATTGCTGCTGCTTTGGCTGAATCAAGACCTTCTGTCTGGACAACGATCTTTGCACTATCCTGATCTAAGTACACAATACAGTCTGAATATCCCATTGATTTTACAATAGACTCAATATTGCTTTCACTTTTTATGAGTTTTGATGTTTCAACAGCTGCAATTGCATCTGTTATATATTCATTGTCTGTTCTGTCACCTCCACCCATTATAGATTGAAGAGTTGCGACACTTTCATCACGGCTGACACTCCTTTCAAGACGTGCCTGTGCAAAATATTCTTCTGCTGTCTGACCTTCTGCCTGTTCTGTAGGAATATCACTGCTGTTTTCACTTATATTTTTTGTATCAGCATTTTCTTCAGCAGTCTTTTCCGAATCGCTTTTACTATTACTTTTATTATTGCTTTCGCTGTCTTTTTTATCATCTTTGTTATTATCTTTATTCTTTTCATTATTCTCGCTGTTTTTATCTTCCTTTGAATCAGAATTATCTGTACTTGAGGCATTTACAAATTCAGTATCTCCATATGAAACTGTTCCTTTTGCATCAGCAGAACTTAAAGGAGCAGTTTCAACGTCATCTTTTGTAATAGCATAGTTTACATATACTGCAACTGCCAGCATAAGAGTAAGACATGAGAGTATTATCTGTTTCTTTCCAATAATAAATGATGGTTTTTTCATGATTAGTCCTCGCTTTCACTGATTTTTTTAGTAACACATATCCGATTGGACGGAATATCCAAAACTGCACCAACAGCACTTATTATTTCTTCTCTGACTACATTATGTTCTCCTCCTTCACAAGCTATAATAACACCGACAACCTCTGGATTCTTAGTACACTCAATAAGAGCTGAATCACCTGATTTTTCGTCTAATATGACGTGTTGCCGTTTTATTTCCTTTACATTTTCACCGGATTGATTTTCTTCATTCTGGGCATAAGAATAGGAAACACTGCCTGAAACGGTAAGCATGACACTGCAATCACCTACGCCGTCAATTTTTGAAAGCATACTCTCAAGGCGACTTTCCAGAAACTCAGCATATTTCAATGAATCTTCTGCTGAATCTGTTGCCTCTATAACAGAACTTGCTGTATCATTTGATTTATCATCCTCTTCTGAATTATCAGGAAACCATGATGAAAGCAATATGCATACAAGTCCTGCAAGTCCGCCAAGCACCAATAATTGAACAGACTTTTCACTGTGCATAAATTCCTTCAGCTTTTCAAAAATTTTCTTCAGCATTTATCTCCACATCCTTTCCCAAAATATTCCTAAGAGTTCGCTCTGCATCCTCTGCTTTTGTGCTTACAATTGTCACACTGCTAATATTTATGCTTTGATCTTCATTTGTATTCATACAAACAGTTATACGGCTGCACGGCACTGATTCTTCTGCAAGTTTAAGTTTAAGTGCGTCTTCAAGTTCTGATTCCGCAAGACGAAGAACCTCTTCATCTGCTGCATATGCCAATTCGTCAGCCGTTTCAACAGATGATGTGCTTATCATAAAATCAGGATCAATATTTTTTATACTATCAAAAAATGGCGATAGAATTCCTATGAACATAATACACGATGTAAATAATTTCAGCTGTGAATCATATTTTCCATAAGGTTTTATTGCCATAACTATTCCAATTATAATACTTAAAACACTTATCTGCAAAACCATATCCTTGACACTATTCAAAATATTTTAACCTCCTAAGATAAAGCATTTCCGGTAAGCATCAGCACAAGTGCTATAGCTACAAGAAACATGACTGAAAAACATACAAGTACAGAAAACGTCATACGCAGTGTAAGTTCAATTCCACGAAGCAATCTTGTAATGGAAGATGAACCAAAAAGTTCAGACGTTGCAGCAGCGCAGCTTATTGCAAGCCTATAAAGCATAAGTTCGGTCAGTACAGGTAAAAACAAAATGCAAAGAGTGATTATCCCCACAAATCCCGTACAGCTTTTTAATATTTTAAGACTGCCAAGAACTGTACTGTATGCATCTGATACCGCACCGCCTACAAATGGAACAAAATTTGATACAACATATCTTGCTGTTTTTGAAGCAAATGTATCAGTTGTACCTTTTACTATCCCTTGAATAGACAACACACCTATAAAAACTGTCATAAGAAATCCCAGTATCCATGTGACAATAGTTTTCATAAATTTCTGCAAACCGCTTACTGAAATATCTTTTGTAATAGCATCTGTTACAGAAAGTGCAAGACTCATACTCAAAAGAGGAAGCAGTGCATTATTTATAACTTGAATTATAATATTAACCAATGCATAAACGGCTGTATTATAACAAATACCTGTACCCGGATTTCCGCTTGTTATGATTATTCCGGCAAATACAGGAGTAAATGTAGTCATAAAATCTGAACTTTGTGCTATAGTTTCACGCACTCTTAAAAAGCAGCTGCATATATCAGGCATTACTGCTACAGCTCCTGCCATTGCCGTTATAATTCCGCCAATATGTTCTGTTCCGCCCTTTAATCCGCCTTTTGATGCCTCTGCAAAGGCTGTAAAAACTATCACGGCTATAAGAGTAAGAAACATTCTTAAGGGAGATGTTATTTTTTCTAAAATAGAATTGCTTATGATATTAAGAACTTCCAATATTCCAAAATCATCTACAGCATCAGGATTATCTGCACTTATATTATATTTTTGAAGAACCGACTGTATATCTGATGGAACATCATCAATAATGCTGTCTGCACCGCTGGCAGATATAAAATCATCTGAAATAGTATAATCGGATTCGTAGTCGGATTCCAAAGCAACAGCAGTAATATCATCTATAAATATGAAACTAAAAAATATACAAAAAGTACAGCTAAAAAATATAAACAGCTTTTTTAAAAATCCTTTCATTGAAGAACTCCTGTTATAATATTCAAAAGAGAATCTATCATAGGCAGCGTAAGAATAAGCAATGCTATTCTACCCCATATCTCTACAGCAGACGCAAGTGCCTGTTCACCACTATCACGGCATATATCAGATGCTATACCTGTCATATAACATATGCCTACAGCTTTTAGAAGAGATTTAAAATAAGTTTTATCAAGACTTGTTCTTTCAAATAAAGTCTCTAATTGCTCTATGGCAGGAGAAGCAAATGCAAGAGCAGCAACAGCTATCATAACACATACTGCGATAGAAGAGAATATAGCCTGTTCACGACAATACTGTTTCAATAAAACTGCTGTCACCGCACCTATTATGCAAAGTGCCGCTGCACTTAAAGTATCACCTATCATAAACCAAACACCGATTTTATCTTTTCAAAAAGGTCGGCAATTTCATCAACAATAAGCATAAGAACAACTATTAGACCTGCAAGTGTAGTCATCATTGCCTGCTCATCACGTTCTGCACGTCTGAGTACAAGATTAAGCACTGCAACTATTATCCCTGCCCCTGCTATCTTAAATACTAAGTCGATTTCCACGTTGCATTTCCTTTCTTTCAGCAAAGCAGCAATGCTGCTGTCATTCCTCCAAGAATCCCAATCGAACGATATAGTTTTCCTTTTTTATGATATATACTAAGAGCATTTTCATATATTGTCAAAAGCTCTTTTTCTGCCCTTTCAATGCTTACAAGCTGTCCATATATATCACTTGTGCCAAGACTTTCACCAAGTGTAAATAAAAGTTCTTTAAGCTCTGGACATAAATTTTTATCATTAGAAAGAGCCTTTTTCCACGAGCATGGAAAATTCGTTCCATCTAACATACTGTTTATAACATCTGATAAAAACGTAAGCTTGCTTATACTTTCTCTTTCCGCAAGTTCCGATATAAGATTAAATAATGTATCTCCGCTGTATTTCATAAGAATACTGAGTTCACTCAAAAACGTTTTTACACAAAGACACATATCAGAACGTTTTTTCAAATCACCCGATGCCTTTGCTCCAATTCCTGCACCACATATAATAATAAATATAACTCCTAAAAATTTTATCATACGGCATTCATTCTTTGAATAGACACAACTCTTCCGGGTTTTGTCCCATCGCCCAAAAGTGCTGCGTTTAAAAATACTCCTGCATCAAGCAAAGGTCTAAGCGTTTTGCGTTTCATAAGGTCATCAAGGCTTCCGGCATGAGCAGAGGCAATGATATTCACGCCACAGCCAAAAACCTGCAAAAGTGCATTTGCCTCATCGTATGTACTTATTTCATCACATATTATATATTCAGGTGTCATTGCACGCAGTGCCATAACTGCACCATCACTTCTTGGAAAGCCATCAAATATATCTGTATGAGTACCAATGTCATATTGAGGGATTCCATGAAGAACACCTGCAATTTCTCCTCTTGTATCAATAAGTGACACACGTGAGCTGCTTCCCAAAATCCTGCACATATCACGAAGCATTGTAGTCTTTCCACTGCCTGCTTTTCCTGCTATAAGCATACCGCCGCTGCCTTTTAAAATAGTTTCCCGAACCAGTCTTGCAGCACAATTTATAACCTGCCTTGGCAATCTGAAGCAAAGGCTGCTTATATCACGCATTCCGGAAAGATGTCCGTTTTCATATACTGCTGTTCCTGATATTCCAACTCTGGCTCCACCTCTTAATGTTATATATCCATCACGAAGCTCTTTTGAGAAACTGTATACAGAATATTCGCATACACTTCTAAATGTTTCCTCTATCTCAGGCTTTGTAACCTTTACAGCTTGATCGGAATATGCAGTAAGATTTCCGCTTATCATCAAAAAATATTCTTTTCCATTAACTGTCACTGCAAGCGGTCTTCCCGAACGTATTCTTATCTCCTGAAGCCTGTCTGTATCAGTCTGCTGCATTGACTGTACAGCACTTCTAAGCCTTGGAGAAAGGTATGAAAAATATCTTGTCCATACATCTGTCATATTAACACACTCCTTGAAACTCAATTAACATTTCTGGTTAATACTATGCTGTATTATCACTGTATAGAACGTACAAAACAAAAAAAGCCGTAACGCCTTTTTAAGACGATACGACTTTTTTATATTATATAGACACTAAAATAATTGTTATCAAATAGATTTCAATTAAAGTTCAACAGAACCGCTTTCGCCTTCGATTACATAGTAAACCATGTTTTCTTCAGGCTTTACATAAAGATTGATATTCTTAGCAGCTGTCTTTGCATTGCCTGTTGATTCAGCCCATGCAGCAACTGCCTTACCTTCCAGAGAAGATATATCAACGCACTTTTCAGCGTACTGAAGTTCAATATTAACCTTCTTGCAAGCTCTCTTAGCAGCAGTTTTTGTTTCAGCTGCCTTTACTTCCTTTACAGCTTCAACCTTTGCATCAACAGCCTTTACTGTTTCAGCAGCCTTATTTGTAACATTAGCTTTTGCTTCTGTTGCCTTATTTGCAGCAGTTGTCTTCTTTTTTGTAGCCATTTTTTAATTCCTCCCGATCTTTAATCCTTGTTTACAATTTCTTTAAGGTTTTTGCTTGCCTTAAATACCGGTGCCTTAGAAGCAGGAACTTGAATAGTTTCTCCTGTTTTAGGATTTTTACATTCCTTGGCATTACGATCACGTACTTCGAAGGAGCCAAAACCGGACACTGTTACCTTATCGCCGGAAGACAGTGCTTCTGTAATTACAGCAAATACGCTGTTAACAGCCTTTTCTGCATCCTTCTTGGTGCATTCATTTTTGATCTGCATTGCCTGAATTAGTTCTGCTTTTGTCATTATTGTTTCCTCCAAAAATTTAGTCTACTGGAATTATATAACATTCTTTTGAGTTTGTCAAGATTTTCAGAGAAAACTGACATTTGCACGGAATATGGCTATATTTTAAGCAATTTTTTATTGAAAAATACACGTTATCAGTTAATTATTTTGCCTCAAGTTCACGTCCATTGAAATCCACATGAATAACAGTACCGGGAATCGGATCCTTTTCTATAATCATTCTTGCAGCCAATGTTTCAAGTTTTTGCTGTATAAATCTTCTTAAAGGTCTTGCTCCGAAGTTTACATCATAGCCCTGAGATACAATAAATTCTTTTGCCGAATCTGTAACTTCCAATCCAAGCTGCTTTTCTGCAAGACGCTTCTTAAGACTTTCAAGCATAAGATCAACTATACGATAAATTTCAGTTTTTGTAAGAGGTTTATAGAATACTATTTCATCAAGTCGATTGAGAAATTCTGGTCTGAAAGACTTCTTGAGCAATGTATCAACACTTGCACGTGCAGCATCAGAAATAGTTCCATCTTCGCTCATGCCGTCAAGAATATAGTTAGAACCAAGGTTAGATGTGAGTATGATAATCGTATTTTTAAAGTCTACAGTTCTTCCTTGTGAATCTGTAATACGTCCATCATCAAGCACCTGCAAAAGAACATTGAAAACATCGGGATGTGCTTTTTCTACCTCATCAAGCAATACTACAGAATAAGGTTTTCTACGCACTGCCTCTGTAAGCTGACCGCCCTCTTCATATCCAACATATCCGGGAGGCGCACCAATAAGACGGCTCACACTGTACTTCTCCATATATTCACTCATATCTATACGAACGATATTTGTTTCATCATCAAACAATGCTTCCGCCAGAGCCTTTGCAAGTTCAGTCTTGCCAACACCTGTAGGTCCAAGGAACAGGAACGAACCAAGTGGTCTATTAGGATCTTGAATACCTGCACGTGAACGCAAAATAGCATCGCTTACTTTTAAAACAGCCTCATCTTGTCCAATAACACGTTTGTGCAAAATATCTTCCATATGAAGAAGTTTTTCTCTTTCTCCTTCCATAAGTTTTGATACAGGTATGCCGGTCCATCTGGAAACGATTTTTGCTATTTCTTCTTCTGTAACCTTATCTCTAAGCAAATTTACATCTGCCTTTTGCTTTTCAGCCTTAATCTCCTCCTCTGCCAATTCTTTTTTCAGCTGAGGCAATTTACCATATTTTAATTCTGCTGCACGGTTAAGATCATAATCACGTTCAGCTTTCTCAATCTCACCGCCAATCTTTTCTATCTCTTCTCTCAGCTTTTGAACCTTTGATATATTATTCTTTTCATTTTCCCATTTAGCTTTCATCTCATGGAATTTAGCTCTCATTTCCGAAAGTTCCTGTTGAACTTCCTTAAGATGTTCCTGTGAAATTGCACTATCTTCTTTTTTCAAAGCAGCTTCTTCTATTTCATGTTGAATTATCTTTCTTTGTATCTCATCAAGTTCTGTAGGCATTGAATCCATTTCTGTACGAATAAGCGCACAGGCTTCATCAACAAGGTCAATAGCTTTATCCGGAAGAAAACGATCTGAAATATATCTGTCCGAAAGCGTTGCCGCTGCAATAAGTGCCTGATCCTGAATTTTTACACCATGGAAAACTTCATATCTTTCTTTAAGTCCTCTAAGAATAGATATAGTATCTTCTACGGTAGGTTCATCCACCATTACAGACTGGAACCTTCTCTCAAGTGCAGCGTCCTTTTCAATATACTGACGATACTCGTTAAGTGTAGTAGCACCTATACAATGAAGTTCACCTCTTGCAAGCATAGGCTTTAAAAGATTTCCGGCATCCATTGCACCGTCTGATTTTCCTGCTCCAACTATAGTATGGAGTTCATCAATAAAAAGAATAATTCCGCCTTCACTTTTCTTTATTTCAGAAAGAACAGCTTTAAATCTTTCCTCAAACTCACCTCTGTATTTTGCACCTGCAACAAGTGAACCCATATCAAGTGAAAATACTTTTCTATTCTTCAAATTATCCGGAACATCACCTCTTACAATACGGAGTGCAAGTCCTTCTGCAATAGCAGTTTTACCAACACCGGGTTCACCTATAAGAACCGGATTATTCTTAGTCTTTCTTGAAAGAATGCGGATAACATTACGTATCTCGTTATCACGGCCAATAACTGGATCAAGCTTTCCGCTTTTTGCAAGCTCTACAAGATCTTGACCGTACTTTTTCAAAACATCATATGTTTCTTCAGGATTTTGTCCTGTAACTCTTTGATTTCCTCTTACTTCCATAAGAGCCTTTAAAAATTCATCTTTTTTAATGCCGAATGTTTTAAATATATCTTTAATATCACGGTCAGCCGTTTCAAACAATCCCAGCATAATATGCTCAACAGAAACATACTCATCTTTCATACGCTTTGCTTGCTTTTCAGCTTCGGAGAGAGCATTGTCAGCATCTTTTGAAACATATACACTTTCCGGATTTCTTCCCGAACCTGTAACGCTCGGCATAGCTTTTAACTTTGCCACAATAGCATTTTTTATATTTTCATTCTCTTTGCCCATTTTCTTTAGCAGTTCAGAAATAAGTCCTCCGTCCTGAGAAATCAATGCATAAAGCAAATGTGCTTGTTCTATGGCATTATGATTATACTCTGCTGCCAGTTCATTTGCGGTTCTTATAGATTCAAGGGATTTTTCTGTAAGCTTCTGTACATTCATAACAATACCTCCAAAAATTTATTTTTTAAATATCTTCATAACCTATCAACTAATACTGCTTATAACTTCATTATGAACACAAGTTCTTATACAAAATCAAATGAAAACTCATTAAATTTCTCTTCGATCTGATTTCTAAGCATCTCACTTGGAATACCGTTCTGCATTCCGGAAAAATACATTTGTATAAGGCTGTCAAAATTTCCAATATATTTGCTTATGGAATCCCCTATTTCTTCCGAAGTTTTTTCACTGTTTCTAAGCAAACATCTTGTCATTCTTCCCGGTACAAGTTCATACATACCTTTAAATCTTTCAAAAGCAGAATTTACTGATGTTTCCATACTTATCCAAAGCTTGAAAAAATCTTCCATTGCCATAAGCAGTGCTTTACTCTGAGTACGACATGAAATTCTAAGCCATCCTATCTGATTTTCTGTAGGTTCACGCATAAGCTCCACGCTATATTTCAGTGACGGTCTATATTTATAACGTAAAGCACTATGCATGGAAAACATTGCTTCAGAGGCTTGAGTTTCTATGCGAAACAGCCTGTTCATCTGTTCTTCCATAGCAGCAAATATAGACTGCATATGCATTTCAGGAGTAGTACAGCAAACGTGCTGTGCAAGTATCTGATTTATAAGATTAGATCTGCTTGTACCCTGCCTTGAAGCAAGTTCATCTACGGCAGCTACAACATCATCCATAAGCACTATGCTGTATACACTTTTTTTCATCTTTATATCCCTTCTTTCCTCCTGTTCTTACTTAATATTATATCACAATTATTTAATTTGTCAACAGTATTATATAATTATGCAATCATTTTTTAATATTATAAAGCTATGCAAAGCAAAACACGCACTTTGTAAAGCATAAAGCCATAAAATGCGTGTTTTACATATATTATATAATAAAAATAAAAAGGGAAGGCTTATTGAATACCATCAAGCATTGCTTGAGTTATAGGATCGGTAATCGTGAAATTATCATAATAAGTGTCAGATAACCACACATCACATACAGCACCAACATAAAGATCCGGAGAACTTATAAGAACGTATGAAAACTTTTTATTCGGCTGCACAGACGCAACAGAACCACCATTTACCGATATGCTTATAATATTATCCTTTGCAACAACACTTGGAAATGAGAACACTGCTGAACATTGACCATTTGGCACAGTCTGATTCATGCCAACGGCAATTACAGTTCCGCCGCTTATATAAAAATTTCCACTATCTGAAATAATTCCGCCTCTGTCTGCATTCGCTTTTTTACCACCGCAGGAAGATACATAGCCATCAAAAATTTCAATATAATCACGGCAGCGTATACCGCAATTATCGCCTTTTGTATTTACATTTCCTGAAAAAATACTTATAGACTTATGTGAATTTATACCCGTCTTTTCAGCCTCAACAGTAAGCTGACACTCTTCGATTTCCAGATCCTTATTGCATGATATACCATGTTCATTTGCACACGATACATAAATCGAACCATTGCCCTTGATCCTTAAATCGTCTTTGCTAAATATTGCCGCATCATTTACATCATTTGTACTATTGCATACAAAATAATTTGATGAACCGTCTTCAGCATTTATAATCACCCTATCCGCATTGTCAACTTGAATGCATGGTGCACCATCATTTGTTATGCCAACTCCATTTAATTTAAGTTTAACTTTCTCTTCATTGCTTACATTTATGTAAATCATACCACTAAGTTCACCTGAAAGATGATATGTACCAGAAGAAAATATATTTAAAGTTGAACCGTCAAATGAATATCCATCACCACTTGATAAAGAACCAAAGTCCACATATTTATCAACATCTTCTGGAGCGATAGGTTCTGTAGCGACTGTAGTTATAATCGTTGTTTCAGTTGGTATAATATTTTTAGTTGTAGTGATATTATTATTACTATTATTATTTTTATTACTATTATTATTACTGTTATTATTTTTATTGCTATTATTATTGCTGTTGTTATTTTTATTATTTACTACAGCTGCATTTCTGACTGTAGTTGTAACAGATTTCTTTGTCTTTGACATTGCTGCTGTTGTTGTGGATTTAACAGAACTTACAGTAGATGTAACAGTTTCGCTGCTGATTTCAGTTGAAGCTGTTGTAATCATTGATGTTATGGTATTGCTCTCTTTACTTTTAGTTTCAGAAACAGTTGTTCCTGTTGATATAACAATATCATCTGATGCCAACATTTGACTATATTCTGCTGTTTTGTTCTTGTTGCTGCAAGAACATAATCCCATAATAACTACAGCACTCATAAAACATATTGCTATGCGATTATATTTCACATTATGCACCCCATTTTTTTAATTAAATCAATTTTGCTCATACACCTTATCATCATATCTGAAAAGCGTAAGAACTACTGTTAAATTCCCATTCAGATTTCTAAGTTCATCTATAAACCTTTTCTGATCTGCATCATTTTTCATCTCAATGCTGTATACAAGCTCAAACAATGAACCAAAGTTTGTAGTCTTTACTCTTCTGAGTTTCCAACTGCTAGTATAATTATTTAAAATATCATCAAAAAGCCCAATGTAATTCTTCCGGAATAGTAATTTTAAGAGTCATTGAGCTTGTCTTGCACTGACCAAAATGTGTAACATCAACTATAAAGAGTACAGCTGCTACTATTGCAAAAAATACAAATAAGAACCATATATACTCACTACGGTTTATTCCACATATAACGCCAACAGCCATTGCAAAGAATACATATGTAATATCCTTAGGGTCGCCCGGAACTGTACGATACCTGCAAAGAGTAAATACACCAGCCAAACTAAGTGCACTTGCCATAGAATTTATCATAACAAGCACAACTGAAACTATAATCGGCAAAATAAGTATTGTAATAACGTAACTTGATGAATAGCTGCTTTTTCTATGGGTGAAAATATAAAGTGCACTGATCATAAGACCCATAAGTACACTAAGTCCTAATGCACAAAGCATATCAAATGCACTTGCACCTACAGCAATAGTATCGTTTGATGAAAACAAATTATTGGCAGCAGCAGCCAATGATGTAATATTATTAAACATAAGACATAATACTCCTTTTAGACAAATTCCTCAACATTTCATTTTTATAAGCCGTTCCATATTTTGAAAAGCTTATTTTATAAATTTTCAAAGCAGCAAGCTGCTCCGCAAGCCACACAGGCATTGAATCAGATATTTTAACTTCCATAAGACGATGATCTTCTGGAATAAGCTGTTCGCCGTAACTTTCCTTTGCAAGAGTAAGGTCATAACGTCTTGCAGTTATATTTTTATCGAATGTAAGCCTAAAGTCTTTGCATTCCTTTCCAAAATAAGCTGCACGTTCATAACTTATGTACTGTTTAGGGAAAAGCTTATAACGCTGAAAGATAACATCAAGTTCTTTTAGCACCTGTTGTCTTAGATATTTCCCATTATCAGGCGGATGTATACCATAATTTATATATTGCTCTGCTTCTTTCAGCGTCATTACAACACGCCGTTTATTAACTATCCCGCCTATTTTTTTCTTTATTTCAAGAAAGACCTTATCTTCCGGCATTGCCGGTGACATATAACTTCTAAGTCTTACTTTTTCTTTATAATAAGGTTTTTCAATAGACTTGCGTATAAGCTCATCATTATCTGTATCATAATAAATATTATATATGCCATAAGTTTTATCATCTTTACAATACGGATCGAACTCCATATATTTAGGAAGCAGTTCTTTCAAAGCACTATATTGCTCACCAGAAAGCAAGAATTTTATTTCACTGCGTTCAAAGGTTTCTATTGCCATAAATATTCACCTCCATTTACAAATTCTCTTAAATACTTAATCAAGAATACTCTATCAAAGTAAGCTTTGCATATTTTTATTTTAAAATATGCATAACCAATTAAGACTTTATGTTTGTTATTATATATGAGTAAACTTAAACTAATCTTAAATATTTAGGCAGATTTCTACACAATAAAAAAATTCTTTTTTTATTTCTAAAGAAATGAGAAAAACTGGTTGATATTTTTTATACAGTACTGTATAATATAAGAAACTGTTTCAGACAGTATAAATTAAACATAAGGAGAAAAAGAAAATGGCTGAATTAAAGTATGAGATCACAGAACACGTAGGAGTTGTTGCAGAATTGGCAGGAGGCTGGTCAAAGGAACTTAATCTGGTAAGTTGGAACGACCGTGAACCTAAATATGATTTGCGTGACTGGAATGCTGACCACAGCAGAATGAGAAAAGGTATCACTCTTTCTGCCGAAGAAGTAATGGCTCTTAGAGATATTATAAATGAAATTGACTTTGATTCATTTGACTAAATGACTAAAATTTAAAACAAATAAAAAGCTGCGAAATATAATTTAAATTTTCGCAGCTTTTTAGAGCGTGTTCACATAAAATGAATGTGCGGATTTTCGAACATAATTTTGGCAAATATCAGGCGAAAATATGCAGGTGGGCTGACGCCCGGCAAATATTTTCAACGCAATAGTTGTCAGAATTTGCCGAAAATACGTGCGTTTCATTTTTATGTGAACACGCTCTAATACTCTTTTATTTACTCTATGTATGCAACAGCTGTTTGAGATGTTTCATAATCACCGTAATCAGAGCCATCATCCAAACCGTAATCTGAATCCAATTCATCTTCTTCAGAATTTGCCTTTTCAGCCTCTGATACAAGATCATCCTCTTCTATGATGTCCTTAATAACCTGTGGAATAGGAAGTTCATCAAGCAGAGGGTAAAGATTTTCAAGCAGCAGCTCATACGCAGATGATGAAAGATGTATTCCATCGCCGCCATCACAATCACTTCTCAAAGCTCCTGTTGCTCCATCAGTTATAAATGAACCTGCATCATAAAAGATAATAGTCGGTGAAGCAAGCTCACTTACAAGAGCCTTGAGTTTTTCATTAAATGTTGATATATTACTATTGTCAGTAAATGTTGATTCACTAGATATAGGAGTAATACCTGCAACTATAATAATTGAATCCGGACACGCACTGCGAACATTTGAAATAATTTCTTTGTAAAATTCAACATATTCTTCAGGTGTTACAATATTAACATCATTCATACCCATAGAAAGGTATATATACGCCGGTTGTGATGCTGTGAGAACATCAATATATTTTCCCATATCACCACCATAACTGAATGAATAATCATCTATACTTCTTGCTCCCAGATCACCTGTTGCAAAATCATAGGAATTATGTAAAGCTCCATAAACTCCAAATCCACTTGCAATAGAATCACCAACGATAGAAAGCTGTTTAGGATATGCAAGATGAAGTACTTCAGGGGAATACGATTTACTATTTTCAATAGATTCACGAGCCTCTTTTGTAAGTGGGCCTATAAACTTTGAAAGATCCAGAGTTACTGTCTGAGAAACTGTTGTTGTAACTTCTTCAGAGCCGGATAAATCGGTAACCTCTTCTGATATTACTGTTTCGGTCATAGATTCATCACTTGTTGCTAAAGCTGATGTAGTATCGATCATATCGGAAGAATCAGCTGCCGGAATGCTTGTTGGTGCAGTAGTTGCAGCAGTACTTTTAGTTTCAGTGTCATCATAAACTACTTCTGCTGATGTATCTTTAGTTTTAGGTGAATCTTCTGCTTTTGCAAATTGCATACTTATAATAAGCAGCACCATGCATCCAATAGCACCACAAAGCGCTCCTGCATTTCCATAATCCTTCATTTTAAATTACCTCCATATCAATCATCACATTCCTGAAGAACACCTTCACGATAAGCTGCTATCAATGATTTTAAATCTGCAATACGCATTTTCATATGCGCACCCTTATCAGTATCTCCAACAGAAATTCTTTTTGCAGTATGTTCTACCGCAACCCGTCTTGAAACTATATCTGTACAGTCACTCACTGCTTTTTCTCTTGATTCAAAAGGCTCATGAGCTGTAAGCATCATGCCATATGAATTATAAATAAGAGTATATCCTGCAATTCCGGTAACACTTCTGTACTGCTTGGAAAATCCGCCATCAATAACCAAAAGTTTTCCACCACATTTTACAGGACTTTCGCCTTCCTTTTGATGAACCGGAACATG
Source organism: uncultured Ruminococcus sp. (assembly GCA_937907215.1). GTDB lineage: Bacteria > Bacillota > Clostridia > Oscillospirales > Ruminococcaceae > Ruminococcus_C. The sequence continues at coordinate 29,439 of CALESG010000086.1, forward strand.
TCCATTTATAATATGTGAGTTTTCATTTTCAAGACCAAATTCTTTCAATATACGTACAGCTGTTTCAGTATCATCCATAAATGAATAATATGCATCTTTTACTTCAACGTGAGTTTCTTCGGCTTCTACGAAATATCTCTCAAAATTAGCCATTTTGCTTCGTCCAAAAAGCGGCGAATCGGGAGCATTCCAAAGGAACCACATCATATCACGTCCAAGTTTTTTCTCTTTTTCCGATAAGGAAATAAACGCCTTGCGGACACAGTTTTCCAATGCATCATAAAGCGAACGTCCCTTATAAAGTCTGCCGCCGACTTTAACTTCACGGAAGCTTCCATCTTCATTCATAGGAACACAACCATGATAAAGCAGATTACCATTATACACTTTATAAAGTCCGCCTTTTTTCAATAAAAGCTGGATATGCTTTTGCAGTTTTTCACAATGCATAAATGCTGACTGCAATCTTTTAATAACATCTTTTTCACTGTCTGTAAGTTCATAAGGATTTTCAGGGTCAATTGTTGGAAAATTGCCGTCAAGAAGAGGATAGTGCTTTCCATCTATTTCAACTGTATTATTTATAAAATTTATCTTATCCAGCAATCGTCTGTTTTCCATTTTAAAATCAGGATATTCTTCTGCCAACTGACCATCAAGTTTAAATTGTATAATAGCAATTGCTTTGTGCATTTTCATAGCAAGACCTATTTCTGCACTTCTCTCTTTTGCTTTGCCTCTTATCTTAAATTGATTACACGGATCATCACCATAGACTTCAAGAGCAAATCTTACAAGCGGCATAAGACTTATACCATACCCATCCTCAATAGTATCATAATTTCCGCAAAGCAAACTATTTCGTACTACCGCTGCAATGCAGGCTGTCTGACCGGCACAAGCACCCATCCACACAACATCATGATTTCCCCATTGAATATCTAGAGAATGATAGCTGCAAAGCCTGTCCATTATAAAATGTGCACCCGAACCTCTGTCATAAATATCCCCTATTATATGCAAATGGTCTATAACCAAGTGCTGTATAAGGCGTGACAATGTTACTATAAAGTTTTCCGCACAACCTATTTCTATAATAGTATCCACAATAGAATCATAATAAGCTCTCTTATCCAGAATTTCCGGTTTTTCTGTAATAAGTTCTTCAATAATATATGCATAATCTGCCGGCAGTGCACGCCGCAGTTTTTCTCTTGTATATTTAGATGAAAGGACTTTACAGACTTCGATAAGTCTGTACAAAGATACCCTGTACCAATTATCCATATCAGATTCAGTATCTTTCATAAGTTCGATGCGTTCCTTAGGATAGTATATAAGCGATGCCAATGCAACTTTTTCGCTTGTACCAAGAGTATGTCCGAAAACATCATCTATTTTCTTACGAACTGCCCATGAATATCAGACAGAAAATGTTCTGTTCCTTTCGGAAGATTAAGAACTGACTGCAAATTTATGATCTCAGTAGTAGCTCTTCCAATTGTAGGAAAGACTTCGGCAAGCTGTTCTAAGTAACGTGATTTAGTATAAGCCATAGTTCCTCCATATTTATATTGTCTTTAATCGCTGTATATAAAATATATTATATCATATATTTTATCATTTTGCAAGAAAAATTATTTAATATTAAAATAGAATTGCCCAAATCCTCATTATTTAAGCGGATTCGGGCGATTTTATATTAGGTTTTATATTATAAGAATCTTTATTCTATATATTTTTTCTGAAAGAAATTTCCGGCAAACAATGTCATAAGGGCATCATATTCAAGCTGAAATTTAACAAAATCTCCTGCCTTATACTCCGGTGCATCAGAAAGATCTATAACACATTCATCAGAACAAGCACCAAGAACACGAATCCTTTCATCAATAGGAATTATGTGTTCTATCATAAGATCTTGTCTGCCTATAGACAATACTCCTCTGCGCATAATTTTACCATCCAATGGTTTATCATATACTTCTATAAGGATAGCTTCCAAAATAAACGTATCATAACGATAACCCGGTATAAAAGTATTGTCCGATGGATCACGTCCCAAAACAATAGCTTCTCCCATTCTAAATTGATTTATCTCCTTTGGAATAGCTATATCATTTTTAGTAAGAAGAGTAACTGCACTTGAATTTCCACATGAAACAATTGGTGAAGATACATCATAATAGGGTGACAGCTTATAAAAAAGCTCTGCCATTATATTCATATTATCACTGTTGGGCAAAAGATGAGAAAAACAATTATAATTTGCAGAAATACCTGCCAAACGCAGTGATTTACTATTGTGAATATGATCTGCCAATTCAAAAATCATTTTGCTATCAGCATAATAAATTCCGTCACGTAGATCCCCCAAATCGATCATTATTAAAATATCATGAATTTCACCCAATTTGCACGCAGCTTTTTCAATGGCGATTATAGATTCAAGCGATGTCTGCATACTTATATCAGAATATTTTACTACCATTTCAGCTTCTATATATGAAGAAGGTCGTATTAAAAAGCGTGTCATTTCAGTATCAAAAGCAGCAAAATTATCAAGCCTTGAATCAGCGATCACACTAGCCGGCGATTTTTCTATTACCTCTAAAATACGACTGTCAGCACATATACTCTTAGCAACAACAGCAAGGTCTATAGATTCTTTCTTGCACAATTCATATGTATAATTTATATTTTCTTTAATGGCTGTAAGGTTAATATCAACATAGACCTGATTAAATGAAGCCAAACAATTCATCTCCAATTTTTTAGCAGAAATCTGCATCAATTTTATTATATTATAACATAAAACAAAAAAAAGTCAAGGCTCATTTAAACAACACATAAATTATAAAAAATTATAAAATTAAAGCTCTATATATCTTTTAAGAAGTCTTCTTGTCCAATTTCCACTTCGCTTAACAGGCGGTATCATTTTACTAAGCTGTTCCATATAAGTGGAAAATCCACCTGTACATGAAAGATCATTGCTGTAAAAATTCCTGCTGCGATTTGTAAGATCCATAACTGCCGTCATACTGTCTTCTTGAACTGCAATTGATACTCCGCATTGAGAAAGTCTTAGATCCATTTCAAATGATGGAAGATACATTGTATAATTAGTATGCTCTGTTTCAGACAGAAAAAATCTAAGCTGTTTTTTCAGCTGCTCTGATGTAACATATGCCGGTCTTCCGAGTATACCCGAAATCATTGGATCTTTATACTTGTCCTGCTGCAAAAGCTGCAATATTCTGTCACCATTATATATTTGCGTACACCTGCAAATACTTCTGATACTTGCACGAAGCATACTTATTTTCTGGCATTGAGCAATTTCTTCATCACTTGCATCATTTGCCTTTAAAACTTCTCTTTGCAGCTGCGGCGACATATGAAGGCATGATGGTGCTGACTCAAGAAAATATACCGTCAAAAGAGGATGAACATCGGATTTCATCCTTGTAAATATCTGAACAGTATCTCTATCATCCATGTGATGATTTATAGGCCGTGTTTCTGCAATAAGTATCTGTGTCCAATTATAATAAAATTGTGCAAGAGTTGGTTCTTGTATAAGAGTAGTCACGGGAGCTTCCGAAGGCAGTAAGCGAACGAGAAGAACTGTTTTCATTCCAAGGCTCATCCAACTTTCATTTGCAGGAAGTTTTGTATCTGAGAAAAGCCTATAATATGTAATTCTCTCATTAAGATATAAGGGAAGCTGTCTAAGAACTGTCCTTCCGTCAGCATATTCATTTTTTTCCGGAGTTAAAATATGCACATTAAATCCACGCTTTACAGCACTAATCATTTCATCTGCACAATATTGAAACACTGATTGCTCCACATCATCAAAGGCATACATACCCCAATCAGCAACATAAATATCACATGGAACTGTCGTTTCCTCAACAACTTTCCAAAATGCTTTTATAGCGGCAGGTACTCGTTCATTGCATTGCGGCAAATATATTCGTATTGGTACATTTGTTTTTTCTTTTTTATGTACATTTACATTTTCAAAAATACTTGTTGACGCATTTGCAGAATTTGCCGTACTGTCATTCCACTCAATTCTAAGTGCTTTGCAAAGAACCTCTGTTTTTGATGCCTGCGGAAGGTTTTTACTCCCAGGAGATATACGCTCAAGAATAATATCAAGTTCGTTTTTATCCCCCTTTTCAAATACAAGCTCTGCAAGCGTTTTGCTTTCATCATTCGTAAATGATGAAAGCCCGTCTGTCCACTGCCACTCCTCTGCTGTTTCAAAAGGTACGTTAGTTGCATTTGCAGCGTCTTCCACAGTTATAAAACCCTTTTTTGTCAAATATCCAAATAATGTCCTCTTTTGCATATCTCTGCCTCTTTCTGAATCCATCAGTCATATCTATGTTTGTATATGTACGTTAACATATATAATATCAGATTGACGTGGCGAATTTGCACGATTCAGCGAATAAACAAATGCAATTTTATGGAACATTTTATTTTATGCTAAATTAAAACATAAAATTTTGTCGTTATCACTTCATTATAAAATTATAAACTTCTGCACTTATTTCTGGATTTAAATTTAAATACTTCTCAAAAATTGTATTTGGCTCGGATATAAGCGAAAGTTTTTTTAAACGTGAAAGCTTCTTTAATGCACATTCCATACGAAGTGCATCTGACTTGCTTTCAACTTTCCACACTGCCTCAACTTTAATAACAGGATGACTTTTTGTATAGCTTGCTCCGCCTTTTATAAGTCCAAGGTGTGCTTTTAACCTATTCTTCATATCAACCGTTATTCCGGTATAAAGAGAGTCATCACTGCACCGCAGAATATAAACATAATACGATTTATTTACACTCTTCCTGAATTCCATTATCACGTTTCTTGCCGGTAAGTATAACTACCGAATACGGTTCGGCTTCGACTGTATCAGCTGGTTTATCTCCAAAACGATTTCTCGTGCTGCTGTCATCAAATACAGTCCAATCGATTTTATCAGAATCAGGCAGCAAAAATGTTATGTCTTTCTGATAAACATTGCATATTACATATATAAATGTATCTTCAGGTGTTCCATATTTTTCATGGTCTTCTGCGTAAAATGCTGCCACACAATGTGATTTTTTATCTGAAAATGCTTCTGTTCCACCCGGATACCTAAATGAAAGTTCAGGATAACCAGTACTGTTTACATCTTTTTCATATGAAGTATTTCTAAGTACAGGATGATCTTTTCTAAATTGTATAATATTTTTTACAAACTCAAGAACATCTGATTCCTTTTCGATTTTGCTCCAATCTATCCATGATATTTCACTGTCCTGACAATATGCATTATTATTTCCATTTTGCGTATTGCACAATTCATCACCGGCATACATCATAGGAACGCCTCTGCTTGTCATAAGCAGTGCGAAAAGGCTTTTTATCTTTCGTCTGCGAATATGGCAAATGTGCGGATCATCTGTATGTCCTTCCCAACCGTTGTTATAACTGATATTCCAATTATTTCCATCACGATTTTGTTCGCCGTTACTATCATTGTGCTTTTCATTATATGAAACAAGGTCATACATTGTAAAACCATCGTGACATGTTACAAAATTTATAGAACCATCAGCACCACGCTGAGCATACATATTTTCGCTGCCAGAAAATTGTGACATAAAATCTGGTGCATATTCAGAATTTCCATTTATAAACTGACGCATTGAATCACGATATTTATCATTCCATTCAGACCATCTGCCCCATATATGAAATCTTCCTGTTAAATAAAGTCCAGCAGCATCCCAAGGTTCAGCGATGATTATAGCATCTTTGAGCGATTCATCATTTGCGATCATTTTAGCAAGCGGTTTTTCCCAATCCGGAACACCATCCACACCTCTTACAAGCATCGGTGCAAGGTCAAAACGGAATCCATCAACATGACAAACATTATGCCAATAACGCAGACTGTCAAGAATAAACTGCTGTACAACAGGATGATTGCACTTAAATGTATTTCCACATCCTGAATAATTAGTATTAAACCCATCGGGCTGGCTTATATAATAAACTTCATTATCAATGCCTTGGAATGAATAACATCTGTTCTTTTCTTCACCTTCGGCAGTATGATTATATACTACATCAAGAATAACCCTTATTCCGGCAGAATGAAATGCTTTTACCATCTGCTTAAATTCTTCTGTTTGTCCGCCGTCTATACCATTTGAAGAATAACCTGCTTTTGGAGAAAAGAAATTAAGAGTACTATATCCCCAATAATTTAATATTCTCTTTTGATTAAAGAAACGGTTATACTCCATCTCATCAAACTCAAATATAGGCAAAAGCTCGATACAGTTTACACCAAGCGATTTAATATATGATATCTTCTCAATAAGTCCGGAAAATGTTCCCGGATGTTCTACATTGGAAGAAGGGTGCATTGTCATGCTGCGAACATGAGCTTCATAAATAATAAGATCTTTAAGCGGAATATCAGGATAAGAATCCCCTTCCCAGTCAAATTTATCATCTATTATTCTTCCTCTAAATTTTCCAACACGATTAGGATCTATTTCCATACACCAGCTGTTTCTTCCTGAAACGGATTTAGCATAAGGATCAAGCAGCACAAGATTTTGCTGGTAACGCATCTCTTTTAACTTATCATATTCACCGCCAAGTCTAAATCCATATTCGATCTTATCATACTCAAGGTCACGTACAAAAACAGAATAAACATTTCCGTCTTTCATATCATTTAAATAAATTTCTGCAAACGGAAGCTTTTCACCAATACGAAAAAGAACCAATGAACAAGAAAGTGCGTGTTCACTGTAAATTGCAAAATTTACACCTTCTACTCCATCTTTATCTTTACATACAGTTGCACCCAGTTTTGTACTGTCACCCTTTTCATAAACAAGAGAAGTCATAATGCCATCAGATATTCTATTCATAATCACAATCCCTCCATTATATACAAAGTATATCATATCACAATCGATAACATTATTCAATACGATTTTATGAAAATTAGAAATAAATCTTTTATGTATTTTTCTTGATAAAAATTTACAAATAAAATTATCATAATATCTAAAAAGGAACGATTTGCTAAGGAATACGGTGATTCTTAATAAAAATAAAGAGAACATACCGTAGGCGGTCGCTCCAGTGAAATGTTAAAAAGAATTAACCGCTCACTGTTTTAACTTAGAACAGTTAATTCTTTTTATCGTGAAAATGCTGTACTGAATCAAATCAGCAAATTTTCCAAATTCCCCAATCTATATCAAAATCAAGTGCAACGCTTGACAATATGGAAAAAATTTGATATACTGATTAAGCGTATATGAGAATATATACAAAATTATATTCTCTAATTTCTGACGTTTGTGACGTTAATAAATATTAAAGAGCCTATAGCTCTGGATTGGGGGATATTATGGTATTCAGCAGTATCGATTTTATATTTCGATTCCTGCCACTCTTCCTAATTGGTTACTACATTGCACCCAAAAATTACAAAAATTTAATTTTGCTTATCGGAAGTCTTATTTTTTACGCTTGGGGCGATGGTTGGTATTTACTGATACTTTTACTTTCAGTATTTGTGAATTTTATATTTGGAAAACTAATAGAAGGACACGGGCAACAAAATCAAACACAAAAAACACGGCTAACTTTTTTATGGGTAATAGTTGCATTTAATTTTGCATTACTTGTACTATTTAAGTATACAGGATTTCTTGTTGAAAATCTAAATGTACTTTTAAAATTATTCAATGTTCAGCTTCCTGCTGCAAATATGCATCTCCCTCTTGGTATAAGTTATTTTACATTCATGACTGTATCTTATCAGGTAGATGTTTACAGACGTGAAATCCATGCTGCAAACAATATTGTGACATTCGGTACATATGTTACAATGTTTCCTAAACTTATCTCCGGTCCTATAACTGAATATGGTGAGATCGTAAATGGTCTGTATTTTAAAAATATATCATTGGATAATATTGAAAACGGACTTCAAACATTTATATTGGGTCTTGGTGCAAAGACAATTCTCGCCGATAATATGGGAACTCTTTGGGCTGGTATGTCACGTTATGGATATGAAAGTATATCCTGTCCATATGCATGGCTTGGTGCAATAAGCTACAGTTTCCAGCTGTATTTTGACTTCTTCGGATATTCTCTTATGGCTATAGGAATCGGAAGAATGCTCGGATTTGAACTTCCGAAAAACTTTGACCACCCTTATGCTTCCGGAAGTATTTCTGAATTCTGGAGAAGATGGCACATTACACTCGGCAAATGGTTTAAAAAATATATTTATTTCCCTCTTGGCGGCAGCAGATGCAGTACTATAAAAATTATACGAAATACATTTCTTGTATGGGCGTTTACAGGACTGTGGCATGGTGCAAGCTGGAATTTTATACTATGGGGTATAATATTCTTTGGTTTTATAATGCTTGAACGTTTTTGTATCGGAAAATATCTTGCACGTACACGTGTACTTAAGCACGTTTATGTATGCTTTTTAATCCCGCTTACATGGATAGTATTTGCAATGCGTGATATTGGCGATATTGGCATATACTTTTCACGTCTTTTCCCGTTTGGAGGTTCTCCAGACTTTGTTACAACAAAAGATTTTTGGAATGCACTCGGTAATTATTGGCAGCTGCTTATTGCTTGTGTATTCTTCTGTCTGCCTGTTACAGAAAAAATATACAATAGATTCAAAGACAGCATCATTATAAAAGTCATACTCTTAATAATATTTGTATTCAGTATGATAATTGTCAACACATCAACAAATAACCCATTCATGTATTCACGTTTTTGATAACAGGAGGAAATTTTATGAATTCTGTATTTTCAATAATAAAATCTCATATACTTATATTTGGAGTTGTAATAGCTTCTATTGTTTTGGCAATTGTATTTTTCATTCAGAAAAATAATGATTCAACTGTCAGCGAAAATTCAAACAATATAGCATTGTCATCAGGTCAGTCAGATAGTGGCATCCACCAACCGGCAACATTTGCTGTTGATGCCAACGGAAACAAAATTACTCAAGATATAAATACAACAACAGATATAGAAAACGTTGATAATGTTGTTACTTCAGAAGACGGCAGTACTATTCAAACTAAAACTACTGAAACTGTTTCAAACAATAGCTTTCAGACTGTAGAAGATGATTATTTCCATGATGCTCTTTTCATTGGCAATTCCAGAACAGTAGGTCTTTCACTTTATGGTTCAATGCCGGAAGAAACAACATTCTATGCAACAGTTGGAATGAATATTTATGACCTTTTAACATCGACTGCACAGGTTCCACCGGAAGAAGGTCCGGAACAATCATTTACATCAGTGCTTAGCGAAAAGCAGTATGGCAAGATCTATATTATGCTTGGCATAAATGACCTTGGAACAGGCACATCTGAATCATTTGCAGAATATTATAAAACAATAATTGATACAATACATCAGGCACAGCCAAATGCAATAATATACATACAAAGTATTATAAATATTTCTGCTGAAAGAGATGCTCAAGGCGATGCTATCTCAAATTCAAACATAAATGAGAAGAACGCTTTACTTGAACAGCTTGCAAATAATGATTATATATATTATCTCAATATAAATGAAGTTCTAATAGATTCAAATGGATTTCTTAATGCCGATTATACATCAGATGGTGTACACCTTGGCGGCGGTTCACTTTCACTTTGGGAAGATTACCTTTATTCTCATGCAATCATAAAATAAAAACTTAATCATATTAAAAATTTGGTCACTGTAAAGCCTAAGCTCTACAGTGACCTTTTCTTTTTTAGTATAAAGCAAGTTCTTTATAATCTTAATAGTTATTTACCAGCGTGAAAAAAGAATCCCTGCAAGAGGTGACATTACAATCATTAAAACTGAAAATGTAAATGACTCTATTGAAATGAGTGTTGCTCTCTGCTCTGAAGGAAACATATCCTGCAATATTGCATTTGTCCTTACTTGAAGTGCATCATCACTAAATGAAGCAATAAATCCACCTAATGTCATAATTGCATATACACCTGAATGTTCTAAAGCCACTCCAAATAGTACAAGCGTTGCTGCAACTGCAAATACATTTCTATATCGAAATCTTTTAAACTTAAGTATAATCTTAGCTCCAAAAACTCCGCCGCATTCCATAATAAACAAAGCCAATCCAAGTATTGAATCGGGTACGCCTGCTGTCGAAAGCTTTGCCTGCAAAAAGAAAAGTAATAATATATCAACAGCTCCAACAAAAGAATTGCAGAACATTAAAAATATCGCTTTTCTTTCTTTTTTCAGAAACAATAGGCTTACTATAAAATAGTTTGCAAATTCTTTCCATAGGGATTGAACTAAGTTACTATTATTATTGTCATCTTTACAAATGCGTACTTCATATAATTCAGCAAGAACAAATATTTGTACAACTCCCATTAAAACATCAATAAAATATGCTGCCCTGTATCCAATAAAAAGTGCAAAACCTGCACACAAAGTAGAAAATCCGTTACAAATACGATAAATAATCATCTGATTAGAAGCGTACTTTTCAAAATACATTTCGCTTTTTGCTGTTTTAAGCGAGTCATAAGCAAGTGCGTCACCTGAACCTGATGAAAAGTTATAGCTCATAGCAAAAAAAGCCAGACAAATACATATCATAAGCAAATTATGTGAAAATATCATTATAATACTGCCGACCATACGCATGATATTGCTGACTATAAGCATCTTTTTTCGTCCAAATATATCTGCAAGGACTCCAGACGGAATTTCAAAAATCAAACTTGTAATATGAAAAATTGTTTCTGCAATGCCTATTTCCACCAGACTATAACCTCTTGCTGCAAGAATTGCTACCCATGCACCGGTAAGTGATAAATTACCAAATACAGATGATAAATATAGTCCGGATATTTGTTTTTTAATATTAAACATAAAAAAACCTCCTTAACTTTAAATTAAAATAAGTCAAGGAGATAATATACCAATTTTATAAAAGAAATAAAATCATGCACTTAAAACGGCAAATAAATTGCAAAATCGTCTGATTTGAGCAAATCTTTTCTAAAAATAGGTACACTATCCCCGTAAAGAGGAAAAATAGAACCTTTATTCAGTTGCAGATTTGCCATTCTCCAGCACATAACTCGAACCTCTCATAAGTTATTTTTTATATTATATCACCTTTTTGAAGATAAGTCAACTCTAAAATAATATATTTACAGAGATCTTAAAATAAACATTGACTTTTTATTTTAAAAATGATATAATATCGCTAACGGATTTATTTCCGAAATAATATATTTTACAGGAGTATTTTTCCAATGAAAAAGAAAAGCATAAAGGCAATCGTGATCTCGGCCATAGCTGTAATTTTACTGCTAATTGCCGGAATAAGTACTGTTACAATCGTTCCTGCCGGAACAGCTGGCGTAGTAGTTACTATGGGTAAGGTCAGCAACAATGCACTTGACAGCGGTCTGCATTTTAAAATTCCATTTATACAATCAGTCGTAATCATGAATAATAAAATCCAGAAATGTGAAGTAGAATCCAACAGCGTTTCAAAGGATTTACAAACAGTTTCAAGTTCTGTTGCAGTAAACTTCCATATTTCAAGTGATTCTGCCGCAAGTATATATAGAACTATCGGTGAACAGTATCAGGATACCGTTTTGCAGCCTGCAATTCAAGAAGCCGTAAAATCTGTTTCTGCACAATATACTGCCGAAGAACTCATCACAAAACGTACAGCTGTTGGCGATGAAATCGGAGCTGCACTTACAGAGAAGGTTTCAGAATATGGAATCATTATCGACAAATTTAATATAGTTAATTTTGGATTTACCGATGAATTTAATGAAGCTATAGAGCAAAAGCAAGTTGCAGAACAAAATTATCTAAAGGCAAAAACTGAAAAAGAACAACAGTTAATGGAAGCTGAAGCCGATGCCAAGAAACAGGTTATTTCAGCGGAGGCAGAAGCTGAGGCTAAACTAAAAAAAGCAGAAGCCGAGGCAGAGGCTAATGAAAAAATAAATGCGTCACTTAACGGCAATATTCTTACATATCAGCAAATACAAAAATGGGACGGAAAATATCCAAATGTAGTATCATCTGATTCATCAATATTGATAGACGTTCCAAATGATAGTTCAAGTGTACCTTCAAACAGCAGAACGACCACTGATAATAATTCAGAAGAATAAAGAATAAAAACTTCAAAAGCAAGCAGTTGAAAGATTTCAGCTGCTTGCAATTTTTATGATATAATATTGACAATTTATATAATATATGGTACAATAAATAATAAATATTGTACGCTGTTTTTTATATTTTTTATCGTTTATTTATAATAAAGGAGCTAATATGAAACATTCATTTTTTAAAAAAATCGCTTTATCAAGCGTGATTTGTGCATCATTGATAGTGAAAATGACATCCGGCTTAAGCAATATCACGGCGGATGCTGCTCCTGATACATATCACGATGACTGGCTTCACGTAAATGAAAATGCAGAGATCGTTGACATGAACGACAACCCTGTTTGGCTTACAGGCTGTAACTGGTTCGGATTTAATGTTGGAAGCCAGGTATTTGATGGAGTATGGTCGCAGAATATGCATTCAATGCTTACACAAATAGCAGACCATGGATTCAATCTGCTGCGTGTGCCTATGTCTACTGAAATTCTTCTTCAATGGAAAAACGGCGATCCTGATCCTGCACCGCCTAAGGTAAATGAATATACAAACCCTGAACTCACTATTGAAGGTGTAGAAGGCGGAACTGTAATATACAGTTTCGATATTTGGAATAAAGCTGTAGAATGGTGCAGAGAACTTGGTATAAAAATCATGATCGATATTCACAGTGCTGAAACAGCCTCTGCTGGTCATCAGGTAAATCTTTGGTATACAGATAAATTCAGTACTGAAGACTGGTGTACTGCACTGGAATGGTTTGCCGATTATTACAAAGATGATGATACTATTATTGCAATAGATTTGAAAAACGAACCTCATGGTACTGCCGATACTATAAATAATATGGCAAAGTGGGATGATTCAAAAGATCCAAACAACTGGAAATATGCTGCTGAAACTTGTGCTGCCAGAGTCCTTGCAAAAAATCCGGAACTGCTTATTATGGTAGAAGGAACAGAGGTGTATCCAAAGTTTGAAGAAGGTGCAAGCTGGACTTCTCAAAATATTGATTATTCACGTTATCCATATAGTTATTATCACCACACATGGTGGGGTGGCAATTTTAGAGGAGCAAAAGAATACCCTATTGATTTAGGCAAACATCAAAGTCAGCTTGTGTATTCTCCTCATGATTACGGCCCTCTTGTATTTGAACAAAGCTGGTTCTATGATGGCTTTAATCAAGAAACATTGTTAAAAGACTGCTGGCAGGACAATTGGTTTTTCCTATTAGAAGACGGCATAGCACCACTCCTTATGGGAGAATGGGGCGGATTTATGGACGGTGACAAAAACGAAGCATGGATGATCTATTTGCGTGATTTTATGATCGAACATCATATACATCATACATTCTGGTGCTTCAATGAAAACTCCGGCGACACCGGCGGATTGGTTTATGATAACTTTGGCAAATGGGACGAAGAAAAATATGCGCTTGTAAAGCCAGCACTTTGGCAGAACAAGGACGGTAAATTTATAAGCCTTGACCACAGCATAAAACTTGGAGCAAATGGAATTTCTTTATCTGACCACTATGGCAGTGATGTTAATCCTCCAGTGGAAAAAATTGTTGCCGGTGATATAAATGAGGATAAAAAAATAAATGTAATGGATCTATCCATGGCAAAATATAAGCTTTGCAATGAACCGCAGACCAATGATGTTCTCATATCATCTCCTGAAGACGTAAACGGCGATGGAATTTTTAATATTAAAGATATTCTGCATCTTTCAAAGTACATTGTGGGAATTGATGTGGAGCTTAAAACATATAAATCAAAATAATTAAAAGTCTGAATATAAATTATATGCACTTCCAAAATGCTTAACTTTTGGAAGTGCATATTTTTTTGTATTATTATCCAGATAATAAATTATATAAAAAACTTTATGCAAATCATTGACTTTTATGCTTTGACATGCTATACTTGATAAGGTTAAATAAATAACAGTCTGCCACCGGGTAGAGATGCAAAAGCATTCGTTACACATCATTAGGTCTTTGAAGATGTGTAAGCGGATGTTTATTTTATTTTTAGGAGATAATTATATGCATTTACAAAAACAAAAATCATTATTTAATTATTTTACAAAAGGTGAGATAGCATTATGGTGTATATCAACGGTTTTAATCATATTATCCTTTTTTATATTTGACAGAGAAAATTATTTAACACTCGTCGCTTCCTTAATCGGTATAACATCATTGATTTTTAATGCAAAGGGAAATCCGCTCGGACAATTTCTTATTATTATATTCAGTATATTATACGGCATAATTTCTTTTAAATTCAACTATTATGGAGAGATGGCAACTTACTTGGGAATGACTGCTCCAATGGCTGTTTTTGCATTGATTTCATGGTTGAGGAATCCATATAACGGAAATAAATCGGAAGTAAAAGTAAATAGGATAAAATCAAAAGAAATCATTCTTTTGATTCCGTTAACAGCAATTATTACATTTATTTTTTATTATATCTTGGCATATTTTAATACAGCAAATTTAATACTAAGCACTATATCTGTCACAACAAGCTTTATTGCGGTATATTTAACATTTAGAAGAAGTGCATTTTATGCAATAGGTTATGCTGCAAATGATATTGTACTCATTGTATTATGGATATTGGCAACAATTTCTGATATATCATATTTATCTGTTGCCATTTGTTTTGTCTTGTTTTTGATAAATGATATTTACGGATTTATCAACTGGTCAAGAATGCAGAAACGCCAAGAAGCTGATAACATTATCCATTTGTAAGTCTGCATATTTGTACGTTTTCATCTTAATTTCCATATTATACAGCCTTATCCTTTCACCGCACCGTTTGCAATTCCGCCAATGATTTGCTTTTGACATATTACATAAAAAATAAGAATTGGAATCAAGGCAAGCAGATACGATGCAAACGCTAGATTATAATTAGTGCCAAATTGCGATTGAAAATTCAACTGAGCCAGAGGCAGTGTTGTGTTCTTCGTTCCGGACATAATCACAAGCGGTGTCATAACATCGTTCCATGTGCCGAGTGCTGTAAGCACTGCAACAGTTGCGTGCATAGGTTTCATCATTGGAAAAATAATTGTCCAATAAGTTCGCCATGCAGATGCACCATCAATATCAGCAGCTTCCTCCATTGCAAGAGGAACATTTTTCAAATAACCGCTATAAAGCATAACATTCATCGGCATATAAAACACAACATAAAGTAAAATCACACCCAAACGATTGTCAATTCCAAGCTGAGCAGTTTCTTTTACAAGAGGCATCATCAGAATTGCAAAGGGAACAAACATTCCGCTGACGATGTAGAAATAGGTGAACTTAAAACTTTTTTTCCGTGCCATACTTCTGCCGATTGCATAGCCTGCCATAGAATGAACAATGAGAGAGAAAACTATTGTCGTACTGGTGATGAGTATACTGTTTCCTAGGGTACGCCAGAAATCTGTAATACGCATCGCCTCTGTAAAGTTGGCAAAGCTCCAATGGCTTGGGAATCTCAATGCACCGGCTACATCATTTGTCATTTCAGAAGGATTCTTAAAAGCGATCATGATTGCCATATAAAGAGGAAAAAGTACAGTGACGCAACCAAGTATCAAAATTATGGTGAGCAGTATATTGGTGTTTTTAATTTTTTTTGCTTTTATCATAACTGTTCCTCCTTTTTACCTGTTATTTTAATCTGAATTATTGCAAATGCAACTATCACAATGAAGAATAAAACAGCATTTGCACTTTGGAATCCGAATTGTCCGCCGTCCATGCCATTTCGATAAATCAAATAAGAAATAGATTCAGTACTTTGTGCCGGTCCGCCCTTGGTCAAGGAAACGATCTGGTCAAATACCATGAGCATATTCTTTGTACTCAAAACAAGATTTATGGAAATAAAAGGCAATAGCATAGGAAAAGTAAGCCTTGTAAACTTTTTCCACGGAGTTACACCATCAACCATACCGGCTTCATAAATATCACTTGGAATAGTCTGTAAACCGGAAATGTAAATGATAGTATTCATTGCAACAGCTTGCCATACGCCAACGATCAGCACACCGATCCATGCATATTTTTCATCTGCAAGAATACTGTTTTCGAGGAATCTAATATGCACCGCCTTCCCTATTGCCGGAAGAATATAGGTGAAAAAGAATCCGAAAATATAGCCGATAATCAGTCCGCCAAGAATATTTGGGATAAAATATATTCCACGAAGAACTGTTTTTCCTTTTATCTTGCTATTCAGTCCCATTGCAAGAAGTATGCTTATAAGATTTATAAGAACAGTTCCTATGACAGCATATTTAAAAGTAAATAAATAAGAATTTCTAACACGTTCATCATTGAATAAATCAATATAATTACGCAGACCTATAAAGTTGAAATCTCCATATCCTTTATAATTTGTAAAACTATAAACTGCACCGGTTATCAATGGTATTGTGTTAAATGCCACAAACAGAATTATTGCCGGAAGAATCATTAACAAATAGGTTTTATCACGGCTTGATATTTGCTTTATTGTTTTCATTTTTTTATTCTCCATTTTTATATTTCTGTACCTTTTCAATCAGATCACGATTATATCGTTTCCATTCTTTATCAAATTTTGACAGAAATTTATCTGCTGAATTTGGACTGTCATCCATCAAATATGTCTGGATCATAGCATCTACACTCATTTCACTTGGATAATAATGGTCATGGTAATCCGACATTCTATCAGCTTCAATGTAATCCTTCATACCGTCCAGCATTGGTGGAAGTGTAAAATCCCCTTCTTTACACGGCACTGCATTTTGATCGTCCAGATAAATCTGAATGGTTTCATCTTCATACATAAAACGTAAAACCTCATAGACTGCTTCTTTGTTTTCTGTTTCCTTCATGACACAGAATTGTAAATCCACACCGGAATTTAGTACATTGTCTGCTTCATTTTCATTTGCTGGAAACGGAAATGAATTTATATCCATATCAGGATTTACGGACATAATTTGTGGAACTGCATAACTGCCAATCGGATACATTGCTGATTCTTTTCTGGCAAATGCGGTACACGCATCATTGTAACTATAGGCATATGGATTGGGTTCACAGTAATCTGTCAAAACTTTAATTTTATCAGCAACTTCGGCATACTCTTTTGTAAATGTAGTTATTCCTTCATTTACCTTACTGCACGTGTCTGCTGGTGCTAGTCCTACTGCAAGTGCATTCCATGGTGCAAGACAGGTCCAAGTATCCTTAAATCCAAAATAAAAGGGATGTATACCAGTGCTTTTTATTTCTTCACAAAGATTCAAAAGTTCACTCCATGTCTGCGGAATTTTCCATCCGTTTTCTTCAAACATATCCCGATTATAAAGGATTCCGGCACAGTTTGCTACATATGGCAGTGCATAAATGCCATTCTGCGGAATAAATTCCAGCTCTTTTTCAATATCCATATAGGACTGCTTTATATTGGAAATTCCTTCGAAATCAGATATATCCATAAACATACCGGCATCAAGAAAATTGGAATAGTTAATATCTCCGCCGATACCTACAATATCCGGATAATCTTCACGAATGAATCTGGTTTTCAACACAGTCATTGCCTCATTTGGCGATTCAATATTCAAATGAATCGTGTCATGCATTTCGTTAAAACGTGTTTCCATCTCTTCAAAGGCTGCGACAGCTTCAGGTTTATATTGAAGCATGGTAACTTCCGTTACTCCATCACTTTTTTCCGTTCTTGCACAACCTTGAAGAAGGAATGTAGACAACACTGTTATGGCAAGACAAAGCCTCTGTACCATGTGTTTTCTTTTCATATATCAGTTTCCTCCTTTTCATTTCAGAAAACGAATGTTTTTATAATTCTATTGTAACATGCGATTTTTTTAGCATATTATTCATATCACATTGCCTTAACTATATTATCTTCATATTTGCGTTATTGATACATCTATTATCTGCCTGCTTTTGAAAAATTTATAAATCGCATAATGTTTTGAAATTATATAAAAAAAGCCAAGCTTTCGCTTGACTTTTTAAACATGCTGCTCACCCATTTAATAAGCGGCTTTGTTTATTTATAATGTTACTCAATCTCCGGCAATCCGGCAATACTTGTCAGCACTGATAAAACACCGGAAACAGCAGAGGCGGAACATACAACTAACCAGTTAACATCATCTATTACTGCCGATGTTCCAATGGTAGCAACTGCCGTTTGTGCAATGGTTTTTGCTGCACGCACTGCAGCAGCTTTTGACCATGATTTCCATTTGCGATTCATAATTATCACCACCTTTAATTACATATTATGAAATGTAATTCATATAAGAGCTTGTATTCATAGGTGAACACAAAAATAACGAGCAGAAACTTTTCAATTCCTGCTCGTATTTTTTTAAGCTGATATAAGACTAGTTTAAACTAAAATTTCCTTGAGTAAAGTCAAATCAAACACATTAACTCTGCCGTCTTTATTAACATCAGCAGCAGCCATATTTACAATATTTGAATCTTTTATAGCTAAAATCCACTTCTGAAGACTTATTATATCTGCTATACTTAATACTCCATCATCATTGACATCACCAATAACATCTATAGGCTGGGTCGTTGTTGTGTTATCAGTTGTATCAGTAGTTATAGACGTTGTTGTGTTTGTGGTAGTAGTTGTTGTTGTCGTGGTGGTGGTTGTAGTTGTTGTGGTAGTTGTTGTCTGACACGGCATTTTATAATCAACAGGAATCAACTTCCATTTCTGACAATTGTTATCATTCCAAGACCACTGCTGAACATTTGCACCCGAAACTGTAGAAGCATTTTCTACTTCCACGCAAGACAAATCTTTTGATGAACGTGTAACTATTGTATAAGTTCCGTCTTCATTATCCACAAATTTAAAATACTGTGTACTGGAATTCAGGAAATTATCAAGATATATATTAGAACCATCTTTACCATCTGCACAATTAAGCAACAATGTATTTCCATCTGAAACACCGGAATATATATAATAATATCCCCAATTTACAGCTTTCAAACGCCATACATTATGAGCAGCCGGGATACTTGTATCAGCACCCCATTGCTGAACATTTGCTCCTACTTCTGCTTTTCCGTCCTTAACTTCCAAGAACTGACCGCTATTTACATTCTGAATCATATAGTTCTTGCTTACATCCATTGAAACGCCGTCTTTGATTGTTATTTTTTCAGCGATCCACTTCTGTGAATCCTTTCCATTACACTGCCACTGAATAACATTAGCACCTGAATTTTTCGAATCACTTTCAACTGAAATACAGCTTGCATCTTTACTTGATTTAGTTAAAATTGTATAACTTCCATCACCGTTATCAACGAATTTAAATTTACGTGCATCAGATTCATCATTGGTCCATATGCCTATATTTGTACCATTATCAGCCTTGCCATATGATAAATCAAGGAAATATGTTTTTCCATCGCCTACACATGAACGAATGTAGTAATAACCATCACCTGCATCTCTAAGCTTCCATGTATTATGAATTGCTTCGCCATCTGCAACCCATTGCTGGACATTTGCTCCGGATTCAGCTTTTGCACCTTCAACCTCCATATACAATCCGCTTCCAACATTCTTAAACATATACTTTGCTGATGTGTCCATTACAGCTGCTACATTTTCATTTATAGTCAATGATTTAAGAAACGGTGATGGATATTTCATTGAAACAAATTTAGACATATCACTATCAGTTATATATTTAAATGCACTATCCGAACCTTTACATCCAGAATATGTATTACAAAAATCTTTTGTATCAGAACCCTTTGTATTATAAGCATCAATGAGTGAATAACCATAATTAGACTTATTTGGATACCATGTGCTTGGTGTTTTTATGTTAATAGAAAGTTTAGATGGAGTAGAATTGCTTTTTTGAGAATAATATGAACCATTGTCACGGTAAGGATCTTTTCCAGTACCAGCAGAAATACAGGATTGATAGATATTTTCATAAGACTGGAATCTACAATTCTCACTTACAATATTTGAACCATCGCCACCGATGATCTGAGATGTACCGCTTCCATTTCCAGAATCATTTCCCTCATAATAATTATTATAAATATGTCCATTACCATTACCTATCTGAGGGCATCTTCTTACATCTTTATCCCATTTATTATAACAAAGCGTAGTTCTGCATCTTGTGATCTCATCATTTTGTGTGCCATAAGCAACTGTCCAATAACGATTTGTAAGTGTGCAATAAGAAATTGTAATATAATCCGGACTGCGAAGTCGATCTTTAGCATCTAAATAACTTTCATAAGGTGTGTTTATCCAGATAAACTTACCAACTTCATCTTGACCATTACCCATTCTGTCATAGTTCAAACGACTTGTAAATGAACAGTGATCGATCCAAATCTGACGAGATGACCATATATTTATAAGAATCCTATTTGGAACATTTACAGCCTGAAAATCAATATTTTTAAAAATAATATTATCACTTGGACTGTCATTCTCTGCACCATAGGCATCATTGGTACGGAATTGTGAATCTGAAATAGTTCTTGAACCATATGAACCAACGATAGTTTTATTATCACGAATTCTGGTATTTCCATGAGATCTCATATCAATATTGCCATTTACTACTATTGTATAAGGTTTTGTATCATTGAGATATTTCATAAGATCAGTATCATTGCTTACAAATACTGTTTCTCCAAATAATCCGCCTATTGTACAAGCTTTTTCGCCCTCATCACACATAGCATTTCCGGCAAATCCTTCACAGCCTTCAAGGTTGATTTTATATTTTTGATAACCATCACCTGAATATGATGAAAGAGTGAAACTATTTGAATTTGGATTAAATGTAAGAGATTTTGAAGAATCAGCATTACTTGTAATCTTATAGTACAAATAATATCCATCAAAATCCTTCTGCACTCCTTCGATCTTCCAACGCTGAGCAGCACTGTCTGTATCTTTTGCAAGGACTACTCCATTTCCGCTGCTTGTAAGAATATTTCCGCTTGCAGTGCTGACTATCTCATAAACGCCGCTGCTTACATAATTAAGAGTCCACTCTTCTGCATTTGTTCCATTTGCAGTATCTGACTTAAGAGCTGTGCCAGATGCATTTACACTGCGATCAGTATTTGAAATTCCCATAAGAAATTTCTGTACCGGATAACTTACAGCTGCGGACGCTTCTAAATTTTGACCTGCAAAGCTAAACGGAATTGCTGTTATCAAAGCAGCAGTAGATAGAAAAGCACTAAGCATTCTTTTTCCTATCATAAATAATTCCTCCTAAACATTGTATAAAATATAAAAATTTGCAAAGCAATCTTATTTGTTTATATTTTAACACATCTAGAAAAATTTTACAATTGCATAATGCACCTTATTTATTGCATTTTTTCACAAAAATATACCATAGGCTTAAATTGTTTTATCCCAAGCCTATGGTATATTATAGAGAGTATTTAAACAGGTTATTATATTATTCAAATGGATCTATTCTCTTATCTCTTGTATTAAAAGCATATAACAGCGTAGTATTATCAACAGTATTTACCAAACCAAGATAGACTTCTTTTGCATTATTAAATCCCTTGCTTTTCATTTGCTTTTGAAGCCAAGTTTCATCATTGCCTGTAAGCTTAAGGTTTTCATCATTTATATGACCGTCCATTATAACATTTACAAGTATCTCCTGCTGAATAGGTTTCATATTCATATCAGAGGGTTCTATAGGTCTGTTTTCTTCTACAGGAAGAATGCTTAATGAACCATTGGATTCAAAAATAGCTGTTTGTATTTGCGATAAATCAAAATAACCCTGTATTCTACACTGAGTTAGAAAATCACTTATATCTATACGGGCTTTTTTAAAATTATTACGATACAGCTTGCCGTTGTCAAAAAGAATAAGCGGTCTTCCTATAATCATTTTACGCATATGAGTGGACTTTTCTGTTACAATAGACACAAAGTATGCTATAACTGCATATACAATCATTGCCGCCAGAGTATTTTCAGGATTTTCAAGTTCTGTAGAAAGTTCAGCTGCAATAGAACCAATAGATATTCCTATGATATAATCAAACATACTAAGCTGAGAAACTTGTTTATTTCCCATAAGTTTTGTCAAAATAAATAGTACAATTATGCTTATTGCTGAAGTAATTATTATTTTTAAAATATCTACCAAAATTCTCACTCCTTTGATTTAGATTATGCAAAATACCATTTATTATTCAGCTTTATATATAATGCTAGGCTTGACAAATACCCCATAGGGGTATATAATAAAAGTATAAAAATATATTAGGAGGTAAAATGTATGTGTTGTGAATGTACATCCCCAAAAACAAAAGAACGCTCAAGCAATGAGCTTTCAGCTCTTATAAACAGACTTAACAGAATCGAAGGTCAAATACGTGGTATAAAGAAAATGCTTGAAAACAATGCATATTGCACTGATATTTTAACTCAATCTTCAGCTGTAAGTGCTGCTATAAATTCTTTTAACAAAGAGCTTTTAGCAAATCATATTAGGACTTGCGTTGCAAATGATATAAGAGCAGGTAAAGATGATGTTATTGATGAGCTTGTTGTAACTTTACAAAGACTTATGAAATAAGGAGAGCATTTATGAAAAATTATAATATTACTGGAATGAGTTGTGCTGCGTGTAGTTCTCGTGTGGAAAAATCTGTAAGCAAAGTTAAGGGCGTAACTTCTTGTTCTGTAAATTTACTCACTAATTCTATGAATGTAGAAGGCAGCGCCTCGGATGAAGCGATTATTAAAGCTGTACAAAATGCAGGATATGGAGCATCTTTAAAAGACAAAGACAAAAATAAAAATATAGAAAATAAAAATGATTCTAATAATTCCGCTGAAAAAAGTGACTTTTTAAAAATGAAAAAAAGACTTATTTATTCTGCGATATTTTTAATAGTTTTAATGTACATTTCTATGGGCGGAGTTATGTGGAATTGGTGGCTGCCTGATTTTCTAAGAACAAATCCACTGGCAACAGGAATAACAGAAATGCTGCTTACTATTATAATAATGGTAATCAACAGAAAATTTTTTATAAATGGATTCAAAGGAATAATCAAACTTGCTCCAAATATGGATACACTTGTGGCTTTAGGCTCTGGAGCATCATTTGCATACAGCCTATTTGTACTGTATGCTATGAGCGATTCAGCTTTAAAAAATGGAGCAGAATCGGCAATGCATTATCTGCACGATTTCTATTTTGAATCTGCTGCAATGATACTCACACTTATAACAGTGGGAAAAATGCTGGAAGCATATTCAAAGGGCAGAACAAC
Organism: uncultured Ruminococcus sp.; assembly: GCA_937907215.1. Taxonomy (GTDB): domain Bacteria; phylum Bacillota; class Clostridia; order Oscillospirales; family Ruminococcaceae; genus Ruminococcus_C. The sequence continues at coordinate 53,087 of CALESG010000086.1, forward strand.
TGACGCTATAAAAAAACTTATACAGCTTGCTCCAAAAACTGCAACTATTATTAAAGATGGAGAAGAAATAACTGTACCAGTAGAAAACGTAAATGTCGGAGATGTTTTTATTGTAAGACCCGGTGAAAGCATTCCTGTTGACGGTATCGTTATTGAAGGAGTAAGTGCTGTTGATGAATCAGCGCTCACAGGAGAAAGCATTCCCGTAGATAAAGTAAACGGAGATAATATTTCAGCAGCAACTATAAACCAATCCGGATTTTTACGCTGCAAAGCAATGCGCATTGGAGAAGATACTACCCTATCACAAATTATACGTATGGTAAGCGACGCTGCATCATCAAAAGCACCTATTTCAAAAGCGGCTGATCGTGTTTCAGGTATATTTGTTCCAACTGTAATTGCGATTGCTGTAATAACTTTTATTGTATGGATGATATGCGGTCAAACGTATGGCTTTGCACTTGCAAGGGCTATATCCGTACTTGTAATAAGCTGTCCGTGTGCATTAGGACTTGCTACACCTGTTGCTATTATGGTTGGAAGCGGCATTAGTGCAGGAAATGGAATTCTTTTTAAAACAGCCGCTGCACTTGAACAAACAGGCCGTGCTAAAATAATTGCACTTGATAAGACCGGAACTATTACAACCGGAAAACCTGCTGTTACAGATATATTGCCGTATGAAAATATATCTGTAACAGAGCTTGCGAAAATCGCTGTTTCTCTTGAATCAAAAAGTGAACACCCAATTGCAAAGGCAATTATAAATTACGCAGAAAATAATCATATAAAATCTGATAATATTTCTGATTTCAAAACCTATACAGGCAATGGTATTTCAGGATATTTAGGTGATAAATTTCTTATAGGCGGAAATGAGGAATTTATAAAAAATTATACTACTGTTCCACAAGAAATAATTGAAAAATCACTTATGCTTGCAGAAAGCGGAAAAACACCTCTATTTTTTGCTGAAAATAATAAATTCTTAGGTATAATCGCTGTTGCAGATATTATTAAAGAAGAAAGTCCGGAAGCTATTAAAGAACTCAAAAACATGTATCCATGTGGTCATGCTTACAGGCGATCATAAACGCACAGCTGCTGCTATTGCAAAAGAATGCGGTGTTGATGAAGTTGTTGCAGAGGTAAAGCCAGACGGAAAAGAATCTGTTATAAATAAACTGCGTACACAAGGAAGTACTATAATGGTCGGCGATGGAATAAATGATGCACCATCACTCACACGTGCTGATATAGGCATGGCTATAGGTACAGGTACTGATATAGCAATTGACGCTGCTGATGTTGTTTTGATGAACAGCAAACTTTCAGATGTTCCAAAAGCAGTAAGACTTAGCAGGTTCGTGCTTAAAAATATACACGAAAATCTATTCTGGGCATTTATTTATAATATCATAGGAATACCTCTTGCGGCCGGTGTATGGATCCCAATATTTGGCTGGCAGCTTAGTCCAATGTTTGGTGCAGCTGCTATGAGTCTGTCAAGTTTTTGCGTTGTATCAAATGCTCTGCGTTTGAATTTAAAAAATATAAACAATACAAAGCATGACAGAAAATACAGAATGAAAAAATCAAATAGTATTATAACACAAAATATGATGCAAAATGAAAATTCAAATATAACAATAACACTTATTGTAAAAGGTATGATGTGCGGTCACTGTGAAGCAAGAGTAAAAGACGCTTTAGAAAAATTACCTCAGGTAAAATCCGCCACTCCGAATTATAAAACAGGAACTGTTTTGGTAACACTTCTTAGTGATGCAGATAATTCGCTTTTAAAAAATACTATAAAAACTTCCGGCTATCGATTATTAAAGATAAAAGATAACTAAAAAACAATCAATAACAAACAACCCGAAAAGAGCAAATAAAGTTCTTTTCGGGTTATATTTTTGACTTATATTTTTTATTTACAAAAAGCAGAAATTAAAATTATGTATAAAAATAGAATAAAATAAAAAGTTTCTAAAAAGCTATTGACAAATACTGGTTTTAGTACTATAATAACATTCGTTATATAACAAACGTTATCAAAGGAGGAATATTGTGCCACCTAAAACACAAATCACAAAAAATATGATAATAGAAACTGGTTTGAATATTATTCGAGATTATGGAGTTGAGTCTTTGAATGTTCGCAAAATTGCAACAGCGATAAAATGTTCAACTCAACCAATAATGTATCAGTTCCAAACAGTAGATAAGTTAAAAGATGAAATCTACTTTGAAGCTGATAAATACCACACCAGCTATATTATGGACGCAGACTTTATAAATGAAAGTCCTATGCTTGCTATTGGTCTGAGATATATTAAATTCGCAGCCGAGGAAAAACATCTGTTTCGATTTCTTTTCCAAACAGATAAATATGCCAACAGAAGTTTTGACGAACTGATAGACAATGAGGATATTGCACCAATATTTTTAGTCTTGCAGGAACAAGCAGAAATTACAGAGAAACAAAGCAAAGAGGCATTTTCAGCACTGTTTCTAACAGTTCACGGGATCGCAAGTTTACTTGCAAATAATTCTATGGAATACCATGAAGAGTATTTTAAAAACATTTTGAACAACGTATTTATGGGTGTAATAGGTAATATGAAAGGCGGTAACGTATGAAAAAAATATATGATAAAAGTGAGATATGGTTTGCAGTAATGTGGATAATCATTCATGTTGTCGGAGTAAGTATAACTGATAGTTTATCAGAAAGTATAGGCATACCACATCTGATAACGCTGTTCTTCAGCATTGCTATGATCTTAGTATTATTGTCATTTATGAAAAAGAATGGCCTTATGGAAAAATATGGTCTATGTAAATTAGACGGCAGTTGTAAAGAATTTCTATACTTTATTCCGCTTTTGGCTATATGCACAGTAAACTTTTGGAATGGCTTAAGCATTGAACCATCTGTTGGAGAAAGCGTTTTAACAGCAGCTACAAAAGGCATGGTAGGAATTGCTGAAGAGCTTATCTTCAGAGGTTTATTATTTGTATGTATGTGTAAAACTAATGTTAAAAGTGCGATTGTTGTATCTTCCCTTACATTCGGAATCGGACATATTGTAAATCTTCTAAACGGTGCGCCTTTATTTGATACTTCCTGCCAGATAATATACGCATGTGCTATAGGACTTTGCTTTACTTTAGTATTCAAAACAGGAAAAAGTATCATCCCTTGTTTATTAACACATTTTGTAATAAATGCATCCAGTGCATTCGGAGCTTTGCCGGAAGATTCTCAGACATTTCAAATAATTGTCACTGTATTTCTCACTGTAATATCTATAGGTTACAGCTTGTATCTGATAGTAAAGTACAAAGACAGAATCATGAGCAATTGATATAATAAATTCTAAAAAATCAAAATAAACAAAAATGGCTTGCGTCAGATAAATAAGACGCAAGTCATTTTTTAAACAAACCAATTTTACTTAAATACTGCGAGCAGGAATCCAGCAGCAATTGCAGAACCTATAACGCCTGCAACATTTGGACCCATAGCGTGCATAAGCAAGAAGTTGCTTGGATTAGCTTTCTTACCCTCGTCCTGTGAAACACGAGCAGCCATAGGAACAGCAGATACACCGGCTGAACCAATAAGCGGATTGATCTTTCCGCCTGAAAGCTTATACATGATCTTTCCAACGATCAAACCACCGACAGTTGAGAAACTGAATGCAATAAGACCAAGAAGTACGATAAACAATGTTTGCAGTGAAAGGAACGATGACGCAACAGTAGTTGCACCAACAGAAATACCAAGGAATACTGTTACAATATTCATAAGTGCATTCTGTACAGTGTCAGACAAACGAGCAGTTACACCGCATTCTCTCCACAAATTACCAAGCATAAGGCAACCTACAAGCGGTGCTGTAGACGGCAGCAGCAGGATAACAAACATACTTACAATAATCGGGAAAAGTATCTTCTCTGTTTTTGAAACCTGACGTGATTGAACCATCTTTACTGAACGCTCTTTTTCAGTTGTGAGCAATCTCATAAGAGGTGGCTGGATCATAGGTATAAGTGCCATATAAGAATACGCTGCAATGGCAATTGGTCCAAGCAGATGCGGAGCAAGCTTACTTGTAAGGAATATAGCTGTAGGTCCATCAGCACCGCCAATAATACCTATAGATGCAGCTTCATTTCCTTCAAAGCCAAGGCATACAGCACCAAAGAATGCAAGGAATACGCCCATCTGTGCAGCAGCACCAAGAAGAAGGCTCTTTGGATTTGCAAGAAGAGGTCCAAAGTCAGTCATTGCACCTACTCCAAGGAATATAAGTGACGGATAAAGACCAGTCTTAACTCCAATATAAAGAATATCAAGCAGTCCGCCATTGGACATGATATGTCCATAGCTATGATAATATTCACTTGATTCATCAAGAAATGCACTCCAAAGCTCTGGATGATACAAAGCATTTGCAGAACTTGCACCGTCTACAAAGAAGTTTGAAATATTTACAAGCAAGCAGCCAAATGCGATTCCAACAAGAAGCAGCGGTTCAAATTTCCTTACAATACCTAAATATAAAAGAACACAGGCTATTGCAATCATAACAATATTTTTCCAACCGCCGTCAACTAAAAATCCAGCAAAACCGGATTCACTCAATAATGTCTGAAGGGTATCAAGTATATTCATCCATAACCCTCCTTATGCAATTACAAACAGCGGTGAACCGGTTTCTACAACAGCACCCTTTGAAGTTACGATCTGTACAATAGTACCATCCTTTGGTGCCGGAATTTCATTTTCCATTTTCATCGCCTCAAGGATAGCCAAAACCTGACCTTCCTTAACTTTATCACCCTGGTTTACATTTATGCTAAGAATGTTGCCTGGCATAGGTGATTCAACCGTTTCTCCTTCTGCCAATGATACAGCAGCAGGTGCTGGTGTTGGTGCTGCCTGAGCAGCAGGTGAAGCTTGAACAGGAGCAGAAGGTACTGCCTGAGCAGGTGCAAGTGCCTCATATTCATCAAGTAAAATAGCCTTTCCAGCTTCAACTTCAACCTCATATGTTTTACCATTAAGTGTAACTTTATACTTCATCGCTCTTTACCTCCTTGATTGAAATAAAATGCAGCTCATTAAGCGGTTTTTGCATATTATAAGCAACTACTGCCATTACCATTGCCGCTTCCTTATCTGGAACATCGAATAATTTTATATGTCCGGCAGAACCCGGAGCTGTTGGTGCAGATACAGCCTTAACAGCAGCCGGAGCATTTGAATTGCTCTCTACCTGTACATTTTTTGCAGCTTTATTTGCTTTTGACTTAAAAATTGCAGCCATAACATAAAGCAAAACCATGAGAATAAGCAATCCTGCAAATACTACAATATAACCAAAAACCGCTGTAATACCTGCATCTGCAATACTCATTTTCTCTGCGGGAAATATCATTGTCATATACTCCACTCCTTACAGCTTTTCAATAGTATATACTGCCTCGTTTTCTTCTGCTGCCTTACGCTTTTCAAGATACTTAACAGTCTGATCAGGATAGCATATATAGCTCATCAGATCTTCTTCAGAACGTGCAAGGCTTCCAAGAGCATCTGCTGCTTCTTTCATTTCTTCTCCTGTACGTTTCTGGTCTTCTATACGGCAGTCAACAGGTTCTACACCTTCACCCAAAACTTTTATCTTAAGTTCTTCATTTATAGGAGCAGGTGCAATACCATATTCACCCTTTATATAATTCTTTACTTCTTTTGAGATCTGCTTATATCTTTGACCTACCAAGACATTAGTAACAGCCTGATTACCAACCATCTGAGAAAGTGGTGTTACCAAAGGAGGATAGCCAAGATCCGCACGAACCTTTGGAATTTCTTCAAGAGCGGCTTCAAATTTATCCATAGCCTTCATATCAGTAAGGTTAGCGATCATATTTGAAAGCATACCGCCAGGAACTTTATATACAAGTGCCTGAGCATCTGTTGCAAGACTTTTAGGATTGATCATGCCATTATCAATATATTTCTGCTTGATAGGCTTAAAGTAATCATTTACCTTATTGATAATATCTTCATTAAGACCTGTTTCAATTCCATACTGCTTAAGCATATAGAACATTGTTTCGGTAGAAGGCTGAGATGTTCCTCCTGAGAAACATGATGCAGCTGTATCAATAACATCAATACCACACTCAATAGCTTTCATCAATGTCATATAAGCCATACCTGTTGTACTATGAGTATGAAGTATAAGCGGAATATCTCCCACTGCATCTTTGATACCTTTAATAAGGTGTTCTGCTTCGTATGGAGTCATTGTACCAGCCATATCCTTAAGGCATATAGTCTGGAATCCCATTGACTTAAGCTCCTTGCACATCTTTACGTACTTGTCAACAGTATGAACCGGACTTTGAGTGTAAGAAATGCATCCTGACGCTATAGTATTAGGAGTTGCATACTTCATAGTAGCTTCCAACGCTGTTCCAAGGTTTCTGAAATCATTTAGTGCATCAAAAATACGGATAATATCAATACCATTTTTGATGGACAGCTCAATAAACTTTTCTACAACATCATCGTGATAATGCTTGTAACCCAAAAGATTCTGACCACGCAGCAGCATCTGAAGTTTATTATTAGGAAGATTCTTTCTAAGATTTCTAAGTCTTTCCCATGGATCTTCATCAAGATAACGCAAACATGAATCAAATGTAGCACCACCCCAGCATTCTATTGAATAATAGCCTGCTGTATCCATAGTTGGCAGAATATCTTCGTAATCTTTATACGGAAGACGAGTTGCCATAAGAGATTGGTTTGCATCTCGCAGAACTGTTTCAGTAAATTGTACTTTTCTCATATATTAACCTCCTTATATAAAAAACAGAATAATCCTTATACGTAACTCATATAAAAATATTCGTTTAAAGTATATCATCATTTCGTGAACTTTTCCAGTATTTTCTTATAATTCTTTTGTTTTTTTAGAATAACGATAGAATAACTTTATTTTATCATTTAACATTTGATATTATCGCTGTATCAAGCCAAGCTACTTTATATTATACGCACAAGAACCTCAATTAAAATAATAAAAATAAAAAAACAGGCGAAAGTAAAATAAAAACTTTCGCCTGTATCGTCCACTGGTGAGACATGAGGGATTTGAACCCTCGACCCTACGCTTAAAAGGCGTATGCTCTACCGACTGAGCTAATGTCTCATGCAACGTTTTATATTATACCAGAAAGATTATATTTTGTCAAGGCATTTTATATTTGTTTTATATTTGTTTTAAAAAAAGTCATTTTTGCAAAGAAAAAGCCTATATAACACATATAAAAACGCCTGCTCAAAAATTTTTTTGAAAAAATCTGATTTTTTTTGAAAAAACGCTTGACAAATGATTCAAAGCATGATATAATATATAACGTTGTGAGGAACGATGTGCCTGTAGCTCAGCTGGATAGAGTGACTGGCTACGAACCAGTAGGTCGGGGGTTCGAATCCCTCCAGGCACGCCACAGCAAACAGCCGTTTGAATCATTCAAGCGGCTATTTTTTTATCTTACAACATATTACAATACAAATATATAATATCATCTTATAATAATTTAATGTGATAATAAAGGTCGGATATTAAATAGTTTAATATACTAAATATTTGTCAATGTAAAAAGGCAATAAAAAAACGCCCTTTTCATAAAGAAAAAGGCGTTGGTGCCGGTGGTGGGACTTGAACCCACACGTAGTCACCTACAACGGATTTTGAGTCCGTCTCGTCTGCCATTCCGACACACCGGCTCATTACTTTATATATTATATCACATTCATTTTCTTTTGTCAATAGTTTTATAAATTATTTTTGGAGGTTTTTATGAAATTATCTGTATCGAATAATGGTTGGGGGATGATATTATATATTTGTATTGTAATATGTTGTAAG